>DASSEQ010000031.1:0-5460 GCA_035695245.1 Mycobacteriales bacterium | reverse complement strand
TTGCGACTGCTGGTCCGGCCGGCCGACCTGGTCACCAGGGTCGGCGGCGACGAGTTCGTCGTGGTGTTGCACGACGTCACCACCGAGGCGGCCGCGGTCGAGGTGGCCGAGCGCGTCGTCGCAACTCTGCGCGAACCTGTGATCGTCGACGGCCACGAGGTCGTCGTGCACGGCAGTGTCGGCGTGTCCACTCCGACGTCGGGCGCTCACGACGGACATGCGATGGTCGCCGACGCAGACACGGCGATGTATCGCGCGAAGCAGGCCGGCGGCAGCCGCGTCGCCGTCTTCACCCCGCCGATGCGCAATGCGCGCGAGCGACACGTGCGCACCGAGTCCGAACTGCGCGAGGCATTGCGCAACGGTGCTCTGCAGCTCTGCTACCAGCCGATCGTCAATCTGCGGACCGGACAGTTCGACGGAGTCGAGGCACTGCTTCGGTGGCCAGGGCACGACGAGATCCAGGACGCGATCTCGGTCGCCGAAGAGAGCGAGCTCATCACGCTCCTCGGCGAATGGGTGTTGACGCAGGCGCTCATCGATGCGCCCGCGAGCTTTATCGGCGTCAACGTCTCGGTCCGGCAACTGATCCGGCCGCAGTTCGCTGACGTCGTACGGCGAACCCTCGAGGCGGCCGGTGTGGAGCCCCAGCGGCTGTGTATCGAGGTGACCGAGACATCGCTCGCGGACAACATCGACACCGTCGTCGAGGTGCTCGGCGAGCTGCGCGCCATGGGCGCGCGAGTGGCGATCGACGACTTCGGCACCGGGCACGCCTCGCTGACCTACCTGGCGAGGTTCCCGGTCGACATCGTGAAGGTGGATCGCTCGTTCGTTCGCGGGCTCGGCTCTGATGCCGCCAGCGGTGTGATCGTGCGAAGCGTCGCGGCAATGGCGCACGCGCTCGGGATGACCGTCATCGCCGAGGGCGTGGAGAGCCTCAACCAGCTCGAGATCGTGCTGGAGGCAGGCTGTGACGCCGCCCAGGGTTACTTGTTCTCGCGCCCCGAGGCGCGCCAGCGCTGCGTCGAGACGCTCGCAAACGCCGTTCCCTGGCCGGTGGGGTTCAGCAAGCGGCGGGCCCGGCCGACCTCCGTCAACACAACACCGACGATCGAGCCGGCACGGCGCTACCGGCTGCTGCTCGAGCTCGCTCGCGACATCACCGGTCGGCTCGATCTCGACGAGGTGCTGTCGTCGACGTTCACGGCGTTGCGTCAGCTGCTGTCGTTCGGCGGCGGCTCGATCCAGCTGGTCGACGCCAGCGGTGACTTCGTGCGCCTGGCCGCGGCCGACCCCGCACCGTCGCCGGATGCGTTGGCCGCGAGCATCCCGGTCGGCAAGGGAATCGGGGGTCGGATCGTCACCAGCGGCGAGCCGCGCTACATCCCCGACATCCTCGACGACCCGGATGTGCCGAAGTCGCGCAACACGTCCGCCGGAGTGCGCAGCTACTTCGGAGTGCCGCTCATCACCGAAGGCAGCGTCATCGGCGTCCTCCAGATCGACTCGCCCGAGATCGATCCGTTCAGCGAGGAAGACCGGTTCACGGTGCTCGCCTTCACTCCCATCGTCGCCGCGGCCATCCAGAACGCCCGGCTTTTCGAGCGCGAAGCCGCCAACGCGCTGATGCCTACTCAGCGCGCAGCAATGGACGACGCCAACGTCCGAAGGGAACCAACGCCATGACCCCGCGAAGGCCCTCGAGAGCCCGCATCGCGATGCTCAGCATCGCCGCTACCGGCGTCGCCATCGGCGCTGTCAGCCTGCCCGCGTTCGGCTCGTCATCGGTGCGGTTGCCAAGCTTCCCGATCGCCACCGAGCTGACCGCAAGCTTCCCCTATGGCCTGGTCCAGGGAGAGCCCAACATCAAGTCAGACGCTGCCGGCAACTTGTACGTGATGGCCGCCGGGTCGACCCCGATCGGCTGTGAGCTGTGGCGATGGCCAACAGGTGCACAGAGTCCGACCTTCCTCGGCGCTCCGGACGACGGTGCCGGCGGCGGCGACTGCGACATCGCCTTCAGCCCTGACGTACCCACCGGTCAGTCCGCGCAGACACTCGCTTACAGCAGCCTGACGCTGCCCGATATCACGGTCGGCAACTCGACCGACGGCGGCAACACGTTCTCGACCCCCAACCCCGCCGGCAGCCAGATCGTCGCCGATGACCGTCAGTGGCTCGCAGCCGCCGGCGGCAACACGTTCTACATGTCGTCGCACATCGTCGCCAGCGACAACATCGCGGTGTCGAAGTCCACCGATGGCGGAAAGACCTACTCGTTCGTCGGCGTCGCCATCGACACCGCACACATCGCGCAGGCGGCGTACAACAACGAGCTCGGGCCGCTGGTCGTCGACGTCAACAGCACGCTCACCCCCAAGCCGGTGTACACGATCTTCTCGGCACCGTCGACCGTCGCTGCCAACGCCAACAGCGTGGTGGGCACGACCCAGAGCAACAACAACGCTCTTTATCTGGCGTCGTCCTTCGACGGTGGCGTGACCTGGAACGACACCCCGATTCACATCGGGCCGAGCACCGAAACGATCGACCACATCTTCCCGACGCTGTCGATCGATTCCAGCGGCACGCTGTGGGCGGCATGGTCGACCAACACCCACATCTATGTGAGTCATGCGTCGACGCAGGGGGCGAGCACGCTTCTGTCGCCAACGGACACGCTGGTGAGCACCGACTCGGTCGGCCAGCTCGTTCCAGAGACGTTCATCGACCTCAGCTCGCAACCGTCCGGCACATTGCCCTGGAGCAGCCCGGTGCAGCTCGATCCCCCAGGCACGACCGCCAACGTGTTCGCGTGGGTGACCGGCGGCGGTGGCGACCGAGCCGATGTCGTCTACTACTCGGGCACGGGGACCGGGAGCGGTCCGGACGACCCGACCGCACAGTGGTTGGTGCGCTACTCGCAGCTGCACGAGACCAACAAGGGTCTTGTCGTGTCATCCGCAGTCGCGAGCGACCATGTGATGCACGTCGGTCAGATCTGCGAAACCGGTGTCACGTGCAGTGTCGACGGCAACCGTGACCTGCTCGACTTCCTCGAGGTCACGATCACTCCGGACGGCAGGGCCGCGATCGCGTGGACCGACGACACAGCCGCCCCGCCGGCCGGCCAGATCTACGTCGCCGAGCAGTGCGCAGGCGTCAACCAGTTCACCGGCGCAAACCTCAGCAACACCTGCTAGCGATCGGGACGCGGGACGCCGCGGATGCTGGCATCGAGCACCTGCACGGTGTGCCACAGCGGCAGCGGCGTGCCCTGCTCCTCGAGCGCGGTCGCGATCTGCATGAGGCAGCCGGGGTTCGCGGTGACCAGCGCGTCCGCGCCGGTCGCGGCGACGTTGACCGCCTTTCGAGCGCCGAGCTCGCGAGCCGTCTCGGGCTGCAGGACGTTATAGACGCCGGCTGACCCACAGCAGATGTCGGCCTCGGCGATCTCGCGCAGCTGCAGGCCGGGAATGTCTCGCAGGAGCTGCCGGGGTTGCTCGCGCACGTGCTGTGCGTGACCCAGATGGCACGCGTCGTGGTAGGCGACGGAGAGTTGGAGCGGGTGCCGGACGGCGACCGCACCCACCTCGACCAGCCATTCGCTGATGTCACGGACCTTGTTGCTGAACGCGGTCGCACGCTCCGGCCAGCCGGGTTCGTCCCGCAGCACCCAGCCGTAGTCCTTCATCGACGAGCCACAACCAGCGGCGTTCACGATGATCGCGTCGACCGCGAGCGACTCAAACGTCTCGATCAACCGCTTGGCGAAAGCGATTGCCTCGGTCTCGCGCCCCATGTGCAGGGAGAGCGCACCACAACATCCCTGCACCGATGGGGCAACAACTTCGCAGCCCTCGGCGGCCAGCACGCGCATCGTTGCGGCGTTGACAGCGCTGAAGAACTCGCGCTGCACGCAACCCAGCAGCATTCCCACCCGTGCGCGTTGCTTGCCTTCCGCCGGTCGGTGCTCGGCCACCGGCACAGGCGGCGCAAGCGGCGGCAGCAGACGCTCCATCGACGCCATTGAAGGCGGCAGGTGCAGTCGGCGCACCAGTCGCTGGACACCGCTGCGCTGGTAGGTGCGCAGCAGCGGCCGCAGTGCCCGCAGCCGCCGCGGATAGGGAAACAGGTTGAACACCATGGCGCGCAGCGCCCGCTCCCGCCGCGTCCGCGGATGCCGTCGCTCCACCTGGGCGCGAGTTGCTTCGATCAACCGGTCGTACTGCACCCCGGAAGGGCAGGCGGTGAGACAGGCCATGCAGCCAAGACACTGGTCGAAGTGCCGCACCATCGCGTCGTCGAGCGGCTCACCCTCGAGCCCTGCGTTCATGAGATAGATGCGACCTCGGGGCGAGTCCATCTCCTCGCCCCAGAGCAGGTAGGTGGGACAGGTCGGCAGGCAGAAGCCGCAGTGCACGCAGTCGTCGACGAGTTGCTGGGACGGCGGGTGATGAGCGTCGAAGGCTCCACTGTCAGATGCCACCGACGAACCTCCCGGGACACATCCGGTTGTCCGGATCGAACTCCGCTTTGATCCTGCGCATCACGTCGAGACCACGGACCGGCCCCCATACGTCGAGGGAACGCTTCGCCTCGTCGGGTGCATCGACGACAACTGCGGTCCCGTCGTACGACGCCGTGAGCTGACGCAGCCGATCGAGCAGACCGGCCTCCGGTGGCATGGTGGCCCACAGCACTCCACTGCCTGCATGGGCACGAAGGGGGGCACGACCGACCTCCTCCCGCACCGCGCTGATGACCTCGTCCAGCGCTGACACCCGAAAGGTCAGCTTCACCAGCATCGACTCCGCCGCGCGCTCGGGCCGGCGCCCGAATGCCTCCGGCTGATCCGAGGTCGTAGTGCCGCGGATCAGGGTCGCGACGGTCTCTGCTTGTGCGTCGACAGCGGCCTCGCTGCTCTCGACCAACACGTGCAACTCGGTGCCTTCGTAGTCGATGGCCGTCGGCGTGGCCGGAGAGCGCAGCACCTCGCGCACCGCGGCCCACGGCGCCTCTATCTCGACGGAGACGACGCGGCGGGCAGGAAGCACCGGATGCAGCCGGAAGGTAGCCGTTGCGATGACACCCAGCGTGCCGTAGGAGCCGGTGAAGAGCTTGCCGAGGTCATAGCCCGCAACGTTCTTCACCACCTTGCCGCCCGATCGGGCAACCGTGCCGTCCGCGAGCACGACGCTCACACCGATCAGCAAGTCGCGAGGCGTGCCGAACCGAAGCCGTCGCGAACCGCTGTCGGCGGTCGCGAGCAGGCCGCCGATCGTGCCGCCGATCGGGGGGTCGAGCGCGAGCCATTGCCCGTGCTCACCCACGCTTCGCTGCAGGTCGTCCAACAGCACCCCCGCCTCGACAGTGACGACGAGGTCGCCCACGGCGTGCTCGACGACGTGGTTCATCGCGGTGAGGTCGATGACGACGTCCGGGTCCGCGCCCGGA
>DASSEQ010000030.1:0-2010 GCA_035695245.1 Mycobacteriales bacterium | reverse complement strand
CCCGGTCGGCAACGACAACTACTTCTTCAACATCTCGCACACCTTCGGCGAGCGCTTGACCTGTGACTTCCTTCGCGGCGCGGGCGACATCCTTGCCGGCGACGCGCAGAAATACTGGTCGACCTACGACCGCTGCCCGGCATTCGCCAACGACCTGGCACTGCCGCCCGGCCAGGACATGACCTTCCCGCAGCAACCCGACCTGAGCGCGGTGTTAACGCACATGTAGGGGTCGCTCGGTCGCGCGCTTGCGCTACGGCTTCCTCGCTTCGCTCGGGCGCCTTATGCGCTGCGCCGCGCGACTCTCGCTCCGGCTAAGAAGCCTTTGGCGTTGCTCTCTCGACGATTGACCTTGTGTCGATCGACGGGGGCAGGGTGCCGAAGGCGTGGCCCCAGTCGCCGCCGAGCCGCGACGCGCAGAAGGCGTCCGCGACGGCCGGCGGGGCAAACCGCACCAGTAGCGAGCCCTGCAACACCAAGGCCATGCGCTCGACCAGCCGGCGAGCTCGCGTCTCGATCTCGCCGACGTCGGCGAGTGCGGCCTTCAAGCCGGCGACCGCAGCGTCTAGCCGCTTGTCCGCCCCCGCCGCGGCGCCCGCCTCGTCGAGGAACGCCTCCATCGCTTGGGGCTCGCGCGCCATGGCGCGCAGCACGTCGAGCGCGTTGACGTTGCCGCTGCCTTCCCAGATCGAGTTGAGCGGCGCCTCGCGGTAGAGCCGCGCGAGCGGGAAGTCCTCGACGTAGCCGTTGCCGCCCAAGCACTCCAACGCTTCGGCGGCGACATTCGGCGTGCGCTTGGACACCCAATACTTCCCGATCGCCAACGCAAGCCGTCGAAACGCCGCCTCGCGCGCGTCACCGACAACAGATAGATCGGTCGCTGCCGCCAACCGCAGCATCAGCGCGGTCGCTGCCTCCGACTCCAACGCGAGGTCGGCAAGCACGTTGCGCATCAGCGGCTTGTCGACGAGGTAGTCGCCGAACGCCCGCCGGTGCCGCGCATGATGCGTCGCCTGCGCGACACACGCGCGCATGATCGACGCCGATCCGATGACGCAGTCGAGCCGCGTCATCATCACCATCTCGATGATGGTCCGCACGCCACGACCCTCGTCACCGAGCCGCCACGCGACGGTGTTGTCGAACTCCGGCTCGCTCGACGCGTTGGAGCGGTTGCCGAGCTTGTCCTTGAGCCGCTGGATCAGGAAGGTGTTGCGGGTGCCGTCGGGCAAGACCCGAGGCACGACGAAACAGGTCAACCCCTCGGAAGCCTGCGCGAGCACGAGGAAGACGTCGCACATCGGCGCCGACGTGAACCACTTGTGGCCGGTGAGCAGGTAAGTCCCGTCCGGCTGCGCAACCGCGCGGGTCGTGTTGGTCCGCACATCGGAGCCGCCCTGCTTCTCCGTCATGCCCATGCCGGCCAGGCATCCGGCCTTGTCTTGTGGGGCACCCAGGCCGAAGTCATAGGTGTACGACGTGAGCCGCGGTGCCCATTCGTCGTACAACGCCTGATCCGCCCGAAGTGCCGGGACGGCGGCGTGCGTCATCGAGATTGGACAGCCGTGACCGCCCTCGACCTGAGACCACACGTCGAAGCCGGCTGCCCGCGCGACGTGCGCACCAGGTCGCGGCGACACCCACGGCGAAGCATGCAGTCCCGCGGAAACGGCGACCGTCATCAGCGAGTGCCACGCCGGATGAAACTCGACCTCGTCCACCCGCCGGCCATATCGATCGACGGTGTGCAAGACGGGCGAGTGCACGTTGGCCAGCCGGCCCCACTCCTGCGCCTCGCCGGTGCCGGCCCGCACCCCGAGCGCAACCAGATCGTCCAGCGCCCATGCCGCGTCGTGCCGCTGCACACCCTCGACCAGCGCCAGATCGCTGGAAAACGCGTCATATCCGACCAGCGGCGGGACTTGGTTGGTGACCTCGTGCGTGTCGCCCATAGCGGCCAGTGTCGCAGGAATGCAGCGCCCGACACCGTACCGTTCACGTGATGGCCAC
>DASSEQ010000029.1:0-11638 GCA_035695245.1 Mycobacteriales bacterium | reverse complement strand
GATCCCAAGTGCCCGAACGTCTCCTACCTCAACGATCGCGGTGTCTACACGACGACCAACTCTTCGATCCGACTGGACACGATCGCCAACGTCGTCGGCAACAACGACAAGGTCCAGCTGCACAGTTTCATCGTCGTGCTGATGAATACGGCCGGACACCGAATCGGTGAAAGCGCCTGGGAGCTCGACCTGCGAATCCCGAGGACGGGACTGTGACGACGACTCCCGGCCTGCGCGCGCTCGAGGAGGCCATGGTCGATGACATCGACCAAACCCGAGAGGCGCTGCGGGACCACGCGCGGACGATGCTCGGCGTCGCCGGCGACGACAACACCGAGAGCTTCCGCAAGGTCGTCCGGAAGCACGGCCTGTCGTATTACCCAGTCGTCGCTCTCGGTCTGCTCTTCATCACCGACCAGTTCCAGACCTACGGGTTCACCGTGCTCACGCCGGAGCTCAGTCGAGCTCTGGGCATCCCGATCGGTCTCGTCGCGGCGATGCGCTCGCTGCAATTCCTCGCCATCTCGATAGCACCGCTACCCGTCGCGGCTCTCACCCAGAACCGTGCGCGCCGCGCTCTTCTCTGCATCGTCACCGGATTCGTATGGAGCGTCATCACGCTCTTCACCGGCTTCGTCACGTCGGCGTTGGGGCTGCTCGGCATCCTCGCCCTGGACGGGCTGACGACCGGTAGTGTCACGGCGCTGCACGCGCCGCTCATCGTCGACAGCTACCACCCCGAGGCGCGCGTCCGTGCCCTTTCGGTCTACAGCGCCATCGGTGTGTTCGGAAACGTCTTGGCACCGGGTCTGGTCGGTGTGCTGGCCGGAGTCCTCGGCTTCACCTGGCGCGGTGTTTTCCTCTGCATGGGACTCGTGTCCCTCCTGCTGACGCTTCTCGCCTGCCGACTGCGGGACCCGGGCTACGGCAAATGGGATACGCAGCGGATCCGCGCAACGGTGCGCGAGTCGCATGGCGACGACGAGCTGTTGCGCTCCGAGGACGTCGCACTGGGTTTCTGGGAGATCTGCCGGCGCATGCTGCTGATCCCCACCAACAAGCGAGTCTTCGCCGGCTTCGCTGTCGTCGGCATTCTCGTCATCCCGCTCAACACGTTCATCTCGTTCTTCCTGGACCAGCGTTGGAATCTCGGCCCGGGTGGCCGGGGCGCCTTCTTCGCGTTCTACGCCGGAGTGGGTGTGCTGGCGTTGGTCATCTACGGCGGGCGAGGGGAGAAGCAGTTCCGCGAGTCGCCGGCTCGCGTGCTCCAGGCGTCGGGCTACCTCGTCGCCCTTGCCGTCGTCTTCATTGCCATCGGCGGCGTCATGCCGGCGTTCTGGCCGATGATCGCGATGTTCGGGCTGTCCGGCGCCAGCATCGCCGTCATCACGCCGCTGCTGACTGTGTCGCTCCTGTCCATCATCCCGGCGGCCATGCGGCCACACGCGCAGGCGTTGGTCGGCATCTTCACCGCGATCGGCGGACTCGTCGGCGCGCTCCTGCTCGGCGGCATCCAGAGCCAGTACGGCACCACCGGAACGATGGTGTCCTGCGCAATCCCCGGGGTCCTCGGGGCGTTCATCATCGCGAGCGCGTCCAAGCTCATCCAGCGTGACCTCGACCGAATGATCGACGAGGTGCTCGAGGACGAGGAGATCAAGCACATCACGGCGTCCGGCTCCCACCTGCCGATGTTGGCGTGCCGCGGCATCGACTTCTCCTACGGTCAGCTGCAGGTGCTGTTCGACGTCGACTTCACCGTCGACGACGGCGAGATGGTTGCGCTCCTCGGTGTCAACGGAGCGGGCAAGTCGACGCTGCTGAAAGTCATCAGCGGCATCGGGTTGCCGACGAAGGGCAGCGTCCGCTACCGCGGGCAGGAGATCACCTACCTCGACGCGGAACGGCGTCTCCGTCTCGGCGTCACCCAGATCCCGGGTGGGCGCGCCGTCTTCGGACCGATGACCGTTGTCGAGAACCTCCGAAGCTACGGCTACACGATGGGCGGTGACCGTGGAGCGGTCGACCGCGCGATCGACACGTGCTTCGAGGCTTTCCCGCGACTCTACGAACGGCGAGGCTCGCTCGCCGCAACGCTGTCGGGCGGCGAGCAACAGATGCTGGGCTTGTCGAAGGCGCTGATGTTGCGTCCACGCCTGCTGCTCATCGACGAGCTCTCGCTGGGACTCGCGCCCGTCATCGTCGGGCAGCTGCTCGAGATGGTCCGGCGCATCAACGCCGATGGCACGGCCGTCGTGCTGGTCGAGCAGTCGGTCAACATCGCCCTCAACCTCGTCGAGCATGCGTACTTCATGGAGAAGGGCGAGATGCGCTTCGACGGTCCGGCCCAAGAGCTTCTCGGCCGTGACGACCTGCTGCGCGCGGTGTTCCTGCAGGGCGCCGGAGCCGCCAAGTGACCACCTGGATCAACCGGTTGCTGCTGCGCTATCGCAAGCAGTTCCTGCAAGGGCTGATCTTCATCGGCGCGGTCGTCCTCGCGAAGGTTTTGTTCGCCGAGCTCGACGCGCACAACATCGTCAAGGCGTCGACTCCGCTGCCGGTCATATTGCTCGGCACGATCATCGGTCTCACCTACGGGCTGCTCGCTGTCGGCCTCGTGTTGATCTATCGCACCAACCGCATCATCAACTTCGCTCACGGTCAGATCGGCGCGTTCGGCTCGGCGTTCTTCGGACTCGCCGCCGTCAAGTGGCATGTGCCGTACTGGGTCGCGTTCCCCCTCGCACTCTGCCTGTCCGGCGCGACCGGGGCGGCGGCCGAGACCGGCGTCGTACGACGGCTACGCAACGCGCCGCGGTTGATGAGCATGGTCGCCACCCTTGGTGTGGGGCAGTTCCTGGTCGTGTTCGCCGTCGTCATCAACAGCACCGCATCTGCGGGCTCGTTGTTCCCCCAGCCGTCGTGGCTGCCAGTGTTCAACGTCGGCGCATTGCGGATCACCCAGGCCTACTCGGGCATGTTGTTCCTCTCACCCGTCTTCGTGTTGGCGATCGCGTTGTTCCTCAAGCGCAGCCGCTTCGGGCTCGCGATCCGCGCCGCCGCGGCCAATCCCGAGGCCGCGCGGATGTCCGGAATCTTCGCGAGCCGCATGTCGTCGCTCGCCTGGGCAATCGCTGGCGCGCTGTCCGCGTTCACGGCCATCCTCACTGCACCCACGCAAGGGTTCATCAGCGGTGACAGCTTCGGTCCGGCGCTGCTGCTGCGCGCGATGACGGCCGCGGTGATCGGACGGATGCAGAGCCTGCCGATGGCACTCGCCGGCGGCATTGGGCTCGGCATTCTCGAGCAGCTGCTGCTGTGGAACTACCCGCGTTCCGGCCTGGTCGAGGCGACGTTGTTCGTCGTCATCCTCGGCACGTTGCTCGTGCAGCGGCAACGCGCGGGTCGCGACGAGGAGAAGGGCAGCTGGGCGGCGGTGCAGGCGCTCCGCCCGATTCCCCAGCGGCTGCAACAGATCTGGCTCATCCGCGCACTGCCGATGATGCTCGGTCTCGGCTTCGTCGCCGTGCTTGCCGTGCTGCCGGCTTTCATCACCAACAGCTTGTCCGTGACGTTCACCGGCATGATCGGTTACGCCATCGTCGGATTGTCCATCGGCATTCTCACCGGTCTCGGCGGTCAGCTCACACTCGGTCAGTTCGCGGTGGCGGCGATCGGTGCGGTTGCGTCGTACCAGGTGTCCAGCCGCATCGGCGATTTCCCGCTTGCGCTTCTCTACGCCGGCCTTGCCGGCGGGTTGGTGTCCGTCGCGATCGGGCTGCCTGCGTTGCGAATTCGCGGCCTCATGCTGACCGTCACGACGCTGGGCTTCGCGCTCGCGACACCGGCATGGTTGTTGGCGCAGTCGTGGATGCTCGGCGACGGGGTGGATCCGGGTCGGCCGACTGGGTGGCCCCTGCATGGACCCCTGGACACCGGGCATCGCTACTACTACTTCGCGCTGACGTTGTTCGTGATCTGCCTGGTGTTGGCGCGCAACGTGCGCCGGAGCGGCTTCGGACGGCTGCTCATCTCGATCCGCGACAACGAAGACAACGCGCGCGCGTTCACGGTGCGCGCAAGTGTCGTCAAGCTGCAGGGCTATCTGCTCGCAGGATTCGTGGCCGGCATCGGCGGCGCGACCTATGGCCACAACCTTGCGAGCATCGGTGTGTCGTCGTTCCCACCGACGGCCAGCCTCCAGGTCGTCGTGATGACCGTGCTCGGCGGCGTCTCGGTGCTCGTCGGGCCGATCCTCGGCGTCATCTGGGTGATCGGCCTGCCGTTGCTCAACATCGGCAACCTCGCACTCGCGGCGACCAATCTCGGCGCGCTGCTGATGATCCTCTGGAAGCCCGGTGGCCTCATCCAGCTGGTCGAGCCCGTGCGTGACCGCGTCGTCAAAGCCATCGCGCGCAGTCGCGGCATCGACCCCGAGCCTCTGTTTGCCGGAGAAGACGTCGCCGACAGCCAACCAGCCTCCATCGGATCGCTCGCAACGGTGACCGATCGCGACGGTGCGACGGTGCCGGGGCAACGCGGCACCAGCGCCGGTCGCACCCTTCTCGAGGCCCGCCATCTGCGCAAGAGCTTCGGCGGCGTGCACGCCGTGCGTGACGTGTCCTTCACCGTGCGCGCGGGGGAGACGATCGGCCTCATCGGTCCCAACGGGGCCGGCAAGACGACGACGTTCGAGCTGCTCGGCGGCTTCACCCGCCCCGATGCCGGCAACGTCATCTTCGACCGCCGCGACATCTCGTTCCTCGGTCCGGAGGACCGGGCTCGGCTCGGCTTGATCCGTTCGTTCCAGGACGCCGCGTTGTTCCCGACGATGACGGTCAAGGAGACCGTCATGCTCGCTCTGGAGCGCGTGCAACCGACCCGGTTCCTCTCCGCCGCGGTGGGCGTGACCTTCGGCGAGCGCGCCAAGGAGCGTCGCGCCCGCGAGCTCGTCGCCGCAATGGGGCTGGACCGCTACCGCGACAAGCAGATCCAGGAGCTGTCGACCGGCACGAGACGCATCACCGAGATCGCCTGCCTGGTCGCTCTCCAACCGGTGTGCCTGCTCCTCGACGAACCGTCGTCCGGCATCGCGCAGCGCGAAACCGAGGCGCTCGGCGCGCTGCTGGTCGACCTCAAGCGGCAGCTCGACTTGACGCTCGTCATCATCGAGCACGACATCCCGCTGATCATGGGGATCTCCGACCGCATCATCGCGATGGCCGACGGGGCAGTGATCAGTGAAGGCAGCCCCAGCGATGTGCAGCGCGACCCCGCGGTCGTCGATGCCTACCTCGGCGGCAGCATCGCAGCAATCGAGCGATCGGGGTCGCGTCCGGCCGCCGGCGTGCAAGCAGCCGGCGCGACCTCCGCTCCGACGCCGGAGGTGGACGCGGAAACCGTCCTCGCGCAGGTGCGCGGACTGGGCGCGATGAAGATGCAGCAGATCCTGAGCGAGTTCGGCAGCGACCGGGCGCTGGAGTCGGCGACGGTCGAGGACTTGCAGCGAGTGCCGGGCGTGGGGCCACAGCTGGCCGCCCGCATCCGCGCCGCTCTCGACGCCGCGAGCCTCGTCAGCGCGCGTTAGGGACGGATCGTCTCCACCGAGACGGTCACCTCGTCGAGCACATCCATGAGCACCGCCGGACCCACTCCGGGCCCGGAAGGCACCCGGATGTGTCCGTCCTCCAGGACGAAGGGTGAGGTGATGTCGCGGGCGTAGAACCGATCCGACGCCGAGACGTCGCCCGGCAGGGTGAACTCGGGACAGGCGGCCAGCGCCGCGTTGGCGCCGCGGCCGATGCCGGTTTCGAGCATGCCGCCGCACCAGACCGGCACCCCGTTGGCCGCGGCGACGGCCGCGATCTTGCGGGCTTCGAGGTAGCCGCCGACCCGGCCGGGCTTGACGTTGATGATCTGGCACGCACCCAGGGCGATCGCGTCGGCGGCCGCTCGCGCCGACGTCACCGACTCGTCAAGGCACACGGGCGTCGTGATCCGCTTCGCCAGCTCGGCGTGACCCCGCACGTCGTCTTCCGGCAGCGGCTGCTCGATCAGCAGCAGGTCGAACGGGTCCAGCTTGGCCAGCTGCCGCGCATCCCCGAGGGTGTAGGCGGTGTTGGCGTCGACCTGCAGCAACAGCTCGTCGCCGAACCGCTCGCGGACGGCCTGCACGGGCGCGACGTCCCAGCCCGGCTCGATCTTGAGCTTGATCCGCACATAGCCGGCGTCGAGATAGCCGCTCACCGTGTCCAGCAGCGCCGGCACCGACTCGTGGATGCCGACCGACACTCCTGAGGGCACCCGGTCCCGGGTGGCGCCGAAGAACGCAGCGAGTGACTGGCCCGCGTGCCGCAGCTCGGCATCCAGCACCGCCATCTCGACAGCCGCCTTGGCCATCGGATGGCCCTTGATCGGCTCGAGCAGTGTCGCCACCTGCCCCGCTGTGACCTCGCCCGCGGCGAACAGGCGCGGGAGCAGGAACCGGCGTACGACGTCCTGGGCGGCGTCGACGTATTCGTAGGAGTAGAGCGGCTCGTCCATCGCGACACACTCGCCCCACCCGTCACCGTCCGGGGTGAGCGCGCGGACGAGCAGCGCGTCCTTCGTCACCTCCGTCCCGAACGAGGTGCGGAACGGCGCCACGAGCGGCAGGGAGATGCGGCGGAGCTCAACCGCGGTCAGCTTCACAGCAGGGACGGTAGACGCCAGGGAGCGGTCGAGTCGTCATGCGGGGCCACGAGGGCGAACCGGTCGGTTGGTGCGGCGCGACGATGCCAGAAGCGTCAGGAGCGAGGCAGGCTGGAGCAGGACGGGCAGCGGCCCGCGGCGAAGGGATATGAGTGAGACGGCAAGGGGCGAGGCGTCGGATGGCGCGACGCGTCCTTCTGGTCGCCGTGACGGTCGCGGCGCCGCTGGCGTGGCTCTCGTCCGTCCCCGCGGCGGGTGCCCAGACGAGCACGGTGACCGTCCAGGACCAGGCCGAAGCCTGGTATGCCTCGGCGCCGATCGGGTTGTGCAGCTCGCCGCTCGGCTGCCCGCCCTCGCAGGCGCCCACGTCGCCCTACCCGGCCGACACGCTGCACGTCGGCATCGCCGCGGGTCAGGAGACGGCCCGCACCTACGTCGTGCCCAATCTCTCCACACTGCCGTTCGGCGCGACGCTGCTCTCGGGCTCGATGACGCTGCCGGTGGCAGCCGGCACCACCGACGGCACCGTCTCGGCCGCCTCGGCGAAGCTGCTTGCCTGCCTCGCGAAGGCACCGGTCACCGACGGCACAGCCGGTTCCTCGGCCACCCCACCGGCGGTCGACTGCAGCGTCGGGGAAGGTTTGGTCTACGACGCGGGCAAGAACGTGTTCACGCTCGACCTGGGGCCGTTCCTCACCGCGTGGGCTCACGGCGCCATCGAGGACGGCATCGCGATCGTCCCGTCGCGCACCTCTCAACCCACCGACGCGTGGCACGTTGCCTTCGACGGCCACAAGCGCAGCGGCACCCCGCACATCGGCTCGACGATCACGATCAGCGTCGCGCCGACGGACACCGGTGTGCCCGCGCCTGCGGTCCCCACTGCTGCTCCTGCCGCTCCCGTGCCCGCCGTGCCAGTGCCGACTGCGCCGGCTCAGGCCGCGGTGCCCGCCGCGTCGCCGCTCGTTGCCGGCAGCCCGCAGCCTGCCGCAGCGCCTTTCCAACCGGTGTCGTTCAGCCGCCCGTTCCAGTACCCGCTCGTGTTCCTGCTGCCGATCGCTCTGCTCGCCGGCGCGGTGTTCTTCGGGCGTCTCTTCACCCGTGATGTCACCCCAGCGAGGCAAGTGCGATGACCGACTCGGAGTTCCTCGACGACATTGCCACCTTGGTCGGCTGTGAGTCGCCGTCCGCGGACCTCGACGCGATCGCACGCTGCGCCGATGAAGTTGCGGCCCTCGCGCAACGCCGGATCGCGGTCGTGCCGGAGCGCATCGATGTCGGCGGCCGCGTGCACCTGCGCTGGCAGTTCGGCACACCGCGCGTGGTGCTGCTCGGGCACTTCGACACGGTGTGGCCGATGGGCACGCTCGCCCGATGGCCTTTCCAAGTCGCCGGCGACCGCATGACCGGCCCCGGCGTCTTCGACATGAAGGCCGGGCTGGTGCAGCTGTTTGCTGCACTGGCGTCGCTGGACGACCTCGACGGCGTGGCGGTGCTCGCCACGAGCGACGAGGAGATCGGCTCGGGCACCTCGCAGGCCTTGATCGAGGACACCTGCCGCGGAGTGCGAGCCGCGCTCGTGCTCGAACCGAGCGCGGACGGCGCCCTGAAGATCGCCCGTAAAGGCGTCGGTATGTTCACCGCGCACCTCACCGGACGTGCTGCGCATGCCGGCCTGGAGCCGCACAACGGCATCAACGCGACGATCGAGGCCGCGCACCAGGTCCTCACCATTGCCGAGCTCGCGCGCCCCGACATCGGCACGACGGTCACACCGACCGTCATCAGCGGCGGCAGCACGGTCAACACGGTGCCGGCCGAGGCGACGGTCTCCGTCGATGTGCGAGCCGAGACGGTGGCCGAGATGACGCGGGTCGAAACGGCACTCGAGTCGCTTTCGGCCGTGCTTCCAGGCGCATCGATCAAGACAGTGGCGGTCTCGGTGCGCCAGCCGCTGGAGGCGACGATGTCGGCGGAGCTGTTCGAGCGGGCCAACCAGCACGCCGTCCGGCTCGGCTTCGATCCGTTGGGCGGAGTCTCCGTCGGTGGCGGTTCTGATGGCAACCTGACCGCTGCGATCGGAACACCGACCCTCGACGGGCTCGGCGCTGTCGGCGGCAACGCCCACGCCGAAGGCGAATGGGCCTCGGTCGCGGACCTCCCGCGTCGTACGGCGCTCGTCGCCGCCCTCGTGCACGATCTTCTGGAGGACTCCCGATGAGCGATGTGACCTTGATGACGGACGGGCCGGAGACGCTGACGTCACGCCGTCGCTGGCGTCGAGGCGGCTCGAACGAGTTCGAGCTCGACGCACGTCGGTCGCGGCTGCGCGCGTTCACCGACCCCTCGTCGATGATCCCGACCTACGCCGGCGTGCTCGTCGTGCTGGTCGGATTCGCACTCATCGGCATCGCGTGGGCGCGCGTCGCCGGCCTGGTGGACGTGTGGCGGCAGATGCCCTACGTCATGTCGGCGGGCCTGCCCGGCCTCGGGCTGGTGATGACCGGCCTTGTCGTCATCAACGTCAGTGCCCGACGGCAGGACGGCGCCGCCCGCGCCCGCCAGATGGACACGCTGACCGAAGCACTGCGCGACCTCCAGCGCTCGCTCGACCAATGACGTGGCTTCGCCGGGCCCGCGAGGTGCTCGCCGACCCTGGCACCCGCGCCTACGTCGTGCTGGTCGCCCTCGCGCTCGTCGGCTTCGTGATGCTGGGGCTGGCCTGGCGCGGTGGCGCCCGCACCATCTACGTGCCGCTGCAGATGCCGTGGCTGGTGTCCGGCGGCATCGCCGGACTCGCCCTGCTCGGGCTGTCGCTCGGCGCATGGAGCATTCACGCCGGGCGCCGACAAGACGCCGAGCACCGGGCCGCGGTTGAGACCTTGACTCGACAGGCGGCGGAGCTCGCCGAGGACTTGCGCAGCGGTCGGCGGACGCTTCCTCGCCGGCGTTAGTCGAGGGCGGCGCGGAAGACCCGCAGCCAGTTGTCGCCGAGCACCTTGCGGATGTCGTTGTCGCGCCAGCCGCGGGAGATGAGCTCGGCGGTCACGAGCGGCAGTCCCGCCGGGCCGTCGAGGCCCTTGATGGTCGAGGTGCCGGACATGCCCTCGAACTCGTCGGCGGCGAGAATCGGCGGCGTCAGCTGTTCGAACACCTCTTTGACGAAGTCCGGTCCGAGGCCGACGTGATCCATCCCGGCAACCGAAGCCACGTGCTCGATGTGGTCGACCAGGCGCCCGATCGTCGGTTGGTCCGGGTCGATGAAGCCGTGGAAGAAGTTGATGCCCACGACGCCGCCGCTCGCCGCGATCCCCTTCAGTCGCTCGTCGGTGAGGTTGCGGTGGTGCTGACGCACGGCCCAGGCCGAAGAGTGGCTGGCGACGACCGGGCGGGTGGCGAGCTCCAGGACGTGATCCGTGCCCGCCGCTGAGAGGTGGGAGACGTCGACCAGCACGTGCAGATCCTCGAGCAGGCGCAGTGCTTCGACGCCAGCCGATGTGAGCCGGCTACCGGCGCCATCCTCGGCGGAGCCGTCCGCCAGCGCCGTTCGCCCGAAGTGGGTGAACGACGCCATGCGCACGCCCAGCCGGGCAAAGATGCGGAACAGCTCGAGGTCGGTCCCGACCGCCTCGCAGCCTTCCAGCGCAAGGACAAGCGCGATCCGTCCGGCCGCGAGCGCGGCGTCGATCTCAGCGCCGCTTGCGCAGAGTGCGACATCGTCAGCGTTACCGGCTGCCAACCGCTCGGCGGCGGCGATCGTGCGGAGCGTCTGACGGAGCGCGCCTTCCGGTCGGAAGTCGTCGTCGATGAACACCGGCAGCACCTGCACGTCGACGCCGCCGGAGCGCAGCTGCGGGAGCCACCGCTCCCGGAAATAGTCGGCCTGCCGCTCCGGGGCATGCCGCGTGACCAGCATCAGCAGGTCGTTGTGCGTGTCGACGACGACGGCCTCGCTGTGCAGCGCGGTGGCGTCCCGTTCGGCTGCCGCGGGCTGGGTCATGCAGGAGAGCGTCGCATCCGGCCGCAGGAGGGGGGATGTGGCGGTCCACAAACTGGCTGCCTCCGGTTGTCACGCTGGCACCAAGCCCGGTTTGTCCCCACGCCGGAGACTGGCCGCATGCCGGTGAGTCTTGTCCTGCGCGGAGGCACGGTCGTCGACGGCACCGGCGCGCCGGCGCGCCAGGCGGACGTC
Organism: Mycobacteriales bacterium; assembly: GCA_035695245.1. Taxonomy (GTDB): domain Bacteria; phylum Actinomycetota; class Actinomycetes; order JAFAQI01; family JAFAQI01; genus DASSEQ01. Next base: position 756 of record DASSEQ010000029.1, on the reverse strand, counting down.
GCGATCGATGGCGATCGCGTGATCGGGGTCGGTGAGCTGCCCGATCACGTCGATGCCGAGGTGCTGGACGCAAGCGGGTGCGTAGTCAGCCCGGGTTTCGTCAACGTGCTGAGCCACGCCTGGGGCAGCCTGCAAAAGGACTCCACCGGCGCCTCGGACCTGCTCCAGGGCGTGACGACCGAGGTGTTCGGCGAGGCGTTCTCGCTCGGCCCCACCGACGGCCGGATGGGGGAGGCCCTGCGCCCCTGGGGCGACCTGTCCGACCGGGCCCGGGTCGACTTCCCCCGGCTGTCCGACGGGCTCGACTTCCTGGCCGGCAAGGGCGTCGCGCCCAACGTCGCGAGCTTTGTCGGCGGCACCAACCTGCGCATCCTCGGCGCCGGCTTCGACGACCGTCCGCTCACGTCGACCGAGCTCGACCGGCTCTGCGGGCTCGTCGAGGAGGAGATGCAGGAGGGTGCGCTCGGCATCGGCACCGCGCTGATCTATCCGCCCGGTCGCTTCGCTCGCACCGATGAGCTCACCTCGCTCTGCTCGGTGGTCGGCCGCTACGACGGCACCTACATCTCGCACATGCGCAGCGAGGGAGACCAGTTCATCGAATGTCTCGATGAGCTGCTGACCATCGGTGCGCTCGCCCACTGTCGCGCCGAGGTGTTTCACCTGAAGGCAGCCGGCCAGCACAACTGGCCGAAGATGAAGCTTGCCATCGAGCGCATCGAGCAGGCACGCGAAAGCGGTCAGCAGGTCGCAGCC
>DASSEQ010000028.1:0-12112 GCA_035695245.1 Mycobacteriales bacterium | reverse complement strand
CCGGGTCTCGTTGCGGATCGTGACGATGCCGATCCAGTCGCAGGGCATCATCACCCGCGACAACGTCAGCGTCGACGTCTCCGCCGTCGCCTACTTCAAGGTGATCGACGCGGTGCAATCGGTTGTGGCGATCGAGAACGTGCGGGCGGCGATCGACCAGATCGCTCAGACCACCCTGCGCAAGGTCGTCGGCCAACACACCCTGGATCAGACTCTCTCTGAGACCGACAAGATCAACCTCGACATCCGCAAGATCCTGGACGTCACCACCGTCGACTGGGGCGTCGAAGTCACCCTGGTCGAACTGAAGGACATTCAGCTGCCGGACAGCATGAAACGCGCCATGGCCCGCCAAGCCGAGGCCGAACGGGAGAAGCGCGCAAAGATCATCAACGCCGAAGGCGAGTCGCTGGCGGCTGCCGCCTTGGGCGATGCGTCCGACACGATGATGGCCCACCCTCTCGCTTTGCAGCTGCGCAACCTGCAGAGCCTGGTCGAGATCGGCGTCGACAAGAACACCACCGTCGTCTTCCCCGCACCGCTCATGACCACCATCGCCGAACTGGGCGCATTCCTGGCCCGTGAGACCGCCGCCGCGAACCCCAGCACGCCACCGCTCACGACCGGGGCGTCGGTTACGCCGCCGGCAACGAACGGGACGCCTGTCCCGCTCGCCAAATCCACCTGATAATCGGAATGCTGATGCGCGGCGACCCGTCAACACTGATGTCCCCCGAACTACCAGCTGCACTCGATGATCCGATCGCTCGGTTCGAGAACGAGGGCGGTCGGCTGGCAGTCGTTCAGCCCCGCCGGTCGGTAGCCGGCGGCGACGCGCCGTCCGCGGTCGTCGCGACATCGCTGGACGCCGAAAACCAGGAACCCCCAACGTCGCGGCCGAGTGACCGCCGCCCGCTCCGATCGTGACCCGGCTGGTCCTCCGCGCCCTGCAGCTGCTGGCGGAACTCTGCGCTGCCGGTGACGGTGCGCTGTTGCGGCGATCGCGAAGAGCCACGTCCGCCAGTCCTTGAGTCAGCCGCGAACTCGCGTCGGTGATCATCGCATCCCGCGGTTGAACAGACCGAGCGCGCCCATCGTGTCCGAGCACGATCGCAACGCCGTCAACAGCGCTAGCCGGACCGGACTGTCGGCGTAGACGACACGAGTCCGGCCGAAATGCGAGCGCGGTCAGGCACGATAAGCCGAAGCGGCAGAGACCGTGTCCCTCCGGGACCTTAGGGTCCCCACCGCCGCCATTTCGCAGTGAGAACGGGGGGATTCTCGTGCTGGCAGGCCCCTCCAGTATGCACCCCAAAGCGCGCGAGCGGGGCCGCGGATCAACAGTAGTGCCGGTTCCGGCGCAAAGTCGTGTCAACGCCGCCTGAATTTTGACCTCCTGTCGCCGGGACGCTCCAGGGTCATTTTTCAAGCGGCGCCGACAAAGCCGGCGAACTGCCGGACACACCCGCTAGCGACGCGAGACCTGGCGCCCGTCGCCCCGGGAATCTCGCCGGTTGATGTTGGTCGCTGCCCAGCGTCGCCACCCCAACTGCGCAGGGCCCTAGCGGTTCGCACAGCGGTCCGTTACGCGGCAACGTTATTGCCGCAGTGAGCCATGAAGAGCTCCGCTGCCCATTCCCACGCCGCGGCCCGCGCCGGTCAACTCCGAGGAACCATCGTCGTGGTCCATCCCACCGGCAAGCGACAACGAATCGATCGCGCGGAGCGCCGTGATTCGCGACGTCAACCGCGATAACCGGCGGTGACTGCATTCATGTGGTTGAGCGGCGCATGGTCGATATCGACAGCGCGTGGGGCATCGTCACGCGCGAGCCCGTCGCACCCAGCCGCTGCGATCTGGTCGTCCAGGATCCAATCAGCATGGACTGGAGGTCGGCGCCAGACCGGACTCGCTTCCCGACCGAATAGGGCCCGCTGCGGGTTGAGCAGTCAAGTCCGCCTCGCGCCGCGTGGATAGGCGGTCGAGCGCGTCCTCGGCTTGGATCACCGCTGCCAACGGCTTCGTAATCGGAGCGGCGGTTCGCCGGCGGAGGATTATCCGGCTGGACCCAGGATCCTTTGTGGTGGTGATGCTGAAGGCCATGGTGGGCCCCGATCCGGTCACTCTGTGACCAGCCAACTATCTGCAGGGGCTGAGACCACCGTCGTGTGGGTGGGCTACGAGACGGCCCTGACATAACGAACGCTACTCGCTCGGGCACCCTCCGAAGCGATTGGAGGACAACGAGGCTTAACCTTCGCCTCGAGGCTGTCGTCCTGCCGCCCGAGGTTCGTGCATCGATGACTAGCGTCGCGCCTCACGACAGCTCTCGACGGCGCGTGCTCGACGTGCGCACAAAAACAAATCAGCACGGGATCGGGCAGCTGGTGCCGACTCAGCTTCGAGTGCTTTTCGGAGGAAGTTTGAGGAGGTCGAGGTCGCCCTTTTGCGCCCTTTCAGGCCCGCACCGGTCCCGCTGATCAAATTCGTGACGTGCCGCGGCAACAGGCGCATCGGCTGAAAGATCGCCATGTGGCGACTCAACCGTTGAGCGCGTGTGGCGAAACGACGGGCGGCTATCTGTACGGATCGACAGGGACGCACACTTGGTGGCGCTGGCCGGCGAGCTCGACTTCGCCGCTGTACCTCTCCTTGGCTCATGGAGATCACCGCTGGCCCTGGCCGCCGACCTCGCCATCCTGTCCGAAGCTCTCGATGAGACCGGCCCCGACATCACCGAGTCGCCTCGCCAGTTCGTAGCCGATGTCAGAACTGGCCGTGTCCTACCTGGGACTGACGGTGATATCGGGCAGCGCGACGTTCTCACTGACCCTCACCGTGATGCGGGACTCCGCTCATCCAGACAACGTCGTCAGCTCACTGATGATGCCGTTGGCTGTCGATAATGCCGATGGCACCGGGATGCTCCTCGCGGTGGTCCTGTACGCGGCCAGCTCCGGTGTCTTCGTTGACCTCGCCGCTGACCTGTGCTGGCTGACCGACCGACCGCTCAGCGACTTCGCCCTCGACCAGCATCTGAGCGTTCGCGCCACGACGGACTCGGATGGCGGGGTGCAACCTGCGTCTCTCGTCAACCAGGCCATCGGCGTCCTGCTCGCACGGGTACACCCTTCGAGCAGACCGAGTCCGAGATCGACGCGCGCGCCGCCGCGGCAGGACACAGCCGATCCGAGGCCGCCACCATCGTTCTTGCCGGCCCGGCGGACGACGACGAGGACCCGACTCGCGACCCCGCTGAAGCCGTCCGAAGCGCGTACACTGAAGGTGCCACGGGTATCTCGCACGCTGACCTCCACGTCGGCCTCGCCTCTTGGCGACACACAACCGGCCTGCACGGGCCCGGATCGGTCTTCACCATGACGACCATTCTTCGCGATCATGCCTTGGTCACGTCACCTGCAACTCTTCCTAGACCGCCGCGCGCTGTCATGCCCGAGGCGACGTGTCAGCCCACGATCGCGCTGCATCACCCAGGCCACACCGGCACGCTCGTCGACGGCGGATGGTGGCCATGCTCGCTCGACCTCATCGCCGAACTGCCGCCCCTGCTGACGGCCGTTGAGGCCGCCGGGTACGCCGAGGTCCGTCGGGTCAGCTACGCCCTGACCGCCTGGGACGGGCGACCGCCCCGCAAGAGCGCGATGCTGGATCGCGTCGTGAAGCTGGGCGGCTTCCTATCCCAAGATCCGGCCGAGATAAGCCTGGTCGACAGCTCCGGCTGGAAGCGCATCGTCCTGGTCGTCGTGCCGCCGGACACGGACCCAACCGTCGCCCGCCGGGCGCTGAGCATGGCCGGCATGAACGGTGACCGGCGTCGCGCCCGCGAGATCCTCGAACTAGCTCTGCTTCAGGATTCCCCATCCGCGCATCTCCGTCCGTCCGGCTGCGTGGATGAGATGGCAGCAGCGTGCTGGGACTCCGAAGGCGGACGCGTAATGCCATGACGATGATCGGGGCGCATGCTCCCGATTGCGTCAGCCGGGGGTCAGGTACACGAGTAGTAGCAGTGGTCACGAGGGAGCACGTCGTGTTCGAAGCAGAGGACATTCGCGACTGGCGCGGGCGGGGCATCGTCGATGCAAGCGGTTCGAGGATCGGATCGCTCGAAGCGGTGTACTTCGATACGGCAACCGAGCAACCTACCTTCGCCTCTGTGAAGGTAGGCATGGTGGGCCGGCATCGACTTGTGTTCGTCCCCCTCTTCCAGGCGAAAGTCGCCCCAACCCATGTCCGGGTCACGGCCGAGAAGAAGCTGGTCCGGCACGCGCCATCGATTGCTACCGACGGCGAGCTGACCGCGGCAGAGGAAGCCAGCGTTTTCCAGCATTACAGCCTGCGCTACGAACCGGGCACGTCCGGCGAGCGGCGCCTGGGACGACGGTAGAGCGATGATCGTCGCGCTCCTAACACTGGTCATTCTGTGGATCGTGCTCGGCATCATCGGCTTCGTCGTCCACGGCTTGTTCTGGCTCTTCGTGATCGCCTGTCTGCTGTTCGTGGTTACCGTGCTCGCCGGCGCCTTCCTCCGCGGACGCCGCTCGGCCGCGCAGAGCCGATAGTCACCCAAGCTCATCGGCAGTACCCGGCCGCCGGGGGTGCCACCCTTGTCGGGAGCGGCCCTCTTCGTCCGGTGTGCCGTGCTCGCCGCGCCACTTTCGACCCGGAGGGCGCCGCCATCGCGCGCCGCTTACCGGCGGAGGATCGAGAGGATCGAGGAGCCGCCCGCACCATCTGCATTGCCACACCGTCATCGGCCGGACGCGAAGGCGTGAGTTCGAGGCGTCGCGTCCGTGGCTGCCTTCCAAGCTCATCTCCTCACACCGGCGGCCTAGCGTGGCAGCGAGAGGTTGACGTGGTCGTCCAAGGCGTGGACCGGTTTCAGCGCCAGCACCCGGCGCTGGGCTTCCCGCTGGCCGTCGGGTACAAATACTTTGAGGACTTCGGTCCGTACCTGGCGGCTTTGATCGCCTACTACGCGTTCGTGTCGCTGTTTCCGCTGCTGCTCCTTCTGGCTACCGTGCTCGGGTTCGTACTGGCTGGTGACCCTGGGCTGCAGCAGCAGATGTTGCATTCTGCCCTGGCGCAATTCCCCGTGGTCGGTGATCAGCTTGTCGAGCCGAAGCGGCTCGGCGGCGGCAACGTCGGACTCATCGTCGGCATCGTCGGTTCGCTGTACGGCGGGTTAGGCGTGGCCCAGGCCGCGCAGTACGCGATGAACACCGCGTGGCGAGTGCCCCGCAACAGCCGGTCGAACCCGTTCAAGGCCCGCGGCCACAGCGTAGTGCTACTAGCTGTCGCCGGGCTCGCGCTCAGTGGAACGACGGCACTGTCGACGCTGAGTACCACGGGCGCCAGCTCCTTCGACATGGCGGTAACGGCAGCGATCCTGGCGGCCTCCGTCGCCATCAACGCCGCGGTGTTCGTCTTCGCCTTTCGTTTTGCCACCACGCGGCAACTCTCGATCCGCGACGTCGCCCCAGGCGCGATCGCCGCCGCACTCGCATGGCAGGTGCTGCAGTCATTCGGCATCGTCTACATCGCGCACGTCGTCAAGAACGCCAGCGCGACCAACGGCGTCTTCGCCCTCGTCCTCGGCATGCTCGCCTTCCTCTACATCACCGCGACCGTGGTCGTAATGTGCGTCGAGATCAACGTCGTACGGGTCGACAACCTCTACCCCCGGGCGTTGCTGACACCCTTCACCGACAACGTCGAGCTGACCCGGGCCGACCGCCGTTCCTACGCCGACCAGGCCCAGGCCCAGCGCAGTAAGGGCTTCGAAGACGTTGACGTCACCTTCGACCCGCCCAGCCCGTATTCCCCCCGCGAGATCGCGGATGACCCGCCCTCCGGGCCGAGTTGATCCGGCTTGGCCAGCGGCGGCTGCGGTCGCCCGTCCGACCCGCGCGTTGAGCGGCTGATCATCTGCAAGCGCGACTAGACCACGGGCGATCGGCCGGCGGCAGGATCGTTCAGTTCAATTGTCGTCAGGACAAGATGGTCGACGAAGACGGCGTCATCGCGACGTTAGGTTTGCCGCCTGGCGCGACACCCGCCGGGACCAGAGCTTGCCGGCACCGGCATACGCAAACATCCCGACCAGCGCCGGTCCGGGGACGCCCCGGGAACTAGGGTTCGCAGATGGCCCGTACCCGCTGTTACCGCGCCGGCGTGATGAGTGATGAGAACTTCGAGCTGGCCGATGTCTCTGAACATCTGGATGAGCCGGACGCGATCGTCTGGATAGACCTCTGCGCGCCGGAACTGGAGGAGCTACGCGTGGTCGCAGCCGAGCTCGGTTTGCACGAGCTTGCTGTGGAGGACGCGGTGCAGGGACAACAGCGGCCCAAGTTTGACCGCTACCCGGATCACTCATTCCTTACGACGTACGCGATCTCATTCGATCCGGTGACTGCTCAGCTGGCGATGGGCGAGATCGCGGCCTTCCTTACGCCCAATGCGTTGGTCACCGTTCGCAGGGATGACACGCTTGACATCGAGGCCGTGGTCGAACGCTGGGACTCACACAGCGACCTCGCCCGCTTCGGTGTGGCGTTTCTCGTGCACGGCTTACTCGACTATGTCGTCGACGGACACTTCGCCGCGGTGGAATCCCTAGACGAGGAGATCGAGCAGATCGAGGACAGCCTCTTCCTCACATCCGGCGATCAAGAGGCGGTCCAGCGACGTTCGTTCGAGCTGCGCAAGGGCCTGGTACTGCTGCGGCGGATCGTGCTGCCGATGCGGGAAGTCGTCAACACCTTGCTGCGACGAGATGTGCACTTGTTCGACGACGCGATGGGCCCCTACTTCCAGGACGTGTATGACCACGTGCTGCGCGCGACCGAGTGGACCGAGAGCCTGCGCGATCTGGTGACCAGCGTGCTGGAGACGAACCTGACCATCCAGGGCAACCGGCTCAACGTGATCACCAAGAAGGTAACCAGCTGGGCGGCGATCATCGCCGTACCTACCGCCATCACCGGCTTCTACGGGCAGAACGTCCCCTACCCGGGCTTCAGCGAACACTCCGGCTTCTACGCGTCGACCGTCGTGATCATCGCCTTCTCGGCACTGCTCTACGTCCTGTTCAAGCGCAAGGGGTGGCTGTGACGGTCGAGCGCTTCATCAGGCGAGCACAGCGAGCACGACGGCCCCGAGCAGGCGCCGGAACGGATTGACGCCGCGGAGGAACTCCCGCAGGGCGACGTTCGGTCACTGGACGACCACGACCCGGCCGCCGCAGTCGCGCGGCCACCGAGAGAAGACGCAGCGCCCAGCCCGGCGACTCGACACGCCGCCACCATCCCGGCGGGAGTTCGCGGCGACCGTCGGTGACCCCAGGCGACCGGGATACCGTCATGGCAAGAGCCCGCCAGTGTTCGCATGAGGGTGAGAAGAATGAGCAGACACGTCGTACACCGCCAGCTCGGTGCAGCGGACGAGTACCAGGAGCTCCCAGCCGACGAGGCGTTGGCGCCTGGGTCGGTCACCGTGACCTTGCCGGACGGATCGCTGCGCACGTATCACTCGGAGAAGGCGCTCGGCGGAATCGGGTTCGAATTCGTGGATTCGGGCATCCTGGTGCTCCGGTTCACCGAGAGCGACCATTTGGTCCTCGCGTTCGCGCCAGGCGCTTGGGCGTGTGTGACCGGCTGCGCGCTCGGCGATCGAGGCCGGAGGTCGGCCAGCGGTCGCTGACGCGAGCCGGGTAAGGGGCTGGGCGCGACTCCGGACACGTCATGAGGCGCGTATCCTGGAATTACCGAAGGTATTCGCGTTGGCTGGCTGCCGCCGGCTTCACCTTCGGCGATCGGTAAGCGGCCCGAGCGGCCTGGATCGGCGGTCGTCATGACCATTCTTCTTCCGAGCGACGTCCCCGTCGTATCGACCACCGTGGTTCTGCCTGAACCAGCGCGCCGAGCGTCGCCGCCGGACGTGCGGTTAACGCTTCGACGGCCGAGCGGCGTGGGCACGTTCGTCGACGGCGGCTGGTGGCCGCACTCGCTGGACCTCCTCGTGGAACTGCCGGCTCTGCTGGCGGCCGTCGAGGCCGCCGGATACGGCGAGATCCGCCGCATCACGTATGCCCTGAACGCCTGGAACGGGCGTCCCCCGCGCAAGGCGGCGATGCTGAACCGCATCGTCAAGCTCGGCGGCTTCCGTGACCAAGACCCCGCCGAGATCAGCCTCGTCGACAGCGGGGGGTGGAGACGCGTCACTCTGCTGGTTGTCCCACCCAGCGCTACGCCGGTGCTCGCCCAGCACGCACTGGCCATTGCCGGCACCAACGGCGACCGGCACCACGCCCGCGAGATCCTCGACCTGGCCGCCCGATCCACGTCCATGCACTCGAGCGCGTCCGGCCGCGTCGACGAATTCGCAGCAGCCAGGTGGGACTCCGAGGGCGGGCGGGTAGGGCCATGACCGGCGCCAGGCAGTTCTCACCGGATGAGGCCCGACGCATAGGCGAGAGGATCGGCATCGATTGGCCAGCCGGCGAGGTCGACCTCGACCAGTTCCGGATGGGGCTGAGCGTCGAACTCGAGCACGGCAGCATCGACCCGGCCACGGACGTCACCCATGATGATGAGCTCGTCACCGGCAGGATCGCGCTGGCTCACCTGCGTGAGCTCCCCGACTACTACACACGACTGGCCGCGATGGAGCACGACGCGCAGGCCTGAATCGATCTGACCGGCTTCAGCGGAGATCGGATGGCCGGACCCCGAGCGCCTAGAAAGGAACCCGGGGTGCCGGCGGACCGGCGACAGGCGCGGAGGTGCGCGTTGTTCGAGGCAGAGGATATCCGGGACTGGCGCGGCCGCGACGTGGTAGATCCAGCTGGCTCAAGGATCGGCTCGCTCGAGGCCGTGTACTTCGACACGGCGACCGAGCAGCCCACCTTCGCCACAGTGAAGGTCGGAATGGTCGGGCGACACCGGCTCGTGTTCGTCCCGCTGTTCCAAGCGAGGGTATCCCCCCGCCATGTCCGCGTCACTGCGGACAAGAAGCAGGTCAAGGACGCGCCGTCCATCGACACCGACGGCGAACTCACCGCCGCCGAGGAGCCAGCGATCTTCGAACACTACGGCCTGCGTTACGAACCTGGTAGGTCAGGCGAACGTCGACTCGGACGGAGGTGAACCCGTGCTCGCGCTTCTTCTCGCCCTGGTGATCGTGTGGATCGTGCTTGGGATCATCGGCTTCGTTGTCCACGGACTGTTCTGGCTGTTCGTCGTCGCCTGCGTGCTGTTCGTGGCTACCGCGCTCGGCGGTGTGTTCAAGCGCGGGCGGCGCTCGGCCGGTCACAACCGCTAGCCTCGCGCCGAGATTTCGGCCGGTCATGCTCTGCGGCCGGCCAGTTCGCGTGTCTCGGCCGATGCGATGAGGTTGTGGGCACGAGCACCTCGTGCCTGGTCGCGACACGAAACCTGGGCCCCGATCCGGTCACGTAGTGGCAAGTCGCGAATCTGCAGGGCTGAGACCACCGCCGTTTGGGTGGGCTGCGAGCCGACCCTGCGGGGCCGGCCGCGCGGCGCGCAGGCTGAAGCGTCCCAGGTTCTCTGCCGCGCTTATACGGGTTGCGGCTCTCGGTTGAGGGCCGCGTAGTAGGCGGTCTCGTACTCGACGGGGCTGAGGTAGCCGAGGCTACTGTGCAGGCGCCGCTGGTTGTACCAGTCGACCCACCCGACGGTGGCGTACTCGACGTCGTTGATCGTTCGGTAGGGCCCCGGGTGGAAGACGGTGGTGCGGATGCACTCGGTCTTGAACAGGCCGTTGATCGTCTCCAACAGGGCGTGGTCATAGGCATCGCCTACCGAGCCGATCGAGGGGCGCAGCCTTTCGAGCGCGAGGTGCTCGGTGAAGCGCAGACTCGTGTATTGTGACCCGGCGTCCGAGCGGTAGATCAACTTCTCGTCGACGGGATGCCCTTCGCGGGCGCGCTGCCACAGCGCCATGCGCAGCGGAGTCATGACCAGCTCGACGTCCTTGCTGGCCGCGACGTGCCAGGCGACGATCTTCTGGGCGAACACGTCGAGGATGAAGGCGACGTAGACGAACCCGACCCAGGTGCGGACATAGGTGAAGTCGCGAACCCAGGTGCGGTTCGGCGCCGGGGCGGTGAAGTCGCGGTCGAGCAGGTCACCTGCACGTCGGCCATCCTTGCCAGGGATGGTGGTCCGGACGCCCTTGGCACGACGAACGCCCTGCAGGGCAAGCGATCGCATCGCTCGATCGACCGCTCCGGGCGAGACGTCTGGCAGCTCACGGCGCACCAGCATGGTCATCTTGCGGCGTCCGTAGAGGCCTTCCGGGGTGAGCCGGCGGGTGCCGTGCTCGTCAGTGGTCCAGGCGATTTCCCGGACCGGTCGAACACGATCGCGTCGCTGAACGTGCGCGCGGCGACCGGCCGATCGGGCCGGCGCCATTCTCGGTAGGTCCGCGCGGCGATCGGGCAGCCCTGCTCGCGCAGGACTCGACAGACCGGCTCGACCGCGTGGCCCTCCGTGCGCATCTCGTCGATGAAGGCGACGATCAGCGGTTGCGGGGGCGAGCTCCCCGGCGAAGAAAATCGAGGGGCCCGGCGCAGGATCTCGTTGTCCTCCTCGAGTCGGCGGACCTTCGCCTTCAACTCCTTTGGCCTGACCCCGATTCGTAGGTCCGCCTCAAGTGAGAGTCTGAATGCCCGGCAGTTGGCAGGAAGGCTCGATGATCATGGCGACGAGGAAGCGGCACTCACCCGAGCAGGTTGTTCGGAAGTTGACGACGGCGGATCGGTTGCTGGCCGAGGGCAAGGACGTGGCGGCGGTGTGCCGCGAGCTGGGCGTCGGCACCGTCACCACCGGCAAGATGAGCCTGATCGCCACCCACCCCGCGTCCGGCACCGACCCGGACGAGCCTCTCCTGATCGCCGGCGCGCTCGAGGCCGGCAGCGAACACCCCATCGCCGCCGCCGTCCGCGCCCGGTTCGGCGACCTCCCGCCGGTCGCGGACTTCGCGCCAACAGCGCCGGGCTGGGCGTCACCGGCACCGTCACCCACACCGGCAGCGATCGACGGCACCTCTACTTCAACGCCCGTAGTGATAGCGGCAGGCCGCGATCCGGATCTCGGTGTCGGTGACTTTGTACACGAGCCGATGCTCGTCGGTGATACGTCTCGACCAGTAGCCGGCGAAGTCGTGCTTGAGGGGCTCGGGTTTGCCGATGCCCTCGTTACCGTTGCGCTGCACGTCCTGGATCAGCTGGTTGATGCGCTTCAGTACTTTGCGGTCCTGGGTCTGCCACCACAGGTAGTCCTCCCACGCGTTGACGTCCCAGACCAGCCGCATCCTCAGTCGGCTTCGGCGTCCGCGTCGACCAGGTCGTGGACCTCGCCTGCCTCAGCCTCCAGACGTTCCATCGCGTCCAGCAGCCGACGCGCGTTCACGGGCGAGCGCATCAGATATGCCGTCTCCCGCAACGACTCGAAGTCCTCCAGAGAGACGATGACCACCGACTCGTGACCGGCGCGGGTGATCACGACCTCCTCACGGTCGTTGATCACGCCGTCGAGGACTTCGGCGTACCGGGCCCGGGATTCGGTGTAACTCATCGTCTTCATAGCGCCTCCTGTACAGGAAACCGTACGCCCCGGCGAGTCGGGCTCGCAACCGGGGGAGTCGTCCGGCACGCACCAGGCGCCAGCGCACGGTCCTTGTCCCTCACCGCCCGCGCGTGGGTATCCGTCCATTCCGCGGGCCTGCCGGGGCAACACTCCCCAGCTCTCCGCTCCGGCAGCGTGAAGGTCAAGGCGTCGAATGGTCCGCCTCGAGGAGATTGATTGAACCGACGGCCACTACTGGTCTCCGGGAATTGAACTCCGCCAAACCCGCATGTCCAGTCGTCGGGCCAGTCACGGCGACGGACAAACCACTGACATGTCCGGCAAAATCGTCCGCCGCCGCGACTGCCAGATGATGCCGTTTCGTGCCATCTGCTGGCGGTCGCTATACGCTTCGTGCCGTGTTGTGGTGGGCGATACTGGGATTGAACCAGTGACCCCTACCGTGTCAAGGTAGTGCTCTCCCACTGAGCTAATCGCCCTT
>DASSEQ010000027.1:0-3931 GCA_035695245.1 Mycobacteriales bacterium | reverse complement strand
GAGCGACTGGATCTTGACCTTGTGCTGGTCGCTCCAGAAATACGGCACGGCCGTGTGCTCGCGGCGCGACTGCGGCTCGGCCAGCAGGTTGTGCGCGACGACGGCTGCCTGATCGACGGCGCTGGTCCAGTGCTCGAACCGGTGGTGGACGCCGGTGACTGCATGCTGATAACTCGCGACATCGCCGAGCGCAAAGACATCGGGTGCGCTGGTGGTGCCGTAGGAATCGCAACGGATGCCGTGGTCGATCTCGAGCCCGCTGCCGACCAGCCAGTCGACCTCAGGCGTCACCCCGAGCCCGACGACGACGATGTCAGCCGGAAGCACCGAGCCGACGGCGAGACGAACGGCCGTCACATGCTCGTCGCCCTCGATGCCATCGACTCGTGCGCCGCCGCGCACGTGCACCCCCGCATCGCGGTGCAGAGCGGTGACGTAGGACGCCACCTGATCACCGAGCACGGGCGCCAGCGGAGCGGTGGCCATTTCGAGCAGGGTCACGTCGAGCCCGAGCTGTCGAAGACTCGCGGCGACCTCGCAACCGATGAAGCCGCCGCCCACGACGACAGCGGCACCGGCCGACGCGACGTCCTTGCGGATCCGCTCGCAGTCGCGGGCGGTCCGCAACACGTGGACACCGGGCAAGGCGTCGGCTCCGGGCAGCGCGCGCGGCCGGGCGCCGGTCGCGATCACGAGCTGGTCGAACGCGACGGTTGCGCCGTCGGCCAGCTCGACGCAGTGGTGTTCGGCGTCGAGAGCGACCGCGGTCGCACCGAGACGCAGGTCGAGCCCGGCGTCGGCGTAGGAGTCCGGGGCCCGCAGGTGCACGATCGGCCGCTCACCGCGCAGCACCTGCTTGGACAGCGGTGGGCGGTCGTACGGCGGATCGATCTCGGCGCCGAGCAGCGTGATCCGGCCTTCGTAGCCGCCCTCCCGCAGCCGTTCCGCCGTCCGGACACCGCCGAGACCGGCACCGACGACGACGATCCCGGCCGCATTTCCCACGGCCACCACCCTGCCACCCTTGACCGAAAAAATGAACAGTCGTTTAATTGGCCTCGATGGGACGAATCGCCGGCACGACCGCCGCCGACACCCGCGACCGCCTGCTCAGCGCCGCGGCGGACGTCTTCGCCTCGCACGGCTACGAAGGCACCCGGGTCGCCGACATCGCGCGCAGTGCCGGGGTCAGCAACGGGGCGCTCTACTCGCACTTCGGTTCCAAGGCGCAGTTGATGATCGGGGCGCTCCGCGCCCATGGCCGCCGCCGCCTCGCCGAGCTGTTCAGCACCGACCCCAACCGCTCCATCACCGACTTGTTGTTGGCGATCGGCCGCTGGCTCCCCCGCCGCCGCGACGCACGGGGCTACCTCGTCGTCGAGGGCCTGGTCGCCGCACGGCGGGACGAGGACATGGCCCGGCTCATGGGTGACTACGTCGGCGAGCGGGCCGACTGGTTGGCCGAGCTCGTCCGCACGGGGCAACGCGACGGTGAGCTGGACCCGAGCCTGTCGCCCGACGCGGTCGCCCACCTTTGCCTGCTCATCGGCATGGGCAGCGCCCTGATCACTCCTGATCTGCACGGTGTCGACGACGACGAATGGGCCGCACTGCTGCGGCGTATCGTCGCCGCACTTGCCGTCAGCACCACCATCACCACGACAGGAGCACCACAGTGAAGGTGCAGATCGACTCCGAGAAGTGCCAAGGCCACGGCCGCTGCTACGACCTGGCGTCCAAGTTGTTCGGTGAAGACGAGGAAGGCAACGGCCAGGTGCTCGGCGACGGCACCGTGTCGCCGGACCTCGAGCACGACGCATGGCTCGCAGTGAACAACTGTCCGGAAAGCGCAATCAGCATTGTCGAGGAGGCTTGACGTGACCGTTGACGAGAGATTCAGCGAGGAGTTCCTGCAACGTCGGCAGGACGACCGCGTGCTCGGTCGGCGCACCGAGATCGTCACCGGTCCGGTGTCCGACTGGACCACCGACTTCTCCCACCTGGAGCCCGAGTGGGCGCAGGACATGTACCGCGTCATCGAGGACGTGCGCGGTCGCTGTCCGGTCGCGCACACCGACCGCTTCGGTGGTGGCTGGCTGCCGACGTCGTACGACGATGTCGCCGCGGTCGCTTATGACACCGACAACTTCACCTCGCGGTCGATCATCATGGGCAACTTCCGGCCGCCGAAGGAGCTGGCGCCGATCGGCGCATCGCCCCCGATCTCGTCGGACCCGCCGTTCCACCACGATGCGCGCAAGCTGCTGCTGCCCGCGTTCACCAAGACCAACGTCAGCAAGCTGGAGCCGGGCACTCGCGCCTTCTGCCACAAGCTCATCGACGAGTTGCAGGGCAAGGACGTCATCGACGCGGCGCACGACTACGCACAACACATCCCGATGCGCGTCATCGCCGACATGCTCGGCTTCCCGCCCGAGGACGCACCGCACTTCCGCGAGTTCGTGGAGAACGCACTCGAAGGCGTCAACTATCCGCTGGAAGAGCGCATCGAGCGCATGAGCAAGCTGGGTGAATACATCCTCGCGCAGATCCACGATCATCTCGAAAACCCGCGCGACGACCTCACGACCTACCTGATCAACGCCGAGATGTATGGACAGAAGCTCGATCCGTTCGTGGTGACGGGAGCGATTGCCCTTCTGCTCATCGCCGGCATCGACACGACATGGAGCGCGATCGGCGCATCACTGTGGCACCTGGCGAAGACGCCCGCCGACCGCAAGCGCCTGGTCGCCGAGCCGGAGCTCCTGCCGACGGCGATGGAGGAGTTCCTCCGCGCCTACGGCCCGGTGACGATGGCGCGGCTGGTCAAGCACGACTTCCACTTCGCCGGCGTCGACATGAAGGAAGACGACTGGGTGCTGCTGTCGTTCCCGGCCGCCAACCGCGACCCCAAGATGTTCGACCGTGCTGATGAAGTCGTCATCGACCGTGAGCTCAACAAGCACGCCGCGTTCGGTCTCGGCATCCACCGGTGCGTCGGCTCGCACCTTGCGCGCATGGAGCTTCGGGTCGCGCTCGAAGTCTGGCTGGAGCGGATCCCCGAGTTCAGCCTCGAAGACGCCGATGCCGTGCGGTGGTCGGCCGGTCAGGTGCGCGGCCCGCGCACGCTCCCGCTACGAATCGGCTAAAGCAGCGACCTGCGCCGGCCGGCGGCCCTCGGCCGCCTCGACGTAGGGCAACAGCTCAGGCACGCGGCGGAACACCCGTCGCGGGTAGCGCAGCGAGATCACGAAGAGACCGACGAGCATCGGCCAGGCAATGACCGAGCGCACGATCACGAAGGCCGATGCGCTCAGGTTGTTGAGCAACCAGATGTCGAGCAAGGTCTTGGCGACGAGGTAGATCGCCCACATCCAGGTCAATCGTGTGAAGGCGCGGCGATAGGCGTCGTGGCGGCGTACGAAGTCCTCGAACGGATAGACGATCGGAGCGATGTAGCCGACCGCCGGACGCCGGAAGATCAGCGACACGAAGAACACGACGCCGATCAGCCCGCCCTGCACGACACCGGGACCGAAGAACACGATCTTGGAGTGCGTCGTCAGGCCGGCGATGCCACGGACGAGCACGTAGACGAGCCCGACCCAGATGAAGACGCTGCTCTGGCCGCGACGGCTCAGTCGATAGACGCCCATGCCCAGGGCCCAAACCGTCGAGGCGCCGATCCCCCAGGCGATGCCGACGGTCGTGTTGAGCACGGCGAAGAGCGTGATGGGCACGACGGCGTCGAAGAAGCCGCGCCAACCGATCCTGCGCACCAGCCCGAGCAAGGTCGGCGCGGCGGCAACTTCACGGAGGTCGGGCACCGCTTCGATCACGGGCTCGGTCATTGCTCAAAGCATCCCGTGTCCCGCTCAGTCCGGCAACGGGGGTGACGGCCGGGAAGAGAATTCGGACTATCGGGGCG
>DASSEQ010000026.1:0-9906 GCA_035695245.1 Mycobacteriales bacterium | reverse complement strand
CCGTCGGCCTGCCGGACGAACTCCTCGAGGAACCAGCGGCGGTAGGCGACGCAATCCGCGGGTGTCGCGAGCGTCAGCAGGTGCTGACCGGCTCGGCAAAACTCGTCGGCCTCGTCGAGCATCGCGGCGAGTGATGTGGCCGCCGCAGCAACGTGGCGCGGCAATTGATAGCGCAGGTCGATCGTGTCCTGGCCTGACCGGATTGCCGACTCGAGCAGGTCCTCCTGTCGCTCGGTGAAGCCGCCGTACGAGGCAGTCAGCGAGTCGGTCAGCTCGATCAGCCGCCGGGGGACGTGGGCTCCGGCGGGGTCGTCGTGCAGTTGTTCGGCCATGAGCCGGAACTCGCGGTTCAGCTCGTCGCCGTGCTCCTGCGCGCGGGCATGCAAGGCGAGCGGCAAACCGATGATCTCGAGGGTGATCAGGTCCGCGTCGCTGCTCGGCACGGTCACGCCGCCAGCCGGTCACGGGTGTCGGCTCGCGTCCGCGCGGTGCCCGACGTGGCGGGCCCCGCGATCGGCTCGACAGCGAGGTCGTCGGCGAGAAGAAATGCGTCGAGGTCGGGCTCGTCGTCAGAAGTCGACTCGGCCGGACGCAGAAGGCACCACACGCTCTTACCCTCGGCGGTCGGGGTCGCGCCCCACTGCTCCGCCAGTGACGCGACCAGCGCGAGGCCGCGGCCGGTTGTGGCGACGTCGCTGTAGTGACGCGGTCGAGGACGTCGCGGGCTGCTGTCCAGCACCTCGACCCGGACGGCGTCGTCCACGATCCGCAGCGTCACCCCGAACATGCCGACCGCGTGCACCACGGCGTTGGTCGCTAGCTCGGTGACGGCCAAGGCCGCCGACCATGTCAGGGCTTCGTCGACGGACCATCGGCGCAGCGTGTCGTTGACAAAGCGTCGCGCTGCTGGCACGTCGGCGGTGGACCCGACGAAATCGGCGTGCGCTCTTTGCTCGCCCCCGTCGGCCACGCCCGTTCACCGCTCTCTCGCGTCGTGCGCCGCGGACGCGGCTTCACCATGATGTCAGAAGTGAGCAGTGATCCGCTGCGCTGTGAATCGCGAACGAACTGACATGACGCGACAGACCGTTACTACTGCTCTGCGCTGGCCAACATCGCTCGCCTTGCTGGTGGCTGCGGCGGCCCACGTGCCGGTCATACCTGAGCATCTGCACGATGCGCCGTACATGGGCGCGCTGTTCGTCGCCTTCACGGTCGTGGCCGGGACGTTGGCCATCGTCATCGCCGTTCGAGGTTCGGCGCCGGCGCCGTTCGTCGTCGCAGGGGCGGTCTGCGCCGCAGCGATCGTCGCCTACTGCCTGACCAGGCTGATCGCGTTCCCACAGCTCGGAGACGATGTCGGCAATTGGGGTGAGACCGAGGGGGTGATCTCGATCGTTAGCGAGGCGCTGGTCGTGCTGCTCTCGCTGACCGGCGCTGCGTGGCTGCGGCGTTCCGGCCGGCAGTCGCGAGTCACAGCGGCGGCCTAACGCGCGCGAGGCGGCAACGGGAAGAAACCCAGAGGTGCGCAGCACATAGTCCCGGAGACTCCGGCCCCCAAGACGGCAAAGCGTTCTCGACCCACGCCATTGCTGTCGCAGCGACCGTCGGCACGGATCACCCTGGAAGGGAAGAAATTGGGGTGATCCAGATCAGGTCCGACAACGAAGACCTGACGTGACCGATCACCCAGGAGGGCGAGCCGAGCCCAATCCCCGCTCGGAGGCCGTCGTGGAGGACGCGACATTGCTGGGCCTTGCCGCGGGCGGCGACGAGGCATCGCTGGAAGCGCTCTACCAGCGTTACGGCGGCGCCTGTTACCGGCTGGCACGGCGCATCCTGGACGAGCCGCATCTCGCGGAAGACGTCGTCCAGCAGGTCTTTCTCGCGTTGTGGCAGGGGAGCGGATATGACCCGGCTCGGGGCGCAGTCAGCACTTGGCTGTTGTCGGTCACCCACCACAAGTCGGTCGACATGCTGCGCCGCGAGTCCGGTCGCCGCAAGCGGCTGGCTGGGGACCAGCAGCTGATCGAGAAGCAGATCGCCGGTCCGGGGCCGGCGGACCAGGCCTGGGCGACATTGCGCGCGGAGCGGACCCGCGAGGCGCTGCGAACCCTGAGCGCAGAGCACCGCGAAGTGCTCCTGCTCGCCTACTACGGCGGCTACACCCAACGCGAGATCGCGGACATGACCGGCCTGCCGCTCGGCACGGTCAAGAGCCGGACGTTGCACGCGATGCGGCGGCTGCGCGCTCAACTCGCCGGGGAGTACGGCATGAACGAAGGGCTGGAGCAATGACCGAAGAGCTCAGCGGCGCGCACCATCCGTGGGACGAACTCGTGGCCGCACACGCGCTGCACGCGCTCGAGCCTGACGACGAGCTGCTGTTGCTTGCCCACGTCGACTGCTGCGGCTCCTGCCGTGACCGGCTCGACGGGTTCACCCTTGTTGCCGCGCAGCTCGGATCGCTCACCGACGGCACCGTCGACCCGCCGGCGTGGAGCGCCATCCGGCCGCCGTCGCACGGTAGCGCCGCGCCGCCGCCGGCAGCCGACGTCGCGCGCGTTCTGCCGCTGCGACGTCGCATGACCTCACGTGCTCTCAGCGCCGCCGCCGCTGCGGTCGTCGCCGCAGGCGTTGCCGCCGTCGGTTGGCAACTCAGCCCCGCCGGTCCGTCCGCGTCGAGCGCGGCGCTGACCGCGTGCCGGCAGCAGAGCGGTTGCCGCATCATCCAGGTGCACGGGCAAGGCGGCGACGCCGCCGCCGTTCTCGTCGAGGCAGGGCGAGCGAGCCTCGTCCCCGTGCACATTACGGTCCCGCCGGACGGTCGCATGTATGTGTTGTGGCAGTTGCCCCGCGACGGCAGCCCGATCCCGGTCGTGACCTTCCACGACACGACGCGTCAGACCTCCAGTGTGCCGCTGGTCACCGGCTACTCCGACACCGCCGCGTTCGCTGTCAGCGTCGAAGCCGACGGGCCGATGCCGACGCACCCGACCGACGTACTCGCGGTCGGGGCAGCCAACGGCTGAGATCAGCTGCTTCGCAGGACCGTTACCGCCGGATCACGCCATCGACAGTCATCTTCATCACATCAAAAAGTTCCTTGATTCGCCTGACAAATGTGATCCGTGGCGCGCGCGACCCCGAACGTCGCGGTGACTGTCCAACACAGGAAAGGGACTTTGATGAAGGCAGCGAACGCAGCCCTGAAGGCTGCCGCAGGCATTGCCGTCGTGGCGATCTCGGTCAGCGCATGCGGCGGCTCGTCCTCCGGTAGCAAGACCAGTCCGAATGCCGCATCCTCACCGTCGATGCCGACGTCGTCGACGGCAAACTCTCCGACGGACGCGACCGCAACTGCCGCCGCGGCGCTGAGGTCGGGTCTCGATGAGCTGTTCCGGCAGCACGTCGACCTCACCGGCTTCACAGTGCAGACCGCCGTCGCCACCGGTATCGGCTCCGCGAACACCGCCCAGGCACTCACCGCACTCGACGGCAACACGGTCGCCCTCGGCGACGCGATCGGCAGTGTGTACGGCGCGGACGCACGCACCGCGTTCCTGAAGATGTGGCGGGCCCACATCGGGTTCTTCGTCGACTACACCAAGGGTCTCGCCACCAACGACCGCTCGATGGTGTCCCACGCGCAAACCCAGCTGGCCGGATACAAGCAGGACTTCTCCAAATTCCTCGCAGGTGCCACGCAGATCCCAGCGTCCGCGATTGCCAGGGAGCTACAGGGCCACATCCAGACCCTCGAAGCGGCGATTCAGTCGATCGTGATGAAGAAGGCCGACGCCGCCACCAAGCTCGAGATGGCCGCGGAGCACATGGACGGCACCGCTGCAGCCCTCGCCGGTGGCATCGCGAAGGAGAAGAACCTGCCGGGCAACTCCGATGGCGAGGCGTCGGCCTTGCGTGCGGCGCTGACCGGGCTGCTCGTCCAGCACGTCGCGCAAACCGGTGCCGTGGTGCAGACCGCAGTAGCTACCGGGTTGACCTCCCCGCAGACGGGCGGAGCGGTGAAGGCTCTGGACCAGAACACAGTCGACCTGTCCGACGCCATCGGTTCGGTTTACGGCGGCGACGCACGCACCGCGTTCCTGAAGATGTGGCGGGCGCACATCGGGTTCTTCGTCGGCTACACCAAGGGGCTCGCCACCAACGACAAGCAGCTCATCGCGTCAGCGCAAGCGAAGCTCGCCAACTACAAGACGGACTTCTCGCACTTCCTCGCGTCGGCCACCGGTTTGCCGGCGAGCGCCGTCGCGGACGACCTCCAAGGCCACATCACCACCCTCGAGGCCGCCATCCAGGCGATCGTGAGCAAGTCACCGACCGCAGCCGCCAAGATCTCGATGGCCGAGACGCACATGGCCGGGACTGCCGCCGTGCTTGCCAAGGCCATTGCCGCACAGAAGAACCTCGGCTAGCACCTCGCCAGATCGCGTCATCCGCGGGCCGCGGGTGGGGTCCTGCACAGCCCCACCCGCCGCCCGGCTCCGTCTAGGAGAGGGACTCCCATGCACCGCCGACGACTCTGGCCAGTCACCCTGCTGCTCACCTTGCCGCTCGTCACCACAGCATGCAGCGGTTCCGCTGGGCGTAGGCACGCCATTGACTCACACGTTCCGACCTCCGTCACAGCCACCAAGGGCACCGACGGGGTTCAGCATGTGACGATCGACACCACCGACAACTTCCGGTTCGCACCGATGAGCATCGCGGCTCACGTCGGCAAGCTTCGAATCGCTCTGACCGACCACGGCTCCTACCCGCACAACATCTCCTTCCCCACCCTGCACGCCACCTCTTCGACGGTGAGCGGCAACCCCGGGCAGCAGACGACCACGTTCACCGTCACCTTCACCCATCCGGGCACTTACCAGTTCGTCTGCACCTTCCATTCCTCGGCCGGCATGAGGGGTCAGGTCACCGTTTCGTGACCGAAAAGCAAGGGGCAGCACGCGCAGTGACGCGCAGCACGTTGGTCGACGTCGACGTCGACGTCGTCGTCGTCGACGTACGGCGACGTTCGGCCCTGCCGGATGGCGTCCCCGTCCCGCCGAGTGCAGGGGTGGTGTCCACGCCTGTGCCCTTGTCGATGAAGGCATCTGCGCCGGCGGCTCGGGCATCGCTGGCCGCGTCGCCGAGGGCTCGACAGGTCAGGTCGTCGAGCGCGTTGTCAACCCATGGAACGACACCCGAAGATACGAGGCATTCACTGCGTCGGATCGTTGCTAGGCGATGTCGAGGAACGGCGCGTTCAGGCGCTTGATGGCGACTGAGGTTCAGGCTGGTGCGTGCAGGAGCCCCTCGCGGCGAGCCACTCGAAAGGCGATGGCAACTGTCAGCGCCGCCCCCACGATCGCGATGGCTGGGGTGACAACGGTTTTGAGGGCGATGAACGTCGAGAGCCGCACTGATTCGAGCAGCCAGACAGTGGCGAACGCTTTGATGGCGCAGATTCCGGCCCACAGCAGCGTCAGCCGCCAGAACAGCTGCTGGATTCGTGGCCGTCGGGCGATGTCGTCATCCATCGGGAAGAAGTCACCAGCGAGCCGGGCCACCACTGGTCGTGCCGTCGCTAGTGAGATGAGGAACACGACGGCGACCAGGGCATCGTTAGCGGCTGGCTGCGCGAAGTAGAAGAGAGTGCTGCCGGTGATCATGGTGAGGACTGTCTTGCCGGTCAGCCCCACAGCGGTCAGCCACAACAGACCGGACGTACGCCGGCGGGTGGTCAGCCGCCAGGCCATCGCTCCGTAACACCAGACGAGCGCCGCGATCAGCGCCGCCCAGATGTTGCCGGCCCGAAAACAGGCGTAGAACAACGCGGCCGGAATGACGTTGGCCCACAACAGGCTCAACCCGAGATGCCGCAGCACCGCAACGAGCCTCGGTCTCGCGGCCGGCGGTCCTTCCGCAGCAGGCTGCGCGTCTTGGCCCGGCCCGGCCTCCGCGGAGCACACGTGCGACAAGTGGCCCTTCGGCACGTACACCTCGTTGTTCTCGTCGGCAGTCGCCGTGGCGGGCCTGATGCGGTCTCCAGTGTTATCGGGCATTACCCGACTCCGCCTTGAGCAACCAAGCTGAAGGACCCAGCTGATGGCCACGGCGAGCACTTCGCCACCGAGGGACGCTCACCTGCCGCCGCCGAGGTGAAGTCGCAAACTCAGGCGCGTCCCGGCACCGTCCGGCGCGTCAGGATTCGAGCCAGCGCAGGACGGCGAGCACGCGCCGGTGATCGTCGGGCGATGGCGCGAGGTCGAGCTTGGTGAAGATGTTGGTGACGTGTTTTTCGACTGCTCCCCCGCTGAGGTGCAGCTTCGCGCTGATCGCGGCGTTGGCGCGACCTTCGGCCATCAGCTGCAGCACCTGTCGCTCTCGTGGTGTCAAGGAGTCGACCGAGTCGGTTCGTCGGCTGGCCCCGAGGAGCTGGCTGACGACCTCGGGGTCGAGGACGGTCCCGCCCGCAACGATGCGGTGCAGCGCGTCGATGAAGTCTCGGACGTCGGCGACGCGATCCTTGAGTAGGTACCCCAGCCCGGCGGCGTCGCCGGCGAGCAGCTGCGCCGCGTACCGGGTCTCGACGTACTGGGAGAACACGAGGATGCGCAGATCGGGCTGACGGGCGCGCAAAGCGATGGCCGCGACCAGCCCCTCGTTGGTGTGCGTCGGGGGCATCCGGATGTCCATCACGACGAGGTCAGGGCGATGGTTCTCGACGAGGGCTTCCAGGCCGCGCGCGTCGTTGACGGCTGCGACTACATGGAAGCCACGGTCTTGAAGGAGGTGGCCCAAGCCTTCTCGGAGAATCACCGAATCCTCGGCGATAACGACCCGTAGGGGTTGGCTTCTGTCCTTGGTTGTGGTCATGCGAGCGGGATGTCGATCGTGACGAGGGTCGGTCCTCCGTCGGGGCTGTCGATGGTCAGCCGACCGTCGACGGTGGCGATTCGGTCGGTGAGACCGATCAGGCCGGTGCCGCCGTCGCGGCCCAGCTCGGCGCCACCGGCGCCATCGTCCCCGACCCGCACGAGCAGGTGCCCGTTGACACCGCGGATGTCAACGGAGGCACGGCGTGCTCCGCTGTGTTTGGCAGCATTGGTGAGCAGCTCGGCGGCGCAGAAGTAAACGATCGACTCGACGGCTGCGGACGGTCGCTCCGGAAGGTCGATCTGCAGCGTCGTCGGGAGCGCCGCGCGCGCGGCCAACGTGGCCAGCGCGTCGCGCAGTCCGCGGTCGAGTGCGGGTGGATGGATCCCGCGGGCGAGGTCGCGAAGGTCGACGATCGTGTCCTTGGCCTCACGGTGGGCGCTGTCGATGAGTGCGCGAAGCCGCGTCAGCGTCTCCTCAGATGTCTCACCGTCCAGTTCTTCCTTGGCGAGACCCAGACTCATCGCCAGCGACACCAATCGAGATTGGGCGCCGTCATGCAGGTCGCGTTCGATCCGGCGCAGCGCGGCCGCAGCGTCATCGACCGCCATTGTCCGGGTTTGCTCCAGCGTCTGGATTCGCCGGGACGCCTTGGTCGGCCCGAGCAGGTTTTGGATCAGCAGGCGGTCAGCACCGGTGACGACGCGGACAGCCCACGGGGCGGCCAAAAGCAGGACCACGCCGACCGCGAAGACGGCAAGGACCCGCAAGGGTGTGTCAGCGAACGTGTTCCCGACGAATTGAAAACCGTGCCGCTCGCGGCCGTTCACGCGCTGGTGCACGAAGTGCCACCAGATGGGGTACGAAGTCCCGCCCAGGCTGTATGCGGTGAACGCCGTCGCGACGACGAAGTCCACGACCGCCAGCGGGAAGCGCAGCAGCAGGAACAGCAGCGCCCGCCATCCGTTCCGTTCGGACACATAGCCGACCAGACCGGGGCGACGACGGACTGTGGGCTTCTCGACCTCAACTCCGAGCAGCGACCGACCGAGCCGTCGGTAGCCGGCGCCGATGATCCCGGCGGCGGTCACGACGAACCCGAGGAGGGGGACTCCGATCAGGGTGACCGACAGACCGGCGGACACGGCCAATCCCGCCACCGCGAACACGAACCCGGCAACGCCCAGCGGAAAGCCGATGAAGGCGTAGCCGAGGGCGCCCCACGTCCGTCGCTCGCCGAAGACCGTGAGCAGCCGCATGCCCTCAGCCTGCCGCAACCCGTTCCTGCGGCACACCCGGCGAGCCACCGAAAATGGCGTGAGGTTATCCCTACCTGCACTCGGGGGTGCGCCGGCTGTCACCGACGCCGTACGACGGTCATCGTCACACCCATGAACGATGCGATCGAGGTACAGGGACTGTGCAAACGTTACGGAGAGGCGCTCGCTGTCGACGATCTCACCTTCACGGTTCGACCGGGTCGAGTGACCGGGTTCCTCGGCCCGAACGGCGCCGGCAAGTCGACGACCATGCGGCTGATCCTTGGACTCGACGCACCGGACGCAGGCCTGGCCACGATTGCCGGACGGCTCTACCGCGATCTTCGTACACCGATGCGCCACGTGGGCGCTTTGCTCGAAGCACGGGCGTTGCACCCGGGTCGGACGGCGTACGACCATCTCAGTTACCTGGCGGCAAGCCAAGGGATCGGCATCCGTCGGGTCGACGAGTTGCTCGAGGTCGTCGGGCTTGCCGCCGTCGCACGCAGGCGCGTCGGTGGTTATTCCCTCGGCATGGGCCAACGCCTGGGCATCGCGGTCGCGTTGCTGGCAGACCCTGGCGTCGTGATGCTCGACGAGCCGATCAACGGGCTCGATGTCGATGGCGTGCGGTGGGTCAGAGAGCTGTTGCGAACACTCGCCGACGAGGGCCGAACCGTCCTCTTGTCCAGCCATCTGCTGGCCGAGATATCCGTGACTGCCGATCACCTCATCGTGATCCAGCAGGGCCGATTGGTCGCCGACTGCCCGACCGCCGATCTGCTGGCCGGGCAGGCACGATCGGTACTGGTCGTCACCCCTGAGCCGGATCGGCTGACCCAAGTCACGCGCGGCGAAGGCGCTCATTGCGAAGCAAAGGGTCATCACACTCTGCTCGTTACCGGATTGACATCGGCACGGATCGGTGAGCTCGCCCAGCAGGCCGGTCTCACACTGCACGAACTCAGCCCACAGAGAGCCTCACTGGAACAAGCGTTCGTAGAGCTCACCACAACAGCAGGGAGCGCAGGATGAGCGCCGCAAGCACCACAGAAGCCTGCCGGCTGCTGCACGCAGAATGGATCAAGCTCAGATCGTTACGCTCGACGCGGTGGACCTTGGCGGCCTTGGTCGTCGTCAGCATCGGTGTCGGCGTGCTGTTTTCCGCGGAGGCCGCGACACACTGGTCACATCTCTCGCCGACAGACAGGGCGACCTGGGACCCAACCAACATCAGTCTGTCCGGCACGGTCTTCGGCCAACTGGCAATTGCGGTGTTCGGTGCACTCGCGATCACCGCCGAATATTCGAGCGGCACCATCCGCACCAGCGTGGCGGCCGCGCCCCGTCGAACACCACTCCTCGCCGCGAAGGCCGCGGTGTACGGCGGTGTCGCGCTTGTCGTCGGCGAAGCAGTTTCATTTGTGCTCTACTTCACCGGACAGGCGATCATCGCTGGGCAAGCACCGCAAAGTCACCTCACTGACGCGGGGGTGATCCGCGCAATCGTCATGACCGGCGGATATCTGGCGCTGGTCTGTCTGATCGCGTTGGGACTCGGCATCGTCCTGCGGCACACAGCCGGTGCGATCACCGCGATTGTTGCAATTCTGCTCGCACTTCCGGCGATCCTCGTCGCGCTACCGACCTCAAC
The DNA here is from genome assembly GCA_035695245.1 of Mycobacteriales bacterium. GTDB lineage: Bacteria > Actinomycetota > Actinomycetes > JAFAQI01 > JAFAQI01 > DASSEQ01. The sequence goes on along the minus strand of DASSEQ010000026.1, from coordinate 111 downwards.
CGAACAAGCCATCGGAAAGTACCTGCCCGAGCAGATCGCCTCCTCCTCCACCGGAGCCGTCCTCGCCGAACCACACAACCTCCCACCCTGGACGGGCTTCGGAATGCTCAT
>DASSEQ010000025.1:0-5067 GCA_035695245.1 Mycobacteriales bacterium | reverse complement strand
GTGACGAGGGAGTGCCCGCGTCGCGCCAACTCGGTGCCGACCTCAGCCGCGAGGTCGATGTAGCGCGGCGGGATGTGATCGCTCGATGCACAGAACACGCAGATGACGGCCACGCATCAAGCTCCGGCAGCAGTGGCGCGTGCCTTGTCGGCGTTGACGATCGTGCGCACGACCTCGTCGACGTCGTCGGTGACAGTGATGAGGTCGAGGTCGACCTCGTTGATTTTGTGATGCACGAGCATTGTGCGACGCAACCAGTCGAGCAGCCCGCTCCAATATTCGGTGCCGAACAGTACGACGGGAAACGACGTGACCTTTCCGGTCTGGACGAGCGTCAGCGCCTCGAACAGTTCGTCCATCGTGCCGAACCCGCCGGGCAGCACGACGAACGCCTGCGCGTACTTCACGAACATCGTCTTCCGCGCGAAGAAGTAGCGGAAGTTGAGACCGACATCGACCCAGTCGTTGATGCGTTGCTCGAACGGCAACTCGATGCCGAGCCCGACGGAGATCCCGCCGGCTTCGCAACATCCTTTGTTGACCGCTTCCATCAGGCCCGGCCCACCACCGGTGATGACCGCGTAGCCGGCACGCGCCAAAGCGGCGCCCAGCTTCTCGCCGGCGGCGTACTCCGGGTCTTCCTGCCGAGTCCGAGCCGAGCCGAAAACGCTTACGGCGGAAGGCAATTCCGACAACAGGCCGAAGCCTTCGACGAACTCCGCCTGGATTCGCAACACGCGCCAGGGATCCGTATGCACCCAGTCAGACGGTCCGCGCGTGTCGAGCAGTCGCTGGTCCGTCGTGCTCGGTTGCACTTGACCACGTCGCAACAGCGCAGGGCCGCGCTGCTTTTCCGGTGCGGGTGACGAGCGCTCCGGAGCCAGCTCGCGCTGGGTGTTCGCAACCGGTTCGCTGACGCGATCCGGATCAATCGGTTCTGCCATGCTGGCTATCCCGTCAGGTAAGCGCGCAACACCCGTTCGCACTCGGCGATGCGCGGGATCTCGACGTACTCCTCACGCGTGTGCGCGAGATTCGGGTCACCGGGGCCGAAGTTGACCGCCGGAATGCCGAGAGCGGCGAAGCGCGCAACATCGGTCCAACCCAGCTTCGCGACCGGCTCGCCACCGACCGCGGCGACGAAGTCCGCAGCTGCCGGCTCCGACAACCGTGGCAATGCGCCCGGCGACGAGTCGGTAGGCACGACTTCGTACGGCGCAAACACCTCCTGCACGTGCGCCAGCGCGGCGGCCTCGTCGCGATCGGGAGCGAACCGGTAGTTGACGGTGATCGTGCATCGATCCGGCACGACGTTGCCCGAGACGCCGCCTTCGATGCGTACCGCGTTGAGCCCTTCACGGTATTCGCAGCCGTCGATGTCGACGCGTCGCGGTTCGTACGACGCCAACCGCGCCAGCACGTCGCTGGCCTTGTGAATGGCGTTGTCACCGAGCCAGGAGCGTGCGGAGTGCGCACGCCGCCCGGGCACGACGACGATCGCGCGCAACGTGCCTTGGCAACCGGCCTCGATCCGGTTGGCGGTCGGCTCCATCAGGATGGCGAGGTCGCACTTGAGCCAGTCCGTGTCGTTGCGCGCGACCCGGCCGAGACCGTTGCGCGCCGCCTCTACCTCTTCGTTGTCATAGAAGAGCCAGGTCACGTCATGGCGCGGGTCAGCCAGCGACGCAGCGACGCGCAGCATGACGGCTACACCGCTTTTCATGTCCGACGTGCCGCAACCGATGAGCCGATCGCCGTCGCGGCGGCTCGGCACGTTGTCGGCGATCGGCACGGTGTCGAGGTGACCGGCGATGACGATGCGACTTCCTCGGCTGAGCTCGGTGCGGGCGGCAATCGCGTCGCCGTCCCGCTCAACTTTCAGATGTGGCACCTGCCGAAGCGCGCGCTCGACTTCGTCGGCGAGCCGCCCCTCGCTGCCGGAGACCGACGGCACGTCGACGAGGCTCGCGGTGAGGTGGTCACCGGGAAGAGTGAGGTCGATCATCACCGCCAGCCTATGAGCGGCGAGGCATCTAGGGTGGCCGGCGTGGGATATCGAGACGACGCAGCGGTCGGCGCCGGCATCGCGACGTACGACGGCCAGGGGCGCGTGCTGGACGCGTGGTTCCCGGCGCCGGCTCTCGGCGATGTCGACCCGGCGCCGGTCGACGCGCCCACCGGCACCGACCAGGTGCGCGGAACCAGCACCGAGCACGTCACGGTCCGGATCGCCTCGCTGGCTCAAGCTCCGGCCGACACGCTGGACGTCTGGCTGCGGCTACATCTGCTGTCACACCGGCTGATCCGGCCGCACGAGGCCAACCTCGACGGCATCTTCGGTTTCCTCACCAATGTGGCCTGGACCTCGGTCGGCCCGATCGCCGCCGAAGAGCTCGACGAGGCCCGGCTGCGGGCTCGGCGAGCCGGCGTGTTGCTCCACGTCCACGGCGTGGACAAGTTCCCCCGGATGACCGACTACGTCATGCCGACCGGCGTGCGGATCGCCGACGCCGATCGGGTGCGGCTCGGCGCCTACCTGTCCTCGGGCACGACCGTGATGCACGAAGGTTTCGTCAACTTCAACGCCGGCACGCTCGGCACGTCGATGGTCGAGGGACGCATCTCCCAAGGCGTCGTCGTCGGCGACGGCACCGACGTCGGCGGCGGCTCGTCGATCCAGGGCACGCTGTCCGGCGGCGGCACGATCGTCGTGTCGCTCGGCGAGCGGTGCCTGCTCGGCGCCAACTCCGGCATCGGCATCCCGCTCGGCGACGACTGCGTCGTCGCGGCGGGCTGCTACGTCACCGCCGGGTCGAAGGTCACGTTGCCGGACGGCAGCGTCGTACGAGCCCGAGAGCTCGCCGGCATCAACGACACGATGTTCTGGACCAACACCCAGACCGGCGTGCTGGAAGCAAGGCCTCGCACCGGCAAGTGGACCGGCCTCAACGAAGCCCTCCACGCCAACTAACCGACCCGCCTTTCGAAATGATCATGGGGCTGTGAGTGCGACACGCTGGGCGTGTCTGCTCACAAGCCCATGATCATTCGGAGTTTTGGGACTTGCGTTCGTTTTCCCAGGCGGTGAGCTGCTGCTCGAGGGCCTTCATGATCTCGAAGACCTGCGACGGTGGGATGCGCACTCGGCTGACGATGCGCGATACCAGCTGGCCGTTGACCACCGGCTGGCCGAGCACGGCGAAGTCGAGGACGAAGACGTCCTTGCTGTGCCACACGCTGACGAAGTCGGCGTAGGTGCCCTGGACGAGATCGTCGGGCAGGTGGATCTGGGCGCTGGGCTGGTCCGGCTGCGTCACGCACCCGACACTAGCCGCGCAACGGCGGCGTCAACCCGCTCGTCGGTCGCTGTCAGCGCGACGCGCACGTGTGCAGACCCGGTGGGCCCGTAGAACTCGCCCGGCGCAACGAGCACACCGCGCTCTGCGAGCCAGTCGACGCTCTCCCAGCATTGCTCAGCGCGAGTCGCCCATAAGTAGAGCCCGGCCCCGCCCCCGCCGGAGCAGTCGAACCCGGCGGCGGTGAACGCTGCCAGAAGCCGCGCCCGGCGCGATGCATACCGCGCGCGCTGCTCGGCGGCGTGAGCATCATCCGAGAGCGCCGCGGCCATCGCCGCTTGCACCGGCGCCGGCACGATCATGCCCGCGTGTTTGCGCACCTCGAGCAGCCGCGCGATCAGCGACGGATCGCCCGCGACGAAGCCGGCTCGGTAGCCGGCGAGGTTCGACCGCTTCGACAGCGAATGCACTGCGAGCAGTCCGTCCAGCGAGCCGCCGCACACGTCCGGCGACAGCACCGACGACGGCGGTTCGTCGTCGTACCAGAGATCGGCATAACACTCGTCGCTTGCGATCACGCACCCGCGCTCGCGGGCCCAGTCGGCAACCTTGCGCAGGTGCTCGGGCGGCAGCACCCGGCCGGTCGGGTTGGCCGGCGAGTTGATCCAGAGCAGGTCGACGCGGCCGGGCCCGAGGGCGGTCAGCGCGTCGACCCGCTGCGGGGTCGCGCCGCCGATCAGTGCACCGACCTCGTACGTCGGATACGCCAGCGCCGGGAAGCCGACCGTCGAGGCCTTCAGCAAGGTCGGCAGCCACGCGACCAGCTCCTTCGTGCCGATGACCGGCAGGACAGCCGCCGACGGCACGTCGGCGCCGAAACGGCGGCGCAGCCAGTCGACCGCCGCTGAGCGCAGCGCCTCGGTGCCCGCAGTGAGCGGGTAGCCGGGCGCGTCCGAAGCCGCCGCCAGCGCGTCGCGCACGATGGCAGGGGTCGGGTCGACCGGCGTGCCGACGGACAGGTCGACGATGCCGTCCGGGTGCTGGCGAGCGCGCTCGGCCGCGGGGACCAGCCGGTCCCACGGAAAGTCCGGAAGCTTGCTCACCGACCGCCGCCCAGACCCGCGATGATCATGGGGTTGTGCGCAGACTCGCCCGGCGTGTCACGCGCATAGCCCCATGATCATTTGCGCAGAACTAGCAGAACTAGTGGCCGATTTTGTCGGCGTTGATGTCCGGCGGGAGCGCGGCCACGAGCGGGTGGTCCTTCTCGATCTTGCCGATCTTCGAAGCGCCCCCCGGCGAGCCGATCTCGTCGAAGAACTCGACGTTGGCCTTGTAGAAGTCCTTCCACTGCTCGGGGGTGTCGTCCTCGTAGAAGATCGCCTCGACCGGGCAGACCGGCTCGCAGGCGCCACAGTCGACGCATTCGTCGGGATGGATGTAGAGCATCCGGCTGCCCTCGTAGATGCAGTCAACCGGGCATTCCTCGATGCACGCCCTGTCGAGCACGTCCACGCACGGCTCGGCGATGACGTATGTCACGGTGCGGTCCTCCTCCGGGTACCAGGCCGTACCTAGTATCGCCCGGGTGCGTCCGGGTGATCGAGTCAGCCTCCGGGTGCGGTCCCCGGCCGGCCCGCGAGACGTCGTCGGCGAGCTCGTCGCGGCCGGGCCGACGTCACTGTCGGTACGACGCCGCGACGGCGCGATCGAGCACATCGCGGTGGACGACGTCGAGGCCGGCAGGGTCGTCCCGCCCGGTCCCGAGCGC
>DASSEQ010000024.1:0-6355 GCA_035695245.1 Mycobacteriales bacterium | reverse complement strand
ACTACGGATCAGAAGGTTGGGGGTTCGAGTCCCTCCGAGCGCGCCACGTTGGTGCAGGTCAGCGAATGATCACAATGTCGGCAAGATCGTTGATCATGGCTCGAGAGCCCAAATGGGGAGCCAAAGTCGGTTCTGCCCGCTCCTGGATCGCGCCAGAAGCCGAGGTCAGGGGCCGGCTTCCGGACAGCAGCGTTCGGTTGCAGTTCGCCAAAGCAGCCGGCCCGGCCTGATCATGCTGACCGTGAGTTGCGGAGGCAAGGGTTCAGTCGCAAGGTCATGTCCGACGGCGAGCAGGTACCGGACGGCTGGGCTTGCTCGTTCGCGTGTTGCCTTCCGGACTGGCGAGCTGTCGCTCCAGGTCCGTGAATGCCGCAATCACTTCAGGCGCTTCGAACGCCCGATTGCGCCGACCGATAGTCACCTGACGTAGAACGCCGGCCTCCACCATGCGCTGGATGGCGTCGTTAGCGGGCTTGTACGTGCGCCCGATGAGCGCAGCGGCGCTTTCGACGGTGATGACCGGTGCGCCGGGTAGGGCTCGGAGTAATAGGTCAAGGGCTGAGTTCGCACGAACGGGAGACAACTGAGCGCGCCACTGCTGCTCGAGCTCTGTCGTCTTGGCCTCGAAGGCGAATGCATCTTCAACTGCACGGGTGCAGGCAGCCGCGAACTCTCCGACCCACTCATTCAGACCCTCGCGTGCCTGCGTCCCGGTCGGCGGCCCTACATAGCGGAACGCGGTCAACCCGGCGATGTAGCTGGTGGCCCGCGTGGCAAGGACCAAGGACACTGGCGGCAGCACCCGTGGTGCTAATCCACGTCGACGCAGCACGAGGTGGATGAGCGCGCGTCCCGTGCGCCCGTTGCCGTCGACGAATGGATGAATCGTTTCGAACTGGGCGTGAGCGATCGCGGCCTGCGCGACGGCTGGAAGGTCGTCGGTGTCGCAGAACGCGCAGAGGTCGTCCATGAGATCGCGGACGAGTTCGTGCGGAGGAGGCACAAACGCGGCGGAACACGGGTTGTAGGAGCTTCCCCCGATCCAGTTCTGCTCGTTACGAAAGCGTCCGCCGTGTTCACGGATGCTGGTGTCCGCGAGTAGCCGCCGATGGACTTCGAGGAGCAGATCGACAGTGATCGGGTCCTGCTCGGAGACCGCGTCGAGAGCGTGCACCATCGCGTCGATGTTCCCGAGCACCTCGGCCGCGGTGACATCGGCTGATGGGTCGTGCCCGCGCCGTGCGGCCTCCGCATGCAGCAGGCGTCGCGGTCCGACCTCGAGCCCCTCTATTCGTGAGGAGGCGACCGCCTCGGCGCGGAGCAAGATTCGGGCGAGGGCCTCCGTGTCCATTAGCGCCACCGCGTCAATGTTCAGGCGGGAGATTGCGGCTTCGGCGTCTGCCAGATCGGCGGCCACCGCGCCGTCGAAGACAAAGTGACGGACGAGCAAGGAGTCCGGCACGTACGCTTCGTAGTCGCATGACCGGCGGTCGCGCCGCGGGACGCCGGTGCCGGCCATCTCACTCGGCCAGCGACGACGCAGAAGCTTCGACAAGTCCACCTCCTTATTAGAGGTTAACCCAGAACCTCCAATAAGGAGGGGCATATTGTCAGTTAGCGCACCATGCACTCATCGAACGCGGGACGGTCAGCCGGGTCAGGACGCCACAACGCTGGCTACGCGGAATGTGTCCGCCGGCATCGGGCGGTCGAGGTGCCAGGTGATCGCGATCGGTCGCTCGCCGCGGTGGTCGACGTACGTGGCTTGGCCGAGGCACAGGAACGGTGCCGCGCCGAGATCGTCGGTGGGTGACTCGCGGACGAAGAGCACGACGTGGGTCCGGCGACCTGCTTGCCCCAGGTACCGCCGGCCAGCCTCGGAAGTCGTGGAGGTGGCGTTCTGGGATTCCCAGTGGAACAGCTCCGGGCTAATGGCGTAGTCGCGGTACATCGTGGTCGGCGAAAACTCGTGCTCGGTCTTGCGCAGGTTGATCAGCAACGCGTCGGTCTGGGTCTCTTCGGCCCAGGCGACCCCGGTGATGTTGCCGCGGGCCGATCGTTCGAGGTTGGCCCAGCCGAGCGCAGCGAGGGCCTCCTCGCGGCGGTAGTGCGCGTGGCTGAGCAGGGGCACGTGCTGCAGGCCCTGGCCGAGTGACCGTGGTGTGTGCCGAGAGCGGTCGACCCCGAGCGCGATCAGCTCTCGCAGCTCGGCGCAGACGGCCGGGTGGCGCCGAAGGTGGGCGAGGCCGTCGGCGTACGACGTGAAGCCGCCTCGGTTGGGCCACAGCGTGAAGAAGAGCATCCGCGCGAGCCGCTGCTGGCGTTCATCGAGTTCTTGGTAGTCCGGGCCCGCCGGCTCGGCGAGGGTGGAGTAGAGGTCGGCCCGTTCCGGGTCATCCACGTGGGCGAGCGAGGAGACCCGGCGCAGGAGCGCTTCGTCGTCCGGCCCCGGCGGTAGCGTCGGTAGGGACGCGTCACGTCGTAGCCCGGTCCATGAGCCGTTGCCGCGGTAGACGTCCGCGAGATCGCGGCCGGACTCACCGAGGTATCGGGCAAGGCTGGGGTCACCGTAGGAGCGCAGGTCGGCGACGAGCTGCTTGCGGGTGAGGCGCAATTGCCGACGCACGTTGTCGAGGACGATCTGCTGGGCTACCCGGTCGAGGATCAGCTGCGAGCCGGAGGGCAGGAAGGGGAAGCCGGTCTCGATCTGCCGTTCCAGACCCTTACGGGTGGAGCCGGTCAGTGGCCGGTAGCGGACGTCGAAGCGGAACTCGCGCCGATGCTGGCCGATGAAGTCCAGCGCGGTGAGCACGGCCTTGCCAGGAGCCCGCCGCAGCCCGCGGCCGAGCTGCTGCAGGAAGATCGTCGCGCTCTGCGTCGGCCGTAGGAAGAGAACCGTGTCGACCTCAGAGACGTCGAGTCCCTCGTTGAACAGATCGGCGGCGAACAGGCAGTTCACCTCTCGCTGTCGCAGCTGGCGAAGCGCGTCCGCGCGGGCGGTGTTCGCGGTGTCGCCGGACACTGCAAGCGCCGGGATGCCTGCTCGGCGGAAGACCTCGGCCATGTACCCGGCGTGCGCGATGGACACGCAGAAGCCAAGAGCACGCATGGTGCCGACGTCGGTGACCTTGTCCCGAAGGGTCCGCAGCACCTTCGCGGCTCGGGCGTCGTTGCCGGTGTAGACCCGGTCGAGAAGTGAGACGTCGTACTGCCCGCGCTTCCACTCGATGCCGCTCAGATCGACATCGTCTGCGACGCCGAAGTAATGGAACGGCACCAGCAGGTCCGCCGCGAGGGCGTCCCAGAGCCGCAGCTCGTAGGCGGCACGGTTGTCGAAGAACGAGCGGACGTCGACACCGTCGGCGCGTTCGGGCGTGGCCGTCAAGCCGAGTAGCTCCGCCGGCTGAAGGTGGTCGAGCAGACGGCGGTAGGTAGGTGCTTCCGCATGGTGGAACTCGTCGATGACCACGACGTCGAAGTGGTTCGGCTCAATCCGGTCGACGCCGTACGAGGCGAGCGACTGAACGCTGGCGAAGACGTGGCTCCACCGCTCGGGCCGGTTGCCCGCGACGTACAGCTCGCCGAATGCGCCGTCCGCGAGCACTTCCCGGTACATCCGAAGCGACTGCTGCAGGATCTCTTGCCGGTGGGCGACGAACAGCAGACGCGCCTGGCCGTCCCGCTGCTCCCGAAGCCGTCGATAGTCCAGCGCGGCGACGACCGTCTTGCCGGTGCCCGTTGCCGCGACGACAAGGTTGCGGTGCCGGTGATGGATCTCCCGCTCGGCCTCGAGTGCCTCGAGGATCTCGGTCTGGTGGGGCAGTGGGCGGACCTCCAGACCGGACAGCGTGATGTCGGCGGACGAGGCGCCTCGGGAACCGGCACGCGCCAGCGCGTCATCGAGCCGGTCCGCGTCGCTGGCCGGGTCGTACCGCACAAACGCCGGATCAGCCCAGTAGGTGTCGAACGTCGCGGCGAACTTTCGCAGCAGTTCCGGCGTCGCGACACCCGACAACCGAACGTTCCACTCCAAGCCGTCGACGAGCGCCGACCTCGACAGGTTGGAGCTGCCGACGAACGCGGTGTCGAAACCGGAATTGCGCCGCAGCAGCCATGCCTTGGCGTGAAGGCGGGTGGACTGGGTCTCGTAGGTGATGCGTACGTCGGCGCCGAAGCGTCGGACGAGCTCGTCGATAGCCCGCCGCTCGGTCGCACCGACGTAGGTCGTGGTGATGACCCGCAGGCGGACGCCGCGGTCACGCAGCCGGAGTAGCGGCTCCTCCAAGACGCGTAGCCCGTGCCAGCGGATGAAGGCGCACAGCAGGTCAACCCGGTCCGCGCTGGACAGCTCCGCCCTTAGTTCCGAGCCGAGGGTGGGCTCGTCCGGCCCGTTGGTGAGCAGGGCCGCGGACGACAGCGGGGTTGCTGGCCGCTGCAACTCGTACACGCCCGGGGCGATGGCCCGGGTGAGGAGGACCAGTTGCTCGAGGCCGTCGACAAGCCGCTCGTCGGGCGCGTGCACGACGTCCATCAACTCGTTGATGATCGCCGCCCGCTTCTCCTCGTCGCGCTCGTCAGCGAGCAGCCGGCGTACTGCCCGAGCCACGTGGCGAGCAAGGATTTCAGGAGCGTCCGCCGGATCAACCGGGGCGAATCTCGGCTCAAGGTCGCGGACGAGCGCGAGGGCGCCTTCCAAACCCGAGGTTCGAAGCGACTCGTACACGCCTTCGGCCAGAGGGTCGGTCACGCGGTCGAGCTTCGCACGCTGGTCATTCTGACGAGCGAAGTCGGCCGAATCGAAATGCTGGCCCCACGACCCTACGCACGCCGACTAGAGCCGTGCTCCCTTTTCCTGGTTGCAGCGGGAGCACAGCACGCAACCACTGGCGCTACCTGGCGCTTATGGCGAGTCTGCCGCTAGCCCTTGGCTCGCTGGCACTCTGGTTCATGCCGGACGGTCAGTTTCGGGCCTTCTGCGCCGGGCTGGTCGTAGCGGGTGACCTGGGCGCGGTCGCGTTCTGGGTAGCGCAGGCGACCGGGACGGCGTCGACCATGATGGGCGATCTGGCTGAGCAGTGGACGGCCTCTGAGCTGCGGAAGCTGCGGCGACGCGGGTGGCGGGTGCTCAACCACGTCATGCTGAAGCAACGCGATATCGACCACGTCCTAATCGGGCCTGGCGGCGTCTATGCCGTCGAGACCAAATGGGGCCCTGACCCCTGGGAGATTTCAGGTCCAGGCGGACGAGTCATCAAAGCGGCGCAGCAGGCCACCGACAACGCCCACGATCTCTGGCTGTGGTTGAAGAGCTACGGCGTAGAGACCGTGCACCCAGTCGTGATTCTTTGGGGCGCCCCGGATGCCACCGGCGCCGACCGCACTCGATGCGGCGATGCAGCGGTGCTGCACGGACACGCCGCCGATGAGTGGCGCAGATCCTTGGCCCAAGAGGGACTTGCCGGCAGCGTGACGAGCCAGGTATGGCAAGAGCTGGACAAGCACGTGCGCAGGCGGGACGTGCGCGACGCGGAGAGCGAACAGGTGCCTCCTTCGCTGTACGAGTACACAATGCTCGGTCTTGCGATGTTCCTTGCCGCGGTCGTTGCAGTCGTCGCGGTTGGGGAAGGCATCACCCACACGCATCACACCGCGGTCTGGGTGGCCGTGTTCGCGGCAGCGTTACTGGTCGGTGTTGCTGGCGCCCGGCTGCGCCGGTTGCGACTGCTGGCACTGGGGTGGATCGCCGGTGTCGCCTTCTCGTTCCTCGTCCTGGTCGGCACGTACATCAACGCGGTTGCGTGACGAGGTTGTCTCGGCTGGGACCGAGGTCCGATCTCTATTGGGGCGACTGCCACTCGTTCCCGCCGGATAGGGCGAGTCCTTGGACCGCTCACTCTCCTCGCGGAGCCGTCGCGCAAGACCGCGGTTGATGCTCTCGGCCATGACCTGCCTCTCCGTTTCTCGCAACCGGCCAAGCATGCAAGGCGAAGCTGTAGGCGGTCCAGCCTCGGATCGGCGCTTGCGGATCTTGCCAACCTTGCGAATTGGCCTGTGTAGCGCGCGCTACAATTGCTACATGAGTACGCCGCTGTCGATCAGATTCGATAGTGCCGTGCTGGATCGACTGCGGCGCAGGGCGCAGACGGTGCCCGGAGCGACACCGTCCGGACTGGCCCAGCTGCTGGTCGATGAGGGACTGCGGATGGCCGAGCATCCCGGCGTCGTGTTCAAAGACGGCCCCGCTGGGCGACGGGCAGCCCTTGCCCTGGGCCCTGACATCTGGGAAGTCGTCACCGTCGCGAAGGAGATCGACCCGCGAGGGGCACGGGCGGTGACGGCGATCGCCGAGAGGCTC
>DASSEQ010000023.1:0-18781 GCA_035695245.1 Mycobacteriales bacterium | reverse complement strand
GTCTCTGCGCTCATCCCGGTCGAGGCCGGCGGCGGGCTCGTCGAGCAGCAACAACGACGGTCGGCCGGCGAGAGCTCGCGCGAGCGCAACGGTCTTGCGGTCGCTCGGACCGAGCTCGCCGGCCACCCGCTCGTCACCGTGAACCAGACCGACGCCTGCCAACGACGACGGGTCGCCGGCCACGAGAACGTTTTCGGTGACCGTCATGTCGTCGAAGAGCTCGACCGACTGAAACGTTCGGGTGAGTCCCAGCCGCGCGCGGCGGTGCGGGGGAAGGTCGCCGAGGTCTCGGGCGCCGAACGAGATGCCGCCGTCGGAGACGGGCACGAACCCCATGACAGCGTCGATGAGTGTCGTCTTGCCGGCCCCGTTGGGACCGATGAGGCCAGTGATCGTGCCGGCGGCGATCGACAGCGTGACCTCGCGCAGCACGTCGGTGCTCCCGAAACGCACCGTGACGCCGTCGAGCTGTAGAAGATCAGTCATGGTTGGCGCCTCAACCGTCGAACGCCGTGGTCGACCAGCCCGGCAATGCCATCGGGTGCGATCACGGCGAAGACGACGACCGCAAGCCCGCTCGCGAAGAGCTGGTAGCGGCCCAGGCCCGCGGCGCGGTCGAGCGCGGTGAAGGCGATGCCGCTCGCGAAGAGTGCTCCGCCCGCAACCGCCCCGCTGACTCTTCCGATTCCGCCGACGTAGGCGACGGCCACGAGCCCTAGCGACACGAGGACGTCGAAGGAGCCGAAGGACAACTGCGTCTGCTGCCACCCGAGCGTTGCCCCGCCCAAGCCGGCAACGAACGCCGACAAGGCAAAGCCGGTGAGCTTCGTTGTCGTGAGCGCGACACCCGCGGCCTCGGCCGCGCGTTCGTTGGCGCGCACGGCGAGCATGCGCCGGCCGAGCGGGCTGCTTCGCAGCCAGGTGATGCCGGCGGCAACGACACACAAGATGACGAGCGTGAGCACCGCAAACGACAACCGCGGAAAGTCGGAACCGCTCTCACCAGGTCCAAGGTGCACTCCGAAGAGCGCCGGCGCCGAAACGTGGGTGCCGGCGAGACCGCCGGTGACGCGCGGGTCCTGGAAGATCAAGGCCTCGACCGCAATTCCCCCGGCGAGGGTGGCCACCGCCAATGCCGTGCCGCGCACCCGCAGTGCGGCACCACCGATCGCGACACCGGTGAGAGCGGCCGCCGCTGCCGCCACCACGGCGTCGAGCGGAAACGGCACCCCCAAGTCTTGCTGCACCTTCGACAACACGAAGCCGGCCACACCGGCAAAAGCCATCTGCGCCAACGACAACTGGCCCAGATAGCCGGTCAGCACGACGAGTGACAAGCAGAAGACGGCGCCGATGATGCTCGTGGTCAATGCAAGTCGGTAGACGCCCTGAGTGGTGGCCAGGAGCACGATGCCCACGGCAAACAAAGCGGCGATGCCGAGCACCGGGTGCCGCGCACGGCCGACAGTGGGAAGTCGCCGTACGACGATCGAACCCCGCGCGGGCACGAGAGTCCCACGCGCGATGGCGACGACGACGACGAGCACGAGCGGCAGCGCCTGGCCGATCCCCGTCGCCGGCAGCCAGCTGGCGTGCACCTGCGCCTCGACCAGCTCGGACTGGGCCATCCCCAGGCCGAGCGCGGCCGCGGTGGTGCCGGCAAACGACGTCAACCCGCCGACCAAGGCCGCGGCGAGCGCCGGCACGACGAGCAACGTGAAAGTGACCGGGTCGAGGGTCGTGATCGGACCGACCAGGATTCCGGCGACTGCCGCCAGTGCGCCTGCCAGAGCCCAGTTTGCGGCCGCGATGGCGTCCGGCGATCGACCGAGCAGCGCAACTGCGGTTTCATCCTCGGCAGCTGCCCGGCTGGCGAGACCGAAGCCGGTGAAGCGGTAGACCGCCCAGAGGGCGCTGGCAGCGACGACGACGAGGGCGGCGAGGTAGAGCCGGTCCTCCGGCAGGCGCACCGAGCCGATGACCAGCGGCCGGTCCGGGAGCACCGTCGGGACGGAGACGGAGTCCGCACCCATTTGAACGGTCACGATTGCCTGTAGCGCGACCATGAGCCCGACCGTCGCCACCACCCGAGACAGTGCCGGAGCGGTGCGCAGTGGCCGGAAGACGAGCCAGTAGCAAACGAGGTCGAACACGGTTGCCGTGGCGACGGCCACGACCGCTGCCGCGGGCGTCGGCAGCGTGGCGACGTGCACCAGCCCGGCCGCACCCGGCAGCGGAAGGAGCAAATCGCCGGTCGTGTGCAGTCCGACGAACACGTACGTCGCGTACATCGTCACGGCGCCGTGGGCGAAGTTGATGACGCCGGAGGCGCGGTAGGTCAGCAGCAGCCCGAGCGCCAGGGCACCGTAAATCGCGCCGGAGCCGAGTCCGAGCAACAGGAACTGAACGTAGGTCGAGATAGCACAAAGAATGGCGGCTCAGCCGCCGGTTGCAGCGCATCTGAGGGCGCGCGGCGACAATCGGTGCATGCACCGTCTGATCCGGAAGGCGGCAATCCTGACCGCCGCCGCGCTTTCGCTCGCAGCGTGCTCGCACGGCTCGGGCTCCAGCGGCGCGGAGCAGGCACCGACTGCACCGGCTGCCGGCATCGTCATCGGGCTCATCAACACCGAGGACGCCCCAGTCGGCTCGTTCCCGGAGTTGCGCCGCGGCGCTGTAGTGGCAGAGCACTACGTCAACGACACACTGCACGGCATCGCAGGCAAGCCGATAAAGCTCGTCACGTGCACGACCACAGGCACACCGGAGTCCTCTCAGGCATGTGCCAACCAGCTGCTGGCCGCTCACCCTGTCGCGGTGATCGGCGGCGTTGATCTCGGTGCGGCAGCGTCACTCCCACCGTTGCAGAACAACCACATTCCCTACGTGGGCGGGACACCGGCAGCCACCGACCCGTTGACCAGCGGCGGCTCCTACATGCTCACTGGTGGAACGGCGACCGAGGTGCTCGGCGAGGTCGGTTATGCCGCGGACACGCTGCATGTGACGAACCTCGCGGTCGTCTACTCCGATGTGCCGGGGCTGCTCTCGCAGGCGGCGACGTTGCTGACCAGCATCGTGCGCAAGAAAGGCGTCTCGCAGTTCAAGCTGTTTCCGGTCGAAGGCAACACCCCTGATGTCGTGCCGGTGCTGTCCGCTGTCGCTGCCCGCCACCCGCAGGCAGTCATCGCGGTCTTTCCGGCTCAGGACTGCGGCCGCATCATCCAGGGCGTTGCCGCGGTCGGACTCAAGACGACGATGATGTATCCCAGCTTCTGCGGCTCGCAGTCGGTGATCAGTGCCGCCGGCAGCTCGCTGAACGGGAGCATCATCGCGTCGGGTTATCTGCCGTTCACCGACACCTCCGACGCTGACGTGGCGACGTACCTCGCTGCAGTGCACACCTATGACGCCGGCCTCGAGCCGTCACTGCTGTCGCAGGCGGGGTTCAGCGATGTCGTCGTGCTGCAACACGTGCTCGCCGGGATCAAGGGGCCGGTGACCGCGGCGGCCGTGTCGGCCGCCTTCAAGGCGACGAACCAACGGCCGGGCTTCATGAGTCATGCGTTCACGTGTGACGGCAAGCAGATCCCCTTGCTGCCGGGACTGTGCAACACGTTCACGCAGATCAGCATCGTGGACAGTGGTCGGCTCAAGCCGGTCGGCAGCTGGATCGACACCGGCCCGATCGCGCGTCTTGTCGGGTGACGGCCCGATAGGTTGCGCACGTGACGACCCGACCCTCGCGGCGAGACCTGCTCCGAGCCGCCGGCGTGGTCGGTGCGGGAGCGGTTGTCGCCGGTCGATCGACGCCGGCCGCGGCGGCCGCTGGCTGTGTCGACGACAAGCTCGCTCAGATAGAGCACATCGTCATCCTGATGCAGGAGAACCGGTCCTTCGACCACTACTTCGGGAGCTATCCCGGCGTACGCGGGTTCGACGATCGGAGCGCCCCCGGTGGGCTCGCCGCGTTCCAGCAGCGTTACGTGCCGCCTTCCACGCCGACGGGCTACCCCAACCCGATGCTTCCCTTTCATCTCGACACCGCTGTCACCCTGCCACCACGTCAGGGTGAGTGCACCAACGACGTCGAGCACCAATGGGCCGGCCAGCACGACTCGTGGAACAAGGGCAAGAACAACAACTGGATGAACAGCCACCTTGCCACCGAGCCGGATGCGTTGCAGGCGGCGATCACCATGGGCTACTACGACCGGTCGGATCTCGACTTCTACTACACGCTCGCGGACCACTTCACCATTTGCGACAACTACTGCTGCTCGATGATTGCCGGCACCGACATCAACCGGCTGTACTCGATGACCGGCACCATCGACCCGGATGGCTGGGACGGCGGTTGCCAGTTCCTCAACACCAAGATCGGCACGGTTCAGAACCCCGGTGCCGATCTCGGCACGGCC
This sequence comes from Mycobacteriales bacterium, assembly GCA_035695245.1. Lineage (GTDB taxonomy): Bacteria > Actinomycetota > Actinomycetes > JAFAQI01 > JAFAQI01 > DASSEQ01. The sequence goes on along the minus strand of DASSEQ010000023.1, from coordinate 14,360 downwards.
GGGCGCTGGGTGCCCTATCCGCAGGTGCTCACCAAGGCCGGCATCTCGTGGAAGGTCTACGGCACGCCGGACGGCCAACTCGGCGACAACGTGCTCCGTTACTTCCCGCAGTACCGCCCGATCGGTGGCGACCCCGCACTGGCCGCAGCCGCGTTCGGCTCCAACACGTTCCCGGCCGACTTCGCACTCGACTGTGCCAGCGGCCGGCTGCCGCAGGTGTCATGGCTGCTCGCGGACCTCGCGGACACCGAGCATGCGCCCGCCCCGCCGGAGTGGGGCATGAGCATCACGCACAACGTTCTCACCGCCCTCGCCACGTCGCCGCTGTGGTCCAAGACGGTGCTGTTCATCACCTACGACGAGAACGGCGGGTTCTTCGACCATGTGCCACCGTTCACGGCACCGGCCGGCACGGCGGGGGAGTACCTCAACCAAAAGGCGCTCACCGCCGAGGCACGTGCGGAGGCGACAACGGTCAAAGGCGTCGACCTGTCCGGCGAACCGATCGGCCTGGGCTTTCGGGTGCCGATGCTGGTGGTGTCACCCTTCTCGCGCAATCCGCAACCCGGCGGAGGCCCCCTCGTCGACTCGACGCGCTATGACCACACCTCGACGCTTCGCTTCATCGAGACTTGGTCGCACGCGATCGGCAAGCCGGCACCGATCCCGATGCGCGACGCGACCCGTCGCCGACCAGGGCTGTCCGCGTGGCGGCGCGGAGCGGTCGGCGACCTCACCGCCGCGATGAGCTTCGGCCGGCCTGCGGACGCGTCGCTGCCGACCGACGTGCTGGCGGTCGTGCCCAACCGGGCGGATCCCCGGGTGCTCACCGAGTGCACCATCACCGGAACCATCGGATCGCTGGCGACGCAAACCGAGCCGATCGTGCAGGACCCGCAGATTCCGTCGACGATCACCCAGCCGCGTCAAGAGAAGGCCAAGGGCACAGTGCGCCGGCCGGTGCCGGCTGGCTGTGCGCCGACGCCGAAGCCGACAGCACATCGGTCGGTGCACGGCGATCGTGGCGGCAACTCAACCGGCGCTCGTGGCGGGCTCGCGGACACCGGTGACGGCACGCCACCGGCAGTGCTCGGCGGTCTGACATTGGCAGCTGCCGCGATGTTGGCGTTGCGCCGCCGGATCAGCGAGGACTGACCGTCACATCTGCGCAGCGGCAGGGATGACGTGTTTGCCCAGGATCTCCAACGGCGTGATCGAAGCGACGTCGGGCACTGAGCCGTGGTAGTGACTGATGCCCAGCCCGGCCAGCCGCTGCATCTCGCTGACGAGCTTGTCGACCTTCTCGCCGTCCGGGCCGGGATCGAGCCGGCCCATCACCGTCTTGATGACGTCGTCGTAGTCGCGGCCGACGTCGTCACAGTGCCGGCGCAGCACTTCGAGCTTGTGCTCCAGCTCCGGCCCGACGAACAGGTTGCACGCTTGGGCATACTTCGCCACCAGCTTGAGCGTCTTCCGCTCTCCGCCGCCGCCGATCAGGATCGGCGGGTGCGGGCGTCGCAGTGACTGCGGCGCGTTGAGAGTGCGCTTCAGCTGGTAGTGCTTGCCGTCGTACGGCGCATCGTCGTCACTCCACATCTGCAGGCAGATCTGCAGTGCCTCTTCGAGTCGCTCGAAGCGTTGCCCGGTCGACGGGAAGTCGAGGCCGAGACCTTGCGCCTCCCCCTCGAACCACGCAGCGCCGATGCCGAGCCACGCACGGCCTTGCGAGAGCACGTCAAGCGTTGTGGTCGCCTTCGCCAACAGGCCCGGCTCGCGATAGACGACCGCGGTGACCCACGCGAGCAGCTCGATGCGCGACGTGCGACCGGCCAGATAGCCGAGCGTCGTGTAGGCCTCGAGCATTTCGTTCTCTGGTGGGCCGATGTGGCCGATCTGCCACATGTGGTCCATCACCGAGAGCTTGGCGAAGCCCTGCTCTTCGGCGGTCGCGGCCACCCGCGCGAGGTCCTCGGCGAGAGTGGGCGGTCCGCCCGGCCAGGTGAAGTTGGAAACGTGAAGGCCTACCTGCATGAGCGTCTCCTCGACGGCGTCCGCCCACCGTATCGAGGTCTATTCACCACATGATCGGGCATCCCAGGACGAAGAGGTGACGACTAGGAGCGAGGAGGCAGGCATGCCCAGGGCGCAGATCAAGGACGAGCGGCAGTATCAAGCGCTCCGTCGGGAAGGTGCGAGCAAGGAGAAGGCGGCCCGCATCGCCAACGCGTCCGCCGGCTCTTCCCGGTCCACGACCGGGCGCAAGGGCGGCAAGGCCGGCAGCTACGACGACTGGTCGAAGTCAGATCTGCTGGGCCGCGCCAAGGAGATCGGCATCGAGGGACGCTCCAAGATGACCAAGAGCGAGCTCATCAACGCCCTGCGAAACCACTAGTGCCTTCTGACTCAGGACACTACGCATCTGCCGCGAGGGCGGGGGTCGGTGTGCCGACCTCCGTCGCCGCAGCGGACGGCGGCGGCGCGGTGTGCTTGGGCAGCAACGCGGTCGCCATCGCGGCAACCGCCGTCACGGCGGCCGCGATGAGGAAGGCGCGGTCGAAGCCGTCGGTGAGACCGACAGCGCGCAGGTGCGCGCCGGGTCGGCCGCCGACGACGTCGGCAGCCCGTGCGGTCGCCAGCGTCGCCAGCGCGGCCAGGCCGATCGATCCACCCACTTGGCGGGATGTGTTCAGGACACCGGAGGCCAGGCCGGCGAGCTGCATCGGGACGCCGCTGGTCGCGGCCGCGGCCAGTGGGGTGAAGCACAGCCCGGTGCCGAACGTTGTCAGGAGGCTTCCAGGCAGCACGCCGCCGACGTAGGAGCTGCCGGCGGACAGTGTGCTGAGCAGCGCGAAACCGGCGGCGCCGAAGACGAGTCCGATCATCAGCACGCGTCGCGGCCCGAGGTCGGTGACCAGCCGCCCGGCCAGCTGGGCACCGATGATGATGGTCACGCCCATCGGGAAGAAAAGTAAGCCGGCCCGAATCGGGCTGTAGTGGTGCACCTCCTGCAGGTAGAGCGTGAGGAAGTACCACATCGAGAAGAACGCCGCGCCGAGCAGTGTCATGACAATGTTGGCCACCGACAGCGACCGCGACTTGAACAACGTCAGCGGCATCAAGGGCGCCCGTGCGAAGCGGGCCTGGACGAGCACGAAAGCTGCCAGCAACGCAACGCCGACGACCAGCGGCACGATGGTCTGCGCAGATCCCCAGCCATGCGTGTCCGTGCCGACGATCCCGTAGACCAACGCGCCGAGCCCTGCGGTCGCGGTGAGAGCTCCGGTGATGTCGAGACTTCGCTCGCCGTCGAGCCGACGCGTCTCGGTCAAGAACAGATATGACGCGAGGATCGCGAGCGCGCCGATCGGAACGTTGACGAAGAACACCCACCGCCACGACAGGCCGGAGGTGAGGATGCCCCCGAGAAGCGCGCCGGAGGCGCCGCCCGCTCCGGCAACCGCACTCCACAACCCCAGCGCCCGGTGTCGCTCCCGGCCGTCCGTGAACGTGGTCATGATGATCGTCAGAGTCGCGGGTGACAGAACGGCGCCACCGAGCCCCTGGGCGGCCCGAGCGGCGGTCAGCTCGCCGGACGTTTGGGCGAGGCCCCCGAACAGGCTCGCGACGGAGAACAACGCCAGGCCGGCGATGAACACCAGCCGGCGACCAAAAAGGTCGGCGGCCCGCCCGCCGAGCAGCAAGAAGCCGGCGAAGGTCAGCACATAGGCATTGACGACCCATTGCAAGCCGGACTGCGAATAGTGCAGATCACCGCCGATCGATGGCAGCGCGACATTCACGATGGAGACGTCGAGCACCACCATGAACTGCGCCACGCACACAAGTGCGAGCACCAGGCCGGCCGGTGCCCGTCCTTGACGCGCTTCGGCAAACGTCGCCCTCGTCTGCGTCATGACGGCCAGCCTATGTCGGGCGACTGTCAGTGCTTTCCGCTCCGAGGCCGGCACCGGAGGTGACCTGTCGAACCACCGGGCGGGCCAATCCGACACGTCCGAACGCATCGCCGAGGGCGGCGACCACCGCATCGGCCTGGGTATACGGCACCAGACCGACGACGCTGCCACCGAACCCGGCACCGGTCAGCCGGGCACCGATGGCACCGTTGCGCAACAGCGTTTCGACGGCGAGCTCGAGCTCGGGGCAGCTGACGTCGAGGTTGTCACGCAGCGACTCGTGCGAGGCCACCAGCAGCTGCCCGAGCCGTTGCCAGTCCGCTGACCGCAGTGCTTCGGTCGCTGCGCGCACGCGTTCGTTCTCCGACTGCACGTGTCTGGTCGCGCGCCGATGGACGTCTGAGTCGTCGTCCGCCTCGAAGAACCAGCGTTGCCGCTCCGCGTAGGCGCCGTCGGCCAGCGAGTGCCGCACCAATGTGTCGACGACGAGCACGTCGAAGCCTTGTGCATGCGGCTCGAACGGGATGTGTTCCAGCTGCGATGTCGCGCAGTCGATGAGCAGCGCGTGCCCGGCTAGGGCGTGCACCGAGACGAGCTGGTCCATCACGCCGCACGGCACGCCGACCACGTCGTTCTCAGCGGCATGTGCAACCGCCGCGATCTCGTCGTCGGTCAACTCGAGAGCGAAGGCGTCGGACAGCGTTGCGGCAACTGCACACTCCAAGGCAGCGGAGGAGGCGAGGCCGGCGCCCGGGGGCACGTCGCCGGCCACGCTGATGTCGGTGCCGCCGACGTCGTGGCCCCGCCGACGCAACACCGCAACGACACCGGCGACGTACGCCGACCAGCCCTCGACGCGGCCGTCGTCGATGTCGGCGAGGTGCACTTCGACGACCTCGTCCGGCTGCTCGCGGCTTCGGATGCGCACGACGTCTCGCCCATTTGCCTCGGCCGTGGCGGTCGTCCGCAGGCCGATGGCGAAGGGCAGCACGAGACCGCCGGCGTAGTCGGTGTGCTCGCCGATGAGGTTCACTCTCCCCGGCGCCGACCGCATGGCCGGAAGGTAGCGCGCCCTTCGTCGCGATGGCAGGCTGCGCCTCGTGCCGGAAGAACTTCTCGATCGCGCCGCGAACGCGATCTCGCTCCTCAAGGCCGCATCGATCACCGCTCGCGCGCCGCTCGCGGTCACGGCTGCTGTCGTCGGTGGGGAGCCAGTTCCCTTCGCCGAGGCGATGCAGCTGCCGTTCCAGCCTTTTGCAGTGGGTGATGCCTGGGGTGCGCCGTGGGACACCTGGTGGTTCCATCTCACCGGTGTCACGGGCGCGGCCGGACGAGCGATCGTCTCCATCGACCTCGGCGGTGACGCGACCGGCTTCGCCGCCGAAGGCCTGCTCTACCGCGACGGAGAACCGGTCCAGGGTCTGGCCCGCCACCACCACGACTACCGGTGGAGCGATGGCTGCGCACCCGGCGAGGCGGTCGAAGTCTTCGTCGAAGCCGCAGCCAATCCGCAGGCGTGGGTCAACGGTGGGCCGGCCGCACCCCTGCCGACCGGGGTGCAGTCCGGGCCCCTGTTGTGGAAGCTCCGACGCGCTGAGGTCGGCACGTTGCGGCCCGACGTACGCCGGCTCTTCCACGACCTGTCCGTGCTCCGCGATCTCGCCGCGCTGTCGGCGGGTTGGCGACCTGCACTCGAGAAGGTGCTCGACGATCTCGACCTCGGCGATCTCGACGCGACGCTCGCTGCGGCACTGACGCAGGTGGACGCGAGCTGGCGTGCCGGTGACGCCCGGCGACCCCGACTGTTCGCCATCGGCAACTCGCACATCGACTCGGCGTGGTTGTGGCCGGTGCGGGAAACGCGCCGCAAGATCGCGCGCACGACCGCGAACCTGCTCGCCTACATGGATGACTACGACGACTACCGGTTCGCGATCAGCCAGCCGCAGCAGCTCGCGTGGTTGCGCGATGACCAGCCGGCGCTGTTCGAGCGCCTGCGCCAACGCGTTGCCGACGGTCGCGTGCTTCCGGTCGGCGCGATGTGGGTCGAGCCGGACTGCAACATGCCGAGCGGGGAGTCGCTGATCCGCCAGATGCTGCACGGCCAACGGTTCTGGCGAGACCACTTCGGGGTCGAGGCCGAAGAGGTGTGGCTGCCCGACGTCTTCGGCTATCCGGCGACACTGCCAGGGCTCATGAGCGGCGCGGGAATCAGCCGGTTCCTCACGCAGAAGATGTCGTGGAACGAGACCAACCGGATTCCTCGCACCAGCTTCTGGTGGGAAGGTGTCGACGGTGCGCGAGTGCTCGCGCATCTGCCACCGGCAGACACCTACACCGGCAACACCGATGCATCTCAACTGGATGCCGCGGGCTCCCGGTTGGCCGAGCACGATCTCGATGTCGGGATCTACCTCTACGGCTTCGGTGACGGCGGCGGTGGTCCGACGAGATTGCAGATCGAACGGATCCGCCGGATGCGTGACGTCGACGGACTGCCGCGTGTCGACTCAGGTGTGAGCGTGTCTGAGTTCTGGGCCGAGCTGGCCCGCGACGCTGATCGCCTCCCGGACTGGGTCGGCGAGCTCTACCTGGAGAAGCATCGCGGCACCCTGACCACGCAGGCGCGGATCAAGGCCGCGAACCGTCGCCTCGAAGGCGAGCTGCGCGAGCTCGAGCTGTGGGCGTGCGCAGCTGACCTCTCGGTCTATCCGGCGACGGAGCTGGACGCGATGTGGTCGGAGCTGCTCCTGCACCAGTTCCACGACATGCTTCCCGGCAGCAGCATCGGGTGGGTCCACGGCGACACGACTGCTGCCTACGACCGGATCAGCACGCGATCCGGTCAGCTGCGCGACGCGCTGCTGCAGCAGGTCGTTGGTCCCGGCGACCACCGTGTCGCGGTCAACGCCTCGCCGTTCGCACGGGCTGAAGCGGCAGACGTCGACGGCGCGACCCGGTGGGTCGCGGTCCCGCCGATGGCGGCTGTCTCGCTGTCCGATGCACCGACGGAGCCGGCGCCCAGGGCGCTCGACATCGGCAACGACTTCATGGACAACGGCATCCTGCGCATCGGCTGGGATGCCACCGGCGCCGTGACGAGCGTGATCGACCTGCGGGCGCGTCGGGAAGTCGTTCGGCCCGGGCGAGGGTTCGGGATGCTGCAGCTGCTCGATGATCGGCCGGCGGCGTGGGACGCGTGGGACGTCGACGCTTGGACGATGGCGACCGCGATCGATCTCGTGTCCTGCGACTCGGTAGCGATCGTCGAGAGCGGACCACTGCGCGGCGTCCTCGAAGTGCGTCGGCGGGCCGGCGACTCCACGTTCGTCCAACGCATCACGATGACTGCGCAGTCGCCCCGGCTGGACTTCGAGACCGTCGTCGACTGGCACGAGCGGCACACGATGCTCAAGCTCGCGTTTCCGATCGACGTGCAGTCGCGCGTGCTGACAGCAGAGATCCAGTACGGCGCCGTCGATCGGCCGACCCACGCCAACACCTCGTGGGATGCCGCTCGCTTCGAGGTCTGCGCCCACCGCTGGGTCGATCTCCGGGAAAGCGAGTTCGGGGTGGCGGTGCTCAACGACGGGCGTTACGGCCATGACGTCTTCGACGGGGCGGTGCGCGTCTCGCTGCTGCGAAGCCCGACCTGGCCTGACGGCGACGCCGACCAGGGTCGGCATCGCGTCACCGTGAGCGTGCTGCCGCACGACGGCACCAGGCTGCCGGTCGTGCGCGAGGCATGGGCGCTCAACACGCCGCTCCGGTTCGTCCGAGGCGGCGGTGGTGAGACGCCCGGACCGCTGTTCGAGGTTGACGACGATCTTGCTGTCGTTTCGGCGGTCAAGCGTGCGGAGGACGGCTCGGGTGTCGTCGTACGCCTGCATGAAGCGGGCGGCAGCCGCCGGCGGGTGCGCCTCGCCACGAGGCTGCCCATGACCAGGATCCAACCGGTCGACCACCTCGAGCGAGGCCTCGGCGAGCCGGCGCTTTTGAGCGACCTGGAGATCACGCTCGGGGCGCACCAGGTGCGGACGTTCTTGCTGACACCGTGACAACAACGGCGTTGCCGTTAGATGCTCGGGGGATGGACGTCGATGTCGCAGTTGTCGGTGCCGGTTTCGCCGGGCTCTACCTGGTCCACCGGCTACGGGAGCTCGGGCTCTCGGTGAAGGCCTTTGATGCCGCCGACGACGTCGGTGGCACTTGGTACTGGAACCGCTACCCGGGCGCGCGCTGCGACATCCCGACCACCGACTACACCTTCAGCTTCGACCCACAGCTGGAGAAGGAGTGGACGTGGTCGGAGAAGTACGCGACGCAGCCGGAGATCCTCGCCTACTTGGGGTTCGTGGCTGATCGCTTTGACCTGCGCCGCGACATCGTCTTCAGCACGCGCATCGATTCTGCTGTCTGGGACGACGCGACGAGCAAGTGGCGGTTGCGCACCGACTCGGGCGAGGACGTGACGTGTCGCTTCTACGTCATGGCGAGCGGTTGCTTGTCGCTGCCGAAGACACCGGACATTCCCGGCGCCGCCGACTTCGCCGGCGAGGTCTACTTCACCGGCAAGTGGCCGCACGAGCCGGTCGACTTCAGCGGCAAGCGGGTTGCGGTGATCGGCACGGGGTCCTCTGCGATCCAGTCGATCCCGCTCATCGCGCAGCAAGCCCAGGAGCTGGTCGTCTTCCAGCGGACCCCCAACTTCTCCATCCCGGCGCACAACGGCGCACCGCCACCGGACCGGCTCGAGCAGCTGGCCACCGATCGGGACGCTTATCGGGAGGCCGCGAAATGGTCGCGTGGCGGTGTGCCCCGCGAGATCACGATGATCATGGGTGCAACTGCGTCGCCGGAGGTGCGACGGGAGCGGTTCGAGAACGCGTGGCAAGAAGGCGAGCTCTTCTCGATCCTCGGCATCTTCGCGGACCAGGGCGTCAACCCGGTGTCCAACGAGATCGTCGCCGAGATGCTGCGCGAGAAGATCCGCGAGATCGTCGATGACCCGGAGACGGCTGAGGCGCTCTGTCCGAAGGACTATCCGTTCGGCACCAAGCGGCCCTGCCTCGACACCGGCTACTACGCGACGTTCAACCTTCCGCACGTGCGCCTCGTCGACCTGCGAGCGAACCCGATCGCATCGATAACCCAAAGCGGCGTCGACACCGCAAAGGAGTCCTTCGACGTCGACGCCATTGTTTTCGCGACCGGCTTCGATGCGATGACCGGACCGCTTGTCGCCGTCGACATCTCGGGTCGCAATGGCGTCACGCTGAAAGAGAAGTGGGCCGACGGACCGTCGACCTACCTGGGCTTGACCACGGTCGGCTTCCCCAACTTCTTTGCCGTCACCGGCCCAGGCAGCCCGTCAGTGCTGTCCAACATGACAGTGTCGATCGAGCAGCACGTCGACTGGATCGCCGACTGCATCTCCGACATGCGCGAAGCAGGCTTCGAGGTCATCGAACCAACGCCGGTCGCGGAGTCCGGCTGGAACCAGCACGTCGCTGACTGCGCCGACATCACTCTCTATCCGCGAGCCAACTCCTGGTACATGGGTGCGAACGTGCCGGGCAAGCCGCGCGTCTTCTATCCTTATATCGGCGGCGTCGACACCTATCGTCGCGCCTGCGACGAGGTCCGGGCGCAGGACTACCTCGGATTCCGGCTAACCGGTCCGTCGAGCGAGCAGTGCAACGACGGCGTCGTACAACGTTTGCAGCCGGACGTCCAGCTCGTCCTGGAGACGATGGCCGCGCTGGAGCTGCCGCCGCTCGAGTCCATGTCGGCCGACAACGCCAGAGCTTTCATGGCGATGGCGCAGGCAGAGCGTCCGCAAGGTCCCGACGTCGGCGAGGTCGTCGACGGTGTGCTTCCCGGGCCGGACGGGCCGCTGGCCTACCGGCTCTACCGTCCCTCGACTCCGGGACCGCATCCCGTTGTCGTCTATTTCCACGGTGGCGGCTGGGTGCTCGGCGACCTCGATTCCGACGACCCGCTCTGCCGCGACCTTTGCGACCGAGCCGGCGCCGTCGTCGTGTCGGTCAACTACCGGCACGCGCCCGAGCATCGCTGGCCCGCGGCGGCCGACGACGCCTACGCGGCGGTCTCCTGGGTCGCGACGAACGCCGTATCGGTGGGTGGAGTGCCGGGTCAGGTCGCGGTCGCGGGCTGGAGCGCGGGCGCCAACATCGCTGCGATCGCCTGCCAGCGCGCGCGTGACCTCGGCGGTCCGGAGATCTCCGGTCAGCTCCTCATCACGCCGGTGACGGACTGCGACTTCAGCCGCCCGTCCTACCAGGAGAACGCGGACGGCTACGTGCTCACCCGCGGTCTCATGCACTGGTTCTGGGATCACTACATCGACCCGGCCGATCGGGAGAGCCCGAGCGCGTCGCCGCTGCGCGGTCAGCTGCAGGGGCTGCCACCGGCCGTCATCGTGACAGCGGAGTTCGACCCGCTGCGCGACGAGGGCGCTGCCTACGCCGACGCGCTTGCGGCGGCCGGGGTGGATGTGACGCATGTGCGGGCGCGCGGACACACGCACACGTCGCTCACCATGGTCGACGTCGTGCTCTCCGGCGCGCCGGTGCGCGAGGAGATCGGCGCGCACCTGCGCGCGATGCTGCCTCAGACCGTGCCGGCGTCAGCGGCGACGTAAGGCGCGGCGATGTGCTCGGTCGCGGGTGTCTCACCGGCGATGGCAGCGGCACGCCGCTGAATGGGCGCGGACCGAAGTTGTTCGCCGAGCTGGGCCGCTTCGGTTGCAGCGGCGCGCGCATGATCGTCGGCGCCGTTGCGCTCGAGGAATTCGGCCTGGTCGAGCAGGCCGAGCGCGAGGTGCAGCGGTGAACCGAACTTGCGCAAGGCGACGACTGCCTCCTCGAAGGCAGCTGTCGCGCCCGGATCCCCGCGCAGACCCAAGAGTTTTGCCCGCACCCGGTCGCGGTCGAGCACTTGCACTTCGGCGAGGTGACCGACGGGGAAAGGTTCAAGCCATTCGAGCAAGCGACCCATGTCGTCGAGTGCGTCCTTACCCGCTGCTGACTCTGCGGCGACGAACCACGCCCATCGGGTCGCCTCATGTGCGCAGCCGATCTGTGGGGCGAGATCCAGGACCTGCTGCGCGTGTGCCCGCGCGGCCGTGCTGTCACCGCGCGCCATCGCGGTGAACGCCCGGACCAGGTAGTAGCTCGCCTGTCGTTGCTCGTCTTCGTTGGCCGGCGTTGCCCCGAACATCGCGACGAAGTCGTCCAGCTCATCGGTCTGGCCGCGCAATGCGTGCAGTAGGACGAGCGGGTAGCCGATCATCTCGTCGGCGCGGTCGCCGGCGATCTCCTGTCGGCACTCCTTCTCGGCGTCGTCCCACTCACCCGTCAACAACTGGGCCTGCACCATGTTCGACACCGCGGTTGGCAGGAGGAACCGGTTGCCGACCAGCCGCGCCCGAGCGACCGCCTGCTTCGCGACGTCGACAGCTGTCGCCGGATCGTTGCCGGCGACAGTGTCGGCAAGGTTGAGCGAGGCCGCGATGAGGTTTCGATGGTCCTGTGCGATCTCGGCACGCCGGATGGCTTCGCGCAGGAAGGCAATCGCCTCGAGCCGCTGGTTGGACCAGCCGGCGCACATGCCGGCCGTGACGAGTAGCCGGCACTGCGCGTGTTCTTCTAACCGGATTCGTTGCGCCAATGCCAACGCATCGTGCAGCCACTTCTGGGCGTCATCGCCCCGACCCGCGATCAGCTCGGCCAGCGCCAGCTCTTCAAGAGTCAACACGGTTGCCGCTCCGTCGTGACCGTCGAGCGCGCTCAACGCCTCCTTGAGCACGCGGCGCGACTCGTCGAGCTGCCCGCTTCGGCGTAGCGCTGCGCCTACCGAACTGCGGGCATTGGCGCCCTTGACGACCTCGTGCCGTCGTTCGTAGAGCTCAGCGGCTCGTTGTCCGTAGCTGGCAGAGGCCTGCTGGTCGCTTGCGGTGCCGGCGGCCTGACCTGCGCGTTCCAGCAACCCGGCGGCGGCAAGATCACCTCTCTCCGACTCTTCGTCCTGAAGCAGATCAGCGGCTCTGATCAGCGCAGCCGAGGCCGTGGCATGCGCGCCAGTGCGTTCCGCCCGCTCGGCGGCCCGCACCAACGCATTGACGGCGCGGTCGCGGATCTCCGGCACGTCGACGTCGTCGGGCACAGCGGCGAGCGCGTCGAGCAGGTGCTGGGCGACGACCTCGCTGACCTCTTCGCCGCCGTCGGCGAACGTGCGCACCAGGTGTTCGGCGACTTGCAGGTGCCGGACCTTGCGTTCCCGGCGAGACAGCGTGTCGTAGGCGACTTGTCGGAACATCGTCTGCACGAAGGCGTATTGGCCACGATCGGGTGAGAGTGGATCGGTGCGCACCGCGAGCACCTCGCGCCGGACGAGCTCGGCGACGAGTTTCTGGACGTCTGCCGCGGCCAAGCCGCTGACGCCGATCAACGCCTCTATCGGGAAGCTGCCGCCGAGCACCGCGGCGTCGGCGACCAGGCGACGGGTGGCCGGATCGAGTGAGTCGAGCCGGGCTGCGAGCAGCGATTGCAATGTGTCCGGCACGGCGAGCTCGCCCATGTCGCCAACCAGCCGGTATACGCCGTCGATGGGTTGCACGACGTCGCGGTCCACCAACATGCGCACGGTCTCCACGGCGTACAACGGGATGCCCTGGGCCTGCCGTGCGATCGCGACGGCGGCGGCGTCGGGCATGCCGGGGACGAGCCCCTCCAGCATGGCCCGCATCGCGGTGTCATCGAGCGGGTCGAGCGCCAGGGCGGTGCCGTTGCGGCGCCCCATTCCCCACCCCGGTCGGCGGTCAGCGAGTTCGGGTCGGGCCAGGGTGACGACGAGGATCGGCACGTCGCGCGCCCAGTCGAGGAGGTGCTCGATGAAGTCGAGGAGGCCGGTGTCGGCGTACTGGACGTCCTCGAGAAGAAGTACGACGGGATCCTTCGCAGCCAGGCTCTCGAAGAACACCCGCCAACCCGCGAACAGTTCCTCGCCGTTGAACGCGACGCCGTCGGCGCCTACACCGAGCAGCTGTGCCAGCCGCGGCGCCACGTAGTCGTGAGCAACGCGGTCGGGCACCCACTGCGCAAGGCCGGCGGTGAGCTTCTCGGCCGTCGTCGTGGTCGAGTCTTCTTCGGCAATGCCGAAGCGTTGCCGAACCATCTCCGCCAGCGCCCAGAACGCGACGCCGTCGCCGTAGGAGAGGCAGCGGCCGCGGTGCCACCAGACGATGTCCTTGAGCCCGTCGACGTATTTGAAGAACTCCCAGCCGAGGCGGGACTTGCCCACACCGGCGGGACCGGTGACGGACACCAACCGAGGCATCCGGCGATCGACGCAGGCGTGGAACAGCTCTTTCATCAACCGCAGCTCCGCGTCGCGGCCGACCATCGGCGCCTCGAGTCCGTCGACTCGTAGGGTGCCGCCCACACCAGACAGGACGCGCTCAGCTCGCCACAGTCGGATCGGCTCGGCCTTGCCCTTGAGCAGGTGGTCGCCGATGTCGTCGAACGAGATCGCGCCGCGGGCGACCCGCCAAGTGCCTTCGTCGACGAGCACCGTGCCCGGTTCGGCTGCCGTCTGCACGCGGGCCGCCGTGTTGACTGCGTCACCGGCCACCATGCCCTGACCGGTCGCGCCCACCGTGACCGCAACCTCGCCGGTTACCACGCCTGCGCGCGCGGCCAAGCGCTCGACACCACTTTCCCGACCGAGCTCGCGCACTGCGTCGACGACATCGAGGGCAGCGCGGACCGCCCTCTCAGCATCGCCGTCGGATGCGATCGGAGCGCCCCACACTGCCATCACTGCGTCGCCGATGAACTTCTCGACGACGCCGCCATAGCGCCCGATCAGCGTTCGAGCGACGTCGAAGTAGCGCGACAACAGCTCGCGCACCTCCTCCGGGTCACGCGCCTCCGAAATCGGTGTGAAGCCGACCAGGTCACAGAAGAAGATGGAGCACACCCGACGCTCGGTGGCGGCCGCGCTTGAGTGCGCCGGCATGGTGACGCTCGCAGCGGGAGCGGCCGACGCGGTTGCGGCCGCGCCGCACTGTCCGCAGAAACGCGCACCTGCAGGCAGCGGCTCTGCACAAGACGCGCATGCAATCAGCTGCGCAGCCCCGCACTCCAGGCAGAACTTTGCCGCTGAAGGCACGTCAGTGCCGCAAGCCGGGCACTTCATGAGAGGACGGTAATGCAGGCTGAGGCAGTGGCCTACCGTTTCGGCAAACCCGTCCGGAATGCCCGATCGGAGCAGCTTGCGCTACGGAGTGGCGAGGCCGAAGCCGTCGATCGCGACCAGGCCGGGTGATGTGACGCGCAGCGTCAACGTTCGCGCGATCGCGGGAAGCCGCGCAGAAGTCCAGAGCCGCATGCCCGCGTTGGCTGCTGTCGTGCGCAGGTTGAT
>DASSEQ010000022.1:0-7119 GCA_035695245.1 Mycobacteriales bacterium | reverse complement strand
CAGCACGACGATGAAACTGTGCAGCTGGACCTTGTCGTTGTTGCCGACGACGTTGGCGATCGTGTCCAGTCGGATCGAAGAGTTGGTCGTCGTGTAGACACCGCGATCGTTGAGGTAGGAGACGTTCGGGCACTTGGGATCGCGCTGACAGAACCGGTCGCCGGACGCCACCGCCTTCATCGTCTGCCCAGGTTGGATCGGCTGTCGGTCCACGAACACCGCGAAATAGCCGGCGTCGTGGCTCGCCGGCTCGGATCCGAGCGCTGCGATTCGAAAGCCGTGAACCGTCCACGACACGGTGACCGGCTGATGCACCTTGGCGCGGTCCTTCGGCGAGAGGAAATGCAAACGGTTGTCCACGCGGAAGTTGAGCTCGTTGAGATGCGTCAGGCCGCAACCCGCGAGCGGCACGACAGCCGCGACGAGCACCGCCACTGCCCGCAAGAGGCGACGCCAGAGCACGGTCCGGGCCCTCCTCGCGACGTTCAAGCCTCAATCGTGCCGGGCGGGCACCGGCGCCGTCGTCGTACGACGCAACCAACTGAGCGCCTGTTCGCTGTGCCCGCGGCACACCCTGAATTGATCTTCGACGCCGGCTCGGCGATCCCTGCGCTCAGCGGCGAGCGTCGAGGAAGCGCAGCTGGAGCTCGGCCACGAGCCGCTCGTCCGGATCGTCGAGGTCCAAGCCGAAAACCTCGGTGATCCGGCGCAGCCGGTAGCGGAACGTGTTGGGGTGGACGTTGACCATGGCCGCGGCCCGGGCCATGTCGCCGAACGCGTCGAAGTAGGCCCGCAGCGTCTGGATCCAGGCAGTGTTCTTTGCGGCGTCCTGCTCGGCGAGCGCTTCGATCCGGCCAGAGGACAGGTCGGGATGCCGAGCGGCCAGGTCGGACAACCGGTGCAGGATCACGCGGGGGCGCAGGCCGTCGATGGTGCCCACCACGCCGGCAGGCTCGGCGGCGAGCACTTCGAGCACCTCGTCGGCCTCGCGGCGGGATCGGGCAGCGCCGTCGGCGGAGGCGTCCGCCGAACCAAGCCCGGCCCGCACCTGCAGGCGTAGCGCCGTCGCCGCTCGCTCGACGATCGCCTCGGCGAGGGTCTGCGCGGGCGTGCTGTTGCCGTCGTCGTCGATGGGCACCAGCGCGTAGACGCGGGCACCGTCGACCGCGCAGGCGGCCTGCCGGCGGTAGGACTCGCAGTAGACGGCGGCCAGGTCGGCAACTCGCTGGGCCGCCACGACGGCGCTCGCCCCGCCGAGCGAAGGACCGCCGGCGACGTCGAAGGCGACCACAACGGTCGGGCGCGTGTCGAAGCCCAGCGCCTCGCGGGCGATGTCGGCGCGGTCGGTCCCGGCGAGCAGAGCAAGCACCGCATCGGCGCGGCGGCGCCGGTCGACGTCGGTCGCGGCCCGGTGCCGAAGCAGGTGCAAGGCGGCGATGTCGGCAGCGTCCCGGAGCGTGCGCTCGGCGTCGCTGCCGAGCGGCTGCCGTCCTTCGATGACCCACACGCTGCCGAGCAGCTCGCCGCCGGCTCGTACGGCGACCGCGAGGCGCGGGAGGTACTCGTGGTCGGCAACGAAGTCGGCGATGCGAACCACCTCGTCGCTCTGCCACAGGCGCCGGAAGGCGCCGGCCTCGTGCAGCCGCTGGATCCACGACGACGGAACCTGCCGGCCGAGAATGGTCTCCTGGCGGGCCGGGTCGATCGGATGGTCCAGGTTGGAATACGCCAGCACCCGGTTGGTCGGGTCCTCGATGGTCGTGGCGCCGCCTACCGCCGCCGCGATCGCGTTGGCCAGGGCGAACAGGTCGCCCAGCGGGGCGTCACTCACCTGGGCAGGCACCGCCGGAGCGGCGCGGCCAGCCGTCAGCAGCAGCGTGTAGAGCTGCCCCCACGACAAGGCGGGTGGCGCGACCAGAACGGCGATGCCGGTCTCGGCCGCAGCGGACAGGACCGACGGCTCCACCTCCCCGACGTGCTTGATGACGGCGGCCGCGGCCCCCAGGTCGGCGAGTTGGCGCAGCAGCGCCACCCTCGCCCGCTCACCTTCGACGCCGACCGCCAGCACGATGGCGTCGCGGGGCACATCGGCCGGCTCGACCGGATCGAGGATGACCGGGTCGCCGATTTCGGCGTCGAGGCCGGCCGGCGCCGCGACCACGTCCAGCACGGCCGGGTGCAGCCGGTCGACCAGCAGCCGCAACGAGGGCGCGGCCGCGTCCTCGACGGCTGCGACCGGCGGAGCCTTGGCCATGCCGCTCATGGTCGCATCCGCAACGCGCGCCGCAGCAGCCTCAATCCGCCGGCGCGGAGACGACGTAGCAGGAGTCGCGGGTGACACCGGCGACCTCGAGGCCGTCGGCGAAGGCGGTCACGAGCACCTCGCGCAGCGCCAACCGCCAACGACGGGCCAGTGCCGGCGCCGTCTGCCGGACCCCCACGATGTCCGGCGGCAGCTGCACGAGCCGAACCGGGTCGCTCGCGTGTGTCTGCACCGGAGCACCCGACGCATCGGGATGCAGCACCTGCACCGCGCCGCGGGAGACGAGCTCGTCGAGATCCGCAGCGGCGAACCGGCCATCCGCCGCGGCACGGGCCACCGCGTCGTCCAGCCGCCAGCTGACGAGGCAGCGGTCGGTCTCGTCCCCCGAGTTGATGTCGTCCGGCATGGGGCCGTAGAAGTCGACGTAGTAGCTCGTGAGCCTCGCGCCGAGCTTGACCACGTTGAAGTAGGCGTTGCGTGCGACCAGCGGGTCGAAGGTCCAGGTGATCCGGTCCAGTCCCCGGTCGAGGGCCCACAGGCGCTGATGCTGCTTGAGCAGGTAGCCGACGTTCGACCCCTGCCAGGCGGGCAGGACGCCGGCGATGTGGCTGTGCAGGTGTGGCCCGGCGTCGTCCTTGCCGTAGAAGCCGATGGCAGCCCCGACCGGCTCGTCGTCCGTGTAGGCGACGGCGACGTAGTTGCCCGAGTGCGCAAAGACCCACGCGAGCTCGGGCGGGAGCGGCTCGAGCTCACCATCGCGGGACCACACCTGGGCCAGCACGCGCACCACGGTGCGAGCCTCGGCCTCGCTGTGCACCAGGCGGATGTCGAGATCAGCGGGAGCCATGGCGTGCGGAGCAGCGCCCCGTCGCGACGTCTCTACCTCGGTCATCCCGCTCCATTCCGCATCCGCTCACCGACGGTACGGGCGCCGAAGCCGGTCCGCGACGTGAAATCGCACGATGCGTTCGGCTCGCGATCGTCCGGGCGGACGAAAGCGGCGCCACCCGAGTGACCGGGCTCACAGAACTGCGCGGCCAACCCGCCTTGCCACGGTCCGAATCGGCTGCCATGCTCCGCTCAGATTCCACTCGGATTCCTGAAGGGGGCATTGTGGAGACCGAGAAGGTGTGCGTCAACCTTCCGGCCGCTGAGCTCGGCAAGATCGACGTCCTGGTCGCCGAAGGCCTCTTCGCGAGCCGCACCGACGTCATCCGGGCCGGCATCCGAGGCGTACTCGACGAGCATGACGAGTCCGTACGCCGAGTCGTGACCGACGCGCGAATCGGATACCAGCTGGTCACCAAGGCCGAACTCGAGGGCGCCCGACGCATGGGCGTACGCCTGAACATGTTCGTCGTCGGCGTACTCCGCATCGGCAACGGCGTCAGCCCGGAGCTGGCCGACCAAACCATCGAACGCATCCGCATCTTCGGCGCGGTGCGCGCAACGCCCGACGTGCTGTCCCTGCTCGAGAAGCGCATCGTGCGCGGCAGCGAAAACCTCATGGAGTGACGGATGCTGCTAGACGTCGTCGAACTGACGAAGACCTACCGCGGCGGGGTGCGGGCCAACGACGGGATCACCGTCCAAGTGGCCGCCGGAGAGGTGTTCGGACTGCTCGGACCCAACGGTGCGGGCAAGACGACCCTCGTGCATCAGGTTCTCGGCCAGCTGGTGCCTGACGCCGGTTCGATCTGCATCGACGGCGACGACGTCGTGAGCCGGCCCGCGCTGGCGCGCGAACTGTGCAGCTTCCAGCCACAGGCAGCGGCTCCGGTCGAGGGGCTCAGCCCACGGCAAGCGATCGACATCGTCGGTCGCATCCGTGGCGGCAGCAAAGAAGAGGTACGCAGACGCGGCACGGTTCTGCTCGATGCCCTGGACATGTCCTCGATCGCCGACCGCCCCGTGCCGTTGTCCGGCGGCATGGCGCGGCTGACCGGCTTCTGCATGGCCGCCGTCGTGCCAGGACGACTCGTCATCCTGGACGAACCGACGAACGACGTCGACCCGCTCCGACGCCGTGCGCTCTGGCAGTTGATTCAGCAGCTCGCCGACGACGGAGCGGCGGTTCTCCTGGTCACGCACAACGTGCTCGAGGCCGAACGCTGCGTCGACCGGCTTGCCATCATCGGCGACGGCCGGTTGCTGGCCGAAGGCACACCCGCGTCGTTGAAGAGCAACCTCGGTGCACCGCTGCGGCTGGAATGCACCTTGGAGGGCACCGATACTCCAGATCTCCCGTCCTGGCTCACACTCGTCGCCGTCAACGGTCGCCGTCTGATCGCCCACGTGCAGATGTCCGACGTCAACGCAACCATGGCTTGGGCGACCGCCGCGCAGCAGGGCCGCGTGCTCGCAGAGTTTGCACTGACGCCGGCCTCTCTTGAAGACGTGTACGCCGCCTGGATCAAGACCGAAGGGGTCGCGGCATGACCGAGCTCGTGCGGAGTGTCGCCTTACTTCTCCGCTGGAACGCACTTCGACTTCGGCAGATCACGATGATCCTGCTGATGCTGCAGGTGGTGCTCGGCGTGGGAATCATCTACGGATTTGCGTTTCTCGTGCCACACATCACCCCGACGGTCGCTCTGTTCTTCACGACCGGCGCCCCGAGTGTTGTGCTCATCATGTTGGGCATCAACATCATTCCGCAGGAGGTCGCGCAAGCGCGCACCAACGGCCGATACCTGTATGTGTCAGCACTGCCCGTGCCGCGGTTGGCACCGATGCTGGCGGAAGTGCTGTTCTGGGTGTTCGTTCAGATCCCAGGAACGATCGTCACCTTGGTGATCGCGATCCTGCGGTTTCACATCCATCTGCATGTGAGCCTGCTGGTGATTCCCTCCGTGATCCTCGTCTCGTTGACGACAGCTGCACTCGGCTACGCGCTTGCGGCATCGATCCCGCCGCCTGTGACAAGCCAACTGTCGAGCGTGCTCGGAATCGCGGTCATGTTGTTCTCACCGATCAACTTCCCGCTGAGCCGGCTCCCGCACTGGCTACAGGACGTGCACCACGTGCTGCCGGTGACCTACATGGCGGATCTGATCCGGGGCACGTTGACGGGCCAATACGACACGGCTCGAGCCACGGCCTTCGCGGTGCTCGGAGCGTGGTGCGTCGCCGGGCTGGTGCTCAGTAGTCGCGCTGCGGCCCGGAGAGGCTGAGCGCCTCGTAGCTCCGTTGGGCCGGCATGTCCATCGCCCACGCGGTGGGGCAGCCGTCGTAGAGCTCCACGCCGTTGCGACCCTTCGCTTTTGCGACGTACATCGCGACGTCGGCAACCTTGACCAACGACGAGTAGTCGACGCCGTGGTCGGGGTAGCAGGCAACGCCGATGCTGCACGAGATCTCGAACTGCTCACCGCACCCCAACACGAACGGAGCTTTCAGCGACTCCACGACGCGATTCGCCGCTGCCACTGCCGCACTGCTATCGGCGACGTTCGGGAGCATGAGCAGGAACTCGTCGCCGCCGAGACGAGCAAGCACATCCGTGGGTCGCGTTGCGGAGGCAATTCTTTCGGCGACCGACTTGATCAGCTCATCGCCGGCCGCGTGACCGAGGCTGTCGTTGACGTGCTTGAAGTGGTCGAGGTCGATGAAGAGCAACGCGACACGATCCCCGGTCTGTCCGGCGTGCGCCAGTGCGTGCTTGCCGTGCTCCTCCAGCTTCTGCCGATTGGCGAGACCGGTCAGGTTGTCATGCATCGCCTGATGACTGATCCGCTCCAGCAGCTGAACGCTCTGCAGGGCAACGGCAGCATGGTCGGCGAGACCACCGAGCCGCGCGAAGAGCACCTGCTGGTCCGGAAGGCCGCGCCGGAAGCCGGCGGCGACGATTCCCTCGAACGCCCCGTGCAGCTGGATCGGCACGGCCACGCCATGGCGCAGGCCACTCGGCGCCAGCAGCGCGCGGGTCGTTGGATCAGCGGTGTCGAAGTCGACGACATAGGGCCCCATGTGGTCGATGAAGCCGCGAACGTCAGCGCACTCGGTGGCCGGCAGCCGGTGCGGACCGGCGAAGTCCACTCCGCTCGGGTCCGCCCAGTGCGACAGGACGAGCTCGTGGCTGTCGTCGTCCCATAGCCAAAGCGAGGCGGCATCGGCGCCCACGACCCGGGACACCGACTCGGCCAGGCGGCGGCCGACCTCGGCGACCGTGGAGGCACCGGCGAGCTCTCGCGCGAGGTCCAGAAGAGCGTGCGCAGTGTCGCGGTCGTCGGCGGCCTGTTCCAGGGCCGCGACATGTGCCAGCAGGGCGGCCGCGTGCCGCGCATACGCCCGCAGGAGTCGGCGGTCGCCGTCAGCGAAGTGGGAGCCGCGGGGGTAGCACGCGGCGAAGCGACCGTAGTTCTTGCCCTCGTGCACAACATCGGCGCAGAGCACGCCGTCCTGCTCCCCGATCGAGCCGGCAAGGAGCCGGTCAGCGAAGGCGGCCGAGGTGCCATCGCGGAAACCGCGATGATGGACGCGCAGCTCGTCGCAGTCCTGGATCCGGACCGCCAGCAGATAGCGCGGTGCCTGCACGGCTCGTGCCGCCTCGCGGGTGATCCTCGCCAGCACGTCGTCGACCTTGCCGGCGGACAATAGCTGCGACGCGAGCTGGTGCATCTCCTCGAGGTGAGCGATGCGCCCGTTCACGCGGTCAGCGCTGTGGGACAAGCCGGTCACGTCAGGGGCCGCGACGTTGATGTCCCGTTGCCAGGTGATGCGGTAGGTGCAGCACTCGGCGCCGTCGAGCTGGCAGCCGACCTCGACCGCGTCTCCGACCATGCCGAAGGCACGCGGAACCTGGGCGTAGAACCCGGTCGACAGCCCGCAGTAGAAGCGGTGCGCGGTAGCCACAT
>DASSEQ010000021.1:0-8882 GCA_035695245.1 Mycobacteriales bacterium | reverse complement strand
CGGGTCGCCGCGATCGAGCCGCTCCCGGACGTGCGAGTCGGTGCGTCGTACGGCACCGTCCTGTCCCGGCTCGGTGACGTGTACGGCGAACCGGTCAACCTCGCGAGTCGACTGACCTCCATCGCCCGGCCCGGCACGGTGCTGGTCGACCGGGAGATGGCCGCAGCCCTCGAGGGCGACGATCGATGGCAGTTGCGCCGGGTGCCACCGCGTCCGGTGCGCGGCTACTCGCTGCTGCACGGCTTCCGCCTGCGCCGCGCCGGTGGCCCCGACGACACCGAATAGCCTTGGCTCATGAGCGACTTGCCGGCTTCGATCAGCTTGCGTGAGGTCGGTCCGCGCGACGGGTTGCAAAACGAGGACCCGGTGCCGACGGACGCGAAGATCGAGTTGATCGACGCGCTTTCGCAGACCGGCGTGCGGCGGATCGAGGCGGTCAGCTTCGTTCATCCGAAGGCGATCCCGCAGATGGCCGACGCCGATGAGGTGTGGAAGCGAATCACCCGCAGTGACGACGTGCGCTACTCGGCGCTCGTTCCCAACCTGCGCGGCGCCCAACGCGCACTGGACGCCGGTGTCACCGACCTCGAAGTTGTCGTCAGCGCCAGTGACACGCACAACCGCAAGAACGTCAACCGGTCCACCGAGGAGTCGCTTGACGACATCGCCGCCCTGATCGAGCTCGTGCACTCCTCCGGTCGTCCGGTGCAGGTCATCGTGTCGACCGCATGGGGCTGCCCCTACGAGGGCGACGTCCCGGTGGAGCGCGTGTTGGAGGTGGCGTCGCGCGCGGTGCGTGACGGCGCGGACAGCGTCAGCTTCGGCGACACGACCGGCATGGCGACACCGTCTCGGGTGACGCGGCTCGTCGGCGAGTTTCGATCAGCGCATCCGGACACGCCGCTCAACCTGCACTTCCACAACACCCGTGGCACCGGCTTGGCGAACGTGCTCGCCGCACTGCAGCTAGGGGTGAGTGACTATGACGCGAGTGTGGGTGGCCTGGGCGGATGTCCCTACGCTCCGGGCGCAACCGGAAACGTGGCCAGCGAAGAGCTCGTGCACATGGTCGAGGACCTCGGCGTCGCGACGGGTGTGGATCTGGACGCTCTGATCGACGTCGCGGCGCAGGCCGAGAAGATCGTCGGTCGGACCTTGCCGAGCCAGGTGCTTCGCGCCGGTCCGCGCACGCGAACCGTCTCGCCTTAACCGCCTCGACTCAGGCCTTCGCCTCGACCGACGCCTCGGTGCCCTCGCGCTGCGCCGGAACGGCACCGCGGGCGGAAGATCGCAGCGCGTCCAGCTGAAGCTTCGACAGAAGGACTCCGACGGCTGCGCCGACGGTCGGGAACAACCAGGCCCACTGCCCGTCCGGCTTTGCCGTCATCAGGAACACGACGCCGAGAAACGCGAAGGTCGTGATGTGGGCGGCGTACCAGAATGCGGGGTCGACCGCCCGGCTGTGCAGGTCGTCAGCCACAGGGCCGTCCGCGGCCTGCTCGATCATGGCAGTGAACTGCTTGCCTCGCGGTGCCAGCACGGCTCCGCCCACCGCCTCGACCGCGACCAGCGCGACGATGGCGGTGACGACCCAGCCGTCCTTGTAGGAGAAGGCGTCGTCGGTGCGGTGGCCCAGGTGCACGAGCCAGATGCCGAAGCCGAGCAACAGCAGCGCCATGACCGGGAACAGCGGCTCGATGCGGTGCATGACCCGCCCCCAGGACCGCACCTCCTGAACCGTCCGCGCGCGGGCGACGGCCTGCAGCGACGTGTGCATGACGCCTGCCATTGCGAACGCGACGATCGCGACCGAGATGTGCAGGAAGAGGACGACGCCGAAAAGATCGATGTGCATGGTGACCCCCCATTGCTCCTGCTTCGGGAGGGTAACGCCGCTCACGTGGCCGCGCAGGCATTTCGGACGGGTCGCTAACCTCCCGTGTCGTGACTGAGGACGCGCCGGGGCACCCCCATCTCGCCGAGCTGCGGGACGCCGTGCTGCACGGTGGTCCGCAGCGCTACCACGAGGCCAATGCAGACAAAGGCAAGCTCTTCGCACGGGAGCGGATCCGGCTTCTTGTCGACGCTGGTTCCTTCGTGGAAGACGGTCTTTTCGCCAATGCTGTGGCGGGCGACCTCCCCGCCGACGGCGTGGTGACCGGCACCGCCACGATCGACGGCCGACCGGTCTGCCTCATGGCGAACGACTCGACGGTCAAAGCCGGCTCATGGGGAGCTCGCACCGTCGAGAAGATCATCCGGATCATCGAGTCCGCCTACCGCACCGCAGTGCCCATGGTCTGGTTGGTCGACTCCGCGGGGGCGCGCATCACCGATCAGGTGGAAATGTTTCCGGGTCGCCGCGGTGCCGGCCGGATCTTCTGGAACCAGGTGCGAGCCAGCGGCTCGATCCCGCAGGTCTGCGCATTGTTCGGGCCGAGCGCGGCGGGAGGCGCCTACATCCCCGCCTTCTGCGACGTGGTCGTGATGGTCGACGGCAATGCCTCGATGTATCTCGGTTCGGCTCGCATGGTCGAGATGGTTGTCGGCGAGAAGACCACGCTCGAGGAGATGGGCGGCGCAAAGATGCACACGTCGGTTTCCGGCGTGGGCCACTTTCTCGCAAAGGACGAACGCGAGGCGCTGGAAACGGTGCGCAGGTATCTCTCCTACCTGCCGTCCAACTGGCAGCAGAACCCGCCGTACGACGAGGCGAAACCCGCGGGCAAGGGTGACCTCCGCGGTCTCGTGCCGGTGAGCGAGCGTCAGGCCTTCGACATGCGCCGCTACGTGCGGGCGCTCCTCGACGAGGACTCGCTGTTCGAGATCCACGCCGGCTGGGCCAAGGAGCTGCTGGTCGGCTTCGGCCGCCTCGACGGGCATGTGGTCGGCGTCGTCGCTAACAACCCGATGTTCAAAGGTGGCGTGCTCTTCGTCGACTCCGCCGACAAGGCCACTCGGTTCATCCAGCTCTGCGATGCGTTCAACGTGCCGTTGCTCTTCCTTGCCGACGTGCCGGGCTTCATGGTGGGCACCGCGGTGGAGCGCGAAGGCATCATCCGCCATGGCGCGAAGATGATCAGCGCGGTCTCCGAGGCAACGGTGCCGAAGATCTCGGTCATCGTTCGCAAGGCCTACGGCGCAGGGCTCTATGCGATGGCAGGTCCTGGTTTCGACACCGACGCGACGCTCGCGCTGCCGACGGCGATGATCGCGGTCATGGGCGCGGAGGCGGCGGTCAACGCGGTCTACTTCAATCGCATCCAGGCGATCGAGGACGAGCAGGAGCGCGCGGACTTCGTGCAGAAACTGCGCGACGAGTACAACGCCGACATCGACATCGTTCGCCTCGCGAGCGAGCTCGTGGTCGACGCGATCGTCGAGCCGGAAGACCTGCGCTCAGAGCTGATCCGGCGCTTCGCCGCTCATGCGAGCAAGGACCGCAGCTTCAGCCGCCGCCGGCACGGGGTCACTCCCGTTTAAGAGCTCTAGACGAGGGCCTCGTGCGCCGCGTCGTCGCTGCGCTCGGGCTCGGGTTCCAGGAAGACCCAGCGCTTGAACGACCAGAAGCGCCAAACCGTGCCGATGCCGGTGCCGATCAGGTTGCCGGAGACGTTGTAGGCGAGCGGTGAGTGAAGACCGAGGACATATTCGCTGAAGCCGACCGGCACTTCGGTCAGCACGAACCCGACGACGGACAGGGCGATGAACAGTCCGTATTCGCGCGCCAGTCCTTGTCGCTCTTTGTGCCGCCACGTCCAGTGCCGGTTGGCGAAGTAGGAGAACGTCGCGGCGATGATCATGGCGACACCGAGGCTGGTGATCGGACCCAGCCGGGTCGGGCCGAAGCGAAGTGCGTTGCTCACCGCAACAGTGACGACGTAGGCAACCGCTCCGACGACGCCGAACTTCGCGACTTCGTGGATCAGGCCACGGAACGCGTCATAGAAGCTTCGCGCGCGACTGACCACGACCATTGATGCTACGGGTCGGCTTTTTTCGACCGTGGGAGACTGCCGGCCATGGACTTCCGGCTCGACGATGAGCACGAGGCTCTGCGCAAGACGGTCGAACAATTCGCCACTGAGGTCGTTGCGCCGAAGGCAGCCCGTTACGACGAGACCGGAGAGTTCCCGTACGACGTCATCTCCCAGATGGGCCAGATGGGGTTGTTCGGCCTGCCCTTTCCCGAGGACTACGGCGGCATGGGCGGCGACTTCCTCGCGCTCTGCCTCGCCATCGAGGAGCTGGCGCGCGCGGACTCCAGCGTTGCGATCACGTTGGAGGCGGCCGTCGGCCTCGGCTCGATGCCGGTCTACCGCTTCGGCACCGAGGAGCAGAAGCGGCGATGGCTGCCGGACCTGTGCAGCGGCGCGGCACTTGCGGCCTTCGGATTGACCGAACCAGGCGGAGGTTCGGACGCCGGCAACCCGCGCACGCGGGGCGTGCTCGACGCGGACGAGTGGGTCATCAACGGAACCAAGGCGTTCATCACCAACTCCGGCACCGACATCACGACACTTGTCACGGTGCTTTGCCGCACCGGCGAGCGCGCGGACGGCCGGCCCGAGCTGACCAGCCTGATGGTCCCGGTGCCCCATCAGGGGTTCCGCGCCTCCAAGAAGTACAGCAAGGTCGGCTGGCATGCGTCTGACACTCGTGAGCTCGTCTTCGAGGACTGCCGGGTGCCGGCCGGCAATGTGCTCGGGGAGCGCGGCAGCGGCTACCGGCAGTTCCTGTCCACACTCGACGAAGGCCGCATCGCGATCAGCGCACTCGCGGTCGGATTGGCACAGGCGTGCGTCGATGAGTCCGTGCGCTACGCAAAGGAGCGCGAGGCGTTCGGACAGCCGATCGGCACCTACCAAGCCGTCGCCTTCCGCATCGCTGACATGCAGATGCGCACCCACGTGGCTCGACTGGCCTACTACGACGCGGCGGCGCGCATGGCCGCCGGCCAACCGTTCAAGCGAGAGGCGGCGATCGCCAAGCTCTACTCGTCGACGATCGCGGTCGACAACGCGCGGGACGCGACACAGGTCTTCGGCGGCTACGGATTCATGAACGAATACGCAGTGGCGCGCCATTGGCGCGACGCGAAGATCCTCGAGATCGGAGAAGGCACGAGCGAGGTGCAACGCATGCTCATCGCGCGTGACCTCGGGCTATGAGCGACTTGCCGGTCGTCGGCATGGTTGGCGGCGGCCAACTTGCGCGCATGACGCATCAGGCCGCGATCGCGCTCGGTGTGCCGTTGCGCGTCTTGGCCGATCGCAACGATGACTCGGCTGCCCGCGTCGCCGCCGAGGTCGAGATCGGCGCCGCCGACGACATGACGGCATTGACCAGGTTCGCGAAGGCATGTGACGTGCTCACCTTCGACCACGAGCACGTGCCTCCCGACCATCTGCGCGCACTGGTCAAGGACGGCATCGCGGTCAGACCAGGCCCGGGCGCATTGCTGCACGCCCAGGACAAGCTCGTGCAACGCCGCCGACTCTCGGAGCTGGGCATCGCAGTGCCTGCCTTTGCCGCCGTGAGCACACCCGACGACATCGCCGGCTTCGGGTCCGAGCACGGCTGGCCGGTCGTCCTGAAGGCGGTGCGCGGTGGCTACGACGGTCGCGGCGTCTGGATGCTTGACGAGCCGCCGGCGGAGCTGCCGGTCGGGCTACGGGACATTCCGTTGTACGTCGAAGCGCGGGTGCCGATCGTGCACGAGTTGGCGGTCCAGGTCGCGCGACGCCCGTCTGGTGAACGACGAGCGTGGTCGGTGGTCGAGACGGTGCAGTCCGACGGCATCTGCGTCGAAGTGATTGCACCGGCGCCGCGGACGAGCCCTGCACTCGCCGCCGAGGCGGAAGGCATCGCGATGCGCTTGGCCGAAGAGCTGGATGTGACCGGACTGCTCGCGGTCGAGCTGTTCGAAGCGCCCGGTGGGCTCCTGGTCAACGAGCTTGCGATGCGACCGCACAACTCGGGGCACTGGAGCATGAACGGTGCTCGCACCAGCCAGTTCGAACAGCACCTGCGCGCCGTGCTGGACTGGCCGCTCGGCGACACGTCAACAGTCGCCCCCGTGACCGTGATGGTCAACCTGCTCGGCGGTGAGCGCACCGACCTCGCCACGACGCTGCCCGCTGCTCTCGAGGCTGTGCCCGAGGCCCACGTGCATCTCTATGGCAAGTCCGCAAGACCCGGCCGCAAGCTGGGCCATGTCAACATCGTCGGCACGAATCTTGTCGAGGCCCGAGATCGCGCACGTGAAGCCGTGCGGCTGCTCCGCGGTGATGCAGATGACTAACGCACTCGTGGGCATCGTCATGGGCAGCAACTCGGACTGGCCGACCATGGAGCCTGCCGCCGTCGCGCTCGAGGAGTTCGGCGTTGCGCACGAGGTGCGCGTGGTGTCCGCGCACCGAACCCCTCACGACATGCTCGACTACGGGGCGTCGGCCGCAGAACGAGGGCTCCGTGTCGTCATCGCCGGCGCCGGCGGCGCCGCTCACCTCCCCGGGATGCTCGCTTCGGTCACGCCGCTTCCGGTCATCGGCGTGCCTGTTCCGTTGAAGCATCTGGACGGGATGGACTCCTTGCTGTCGATCGTCCAGATGCCGGCGGGTGTCCCTGTCGCCACGGTCTCGGTTGCGGGGGCGCGCAACGCCGGCTTGCTCGCCGTTCGGATCCTGGCGACGAGTGAGGAAACGCTGCGGACGAAGATGGAAGGGTTCCAGCGGTCGCTCGCGGACCTCGCCCGGAGCAAGGACGCGGCGCTGCGAGACCAGATGGGCAAGGCCCCGGAGGACATGTGAGCAGCGCTGCTGAGGTGGTCGCACCGGACGCCTTGGTCGCATTGACGGTCGAGGTGGACGACCCGGGTGACCTGCTGTCCTGGTTGCCCGCCGGTGAGGCTTTCGGTTTCCTTCGCGGCGGCGACGGCATCGTCGGCTGGGGCGTTGCGGCTCGGCTGGGCACGCATCGACCACTGCCTGGCGCCGACCTCGCGGACGAGGTCGAGGGGCTGCTCGCCGGCATCACGGTCCGCGATGACGTGCGGCTGCCGGGCACCGGCCCGGTCGCCATCATGAGCCTGCCGTTCGACCCTTCCGCTGCTGGCTCCGTGGTCGTCGTGCCAACCGTCGTGCTCGGCCGCCGGGACGGTCGCTCGTGGTTGACGCTGGTGACCCCGCCGGGCGCCGTCGCGGTCCCGCAGCTGCGCCGCCGGCCAGCTGCTGCGCTGCCGCCACTGCACGCTCAGCTTGCCGCCCCGGTGCCGTCCGAAGCCGAATGGGAGCAGTCGGTCGCGGTGGCGGTCGAGCAGCTGCGCCAAGGCGCGTTGGACAAGGTCGTGCTCGCGCGCGCCCTCGACGTCACTGCTGACGAGCCGCTCGACCCGCGCTCACTCGCCGCCCGGCTGGCGGCGCGGTTCCCGTCCTGCTTCACCTACGTCTGCGACGGCCTGGTCGGAGCCTCACCGGAGCTTCTGCTGCGCCGGATCGGCCGGCAAGCCGAATCACTGGTGCTGGCCGGCACGATCGCGCGCGGCGGCTCGCCGGAGGAGGACGAGGCCAACGAGCGAGCGCTGGCCGACTCGGCAAAGGACGCCCACGAGCATCGGCTCGCCGTCGACTCCGCCCGCGACGTGCTGCGCTCGGTCTCGATCGAGACCGACGAGGATGCCGCACCGCACCTGCTTCGG
Source organism: Mycobacteriales bacterium (assembly GCA_035695245.1). Taxonomy (GTDB): domain Bacteria; phylum Actinomycetota; class Actinomycetes; order JAFAQI01; family JAFAQI01; genus DASSEQ01. Next base: position 1,183 of record DASSEQ010000021.1, on the reverse strand, counting down.
TTGGCCAACGTGACGCACCTGGCCACCCGTCTCGTCGCCTGGCTGCCGTCGCCGCCGCCATCGGCAGTGCGGGTCGCCACGGCGTTGCACCCGACCGCTGCTGTCGGCGGCACGCCGCGGGAAGAGGCGCTGGCACTGATCCGTGAGCTGGAAGCGGCGCCGCGCGAGCGCTACGCCGGGCCGGTCGGCTGGATGGACGCATCCGGCGACGGGGAGTTCGCGATCGCCCTGCGCTGCGCCCAGGTCGACGGCCGAACCGCTCGCCTCTGGGCCGGCGCCGGCATCGTGGCCGAGTCCAAGCCCGTGAACGAGACCGCGGAAACCGCCGCGAAGTTCGATGCAGTGCTGTCCGCTCTCATCAGCTGAGCGCGGTGCTCACTCAAGATTTCTCTTGTGTTCAATAAAGGCCTTGTGTTCAACAAAAGCCTTGTGTTCAACAAAGTTTGAATGTTAAGGTCTTGATGAGCAGCTCTTGGTGAGCAGTTTCTTGCGAAGGGGGCCTGGCCATGTGGGACACCCGATACGGCGAGCTTGCCGCCCTCCGGCTGGCGGAAGATCGCGCCGCGGCGGAGCAGGTCACGGCTCTTGCCGTCAGCGCCGGACCGGGTTTGTGGCCCTGGTTGCGGCGGGCCGTCGGGGCGCGGTTGGTTGCCTGGGGCGAACGTCTGCTGGCTCCGGCACCCGCGACTCGGTGAGCGCGGTCCCCGCCGATGTCCGGGTGATCTCCGACCCGGTCGCACTCAAGGCGCTGGCGGACCCCCTGCGGCTGCGGGTCCTCGAGCTGGTCGGCACCGAGCCGACTCGGCTGTGGTCGGTGAAGGAGCTGGCCACTGCACTGGATCAGCCGGTGACGAAGCTCTACCACCACGTGAAGCTGCTGGCCGGGAGTGAGCTGATCTTGGACGCGGAGACGCGCGTCGTATCAGGCATCGTCGAGCATCGCTACCGCTGCGCACAGCGGTCGATCAAGCTCGACGAGGCGCTGTTCGGCGCCGACGAAAACCGCGACGAGTCGATTGCGAGCGTCGCCGGCATGATCGATCAGGCTCGCGATGACTTGGTCGGCTACCTACGCCGCGACGATGCGGACTTCGACCAGATCGCGATGGGCCGCGCGCTCGCGCGACTGTCCGAAAGCGAACGGGCGGAGTTCGCACGACGCGTCGAGAGCATCATCGACGAC
>DASSEQ010000020.1:0-21064 GCA_035695245.1 Mycobacteriales bacterium | reverse complement strand
TCGCGGTCAGCGTGTGTCTCCCCGAGCTCAGCGTCCGGCGTACGACGACAAGGCCACCTGTCGCGACCTTCGCGAACTCGTGCCCGTTGTCGTAGAGCCGGATGTAGCCGTGAATCGTCGCGCGCCCTGGTGACACGACCGACGTGCCGACGGTCAGCGTCACCGTGCGGGTGCCGGTCACGGACAACGTCGTTCGAGTCGACGCCTTGACAACCGTGAGCGTCAGCCCACGCGACGATGCACTGTGTGCAGCATCGGGCGAATACGCCACCGTCAGCGAGTGCCGGCCGAGGCTTCGTGCCGGCAGCGTCACCGTTGCTGCTCCGCCATGCAACGTGCCGCTGGCCAGTCGGGTCCGGCCCTCACTGACGACCACCGACCCGCCCGGCACACCGACCGACGACGTCACGTGCACCGTGACCGGGTCGCGGTAGCCATACGGGGCGGTCGACTTCGCCAGCGTCGCGCTGGTCGACGTCGCAAAGCGCACGACCTCGGCCCGCTTGCCGGGCACGTTGTCGTGATGCAGCAACAGCAGGCCCAGCGGCCGATCCGGGAGCAGGTTCGCGTTGCGCTGCACGTCGAGCGGCACATCCGACTGGTCGTCGAGGAGTGTCGGGAACGCGCACGTGCCGATCTGTGGTGCGCCCTGCGGACAGGGGACGCTCTCGGTTGCGCTCAAGCCCGGCGAAGCCAGGTTGATCGTCAGCGGCTTGCCGCCGTCCAGCGGATCTCCGACCGAGTCGAGAAGCCCCGCGTCGATAGTGCCCGAGTCGACGAAGTAGCCGACGCGCGACGACATCGGCACGTTGTCATCGATGGAGATCTGCTTCAGTGCCGCAAGAGCAAACGGCATCGTCATGACGTCGCTGTCGAACAGGCCGCTATCCACGCCGCCGTCGACATTGTTGAGCAGCTCGTCGTCGTACACGAACTGCGGGACGCCGTTGGAGTCCACCGACGCCAGTTCGGCGACGAAGATGTCCGTGCCTGGGACGCGCGTGTTGTAGAGCACGGCGTCCGGATTGCCGTCGTTGTTGAAGTCGAACCAGACGAGGTAGACGCCGAAGTCGGGTGATGCCCACGGCCAGTTGGACGCGATGCCGATGTAGGACAGCGCGGGCAGCACCGAGCCGTTGCCCTTGGGATCCGCCGAATATGGGTCCAGTCCCGCTTGGGTGTAGAGCGGCCCGTCGGACGCGAACCCGACGTAGCGGATGTCGCCGGCCCGGTCTTGTTGTGTCGGCGCACAGCCGGGCGGCATGACCGAGCCCTTGCAGGTCGGCAGCGCAGGGCTGCTTGCCTGCAGCTCGAAGGCATCGGCGATCGAATAGTGCAGACCGTCGGTGCTCGTCGACGACTCGTTGTCGACGCCGTTGCCGGTCAGTGTCATCCCGGTGCCCGAGGTCGGGATCGCGATGCTGCTCGGCTGCCCCATCGTCGACGCCGGTCGCGGCGCGGCGTAGACGGGCACGCGCAACGCGGTGCCACCGGCCTGCGGGGTCAACACGACGCGCCCGCTGGCGGTGCTGATGAACGACCGCTCGACGCCGTTGAGGAAGTCGTACGGCGGTGCAAGCGTGGGCTTGAGTGTCAACGTGGGATCAGGCCGCGCGAGCAGCTTCGTCGGGTCGATGGTCAAGCAGACCCCGAGCTGCACCGTGCCATTCGCCGGTATCGAGACGCTCACCGACGGACTCGGCGAGCCGCACGACGTTGCGGTCAGGCCGTAGCTCGCGCCTGGGTTGCTGTTGGCGGCATCGTAGGTCGCCGTATAGGTGACCGGACTCGACGATGTGTTCTGCACGGTGATGGCCCGGCCAAGGGTCTCCGGTGCTGTTGCCGAGACCGGCCCGAACGACACGCTGACCGCGCCCGAACCGCCGCTGGCGTAGGCCAGCACGGGGTTGGTCACCGCTTGGTTGACCTCGACCCGGCCGGCGCCGACCCGCTCCGGCGCCTCGGGTGCGCTCTGGTCGGCAGAGCCGTCAGTCGCGCGAGCGAACACGTCCTGGTCGGCCGTGTTCATCAAGGCGGCCTTGATCTGTTCGGGCGTCCACGACGGGTGCGTCGCCTTGACGAGCGCCGCGCTACCGGTCACGTGCGGCGTCGCCATCGACGTGCCGTTGTTGGACGTGCCGTCGTTGCCGCTGCCGAAGAGCGCCGAGAAGACGGTGACGCCGGGCGCGGAGATGTCCGGCTTGAGCATCCCCGCCTCTCCCCCGCCGCGCGAGCTGAAGGTCGCGATCGCGTCCTGCGTGTCCGGGTGCACGTCCTTGACCTTGTTGTGCAGCGAGAACGTCAGCGTGGCGGTGACGTTCTTGTTGCCGAACACATCCTGCGCCACCGGGTTGCCCGCAGTAGCCGTCGTGATGACGGTCGGGATGCTCGCGTCGCCGAGGATGCCGGCGGCGAACTCGTCCTCGTCGTCGACGAGCACGACACCGAGAGCACCGGCCTTCTGCACGTTCTGAGTGCGCACGGCGGAGCCGCAGCGGCGCGCGGAGTCGTTGTCCGTCCAGGACAGAAGCGCAATCTTGCCGGCCACCTTTGCGGCATCTGCCGTCGAGAGCGGATCGCAGCCGTCGGAGTTGTTCGGGGGGTTGGTCGACGACGTCGGGCTCCGCCAGTCGGCCAGCTTGCCGTCGCCGATCACCGCCAGCTGCGCCGTCAAGCCAGATCCACTCGTGACGGGACTGTTGGCCCAATCGAAGGAGGTCGATTCCTCGGCCGGCTGGTTGCCGGTCTCGTCGCTGAAGTCGACGCCGTCGACGAGGTCCGTGGTGTCATCACTTGCGGCGACCGAGATGGCCCGCACGGCGTCGCCCGGTGCGCCCGCAGCGTTGAACTCGTCACCTGCGTTGCCGGCCGCCGCGACGACGGTGACACCGGCCAGCGCCGCGTTGTTTGCGGCAACTGCATCCGGGTCCTGCGCCGTGGTGAAGTCAGCGCCGAGCGACATGTTCACGACGTCGAGGTGGTCCGACGGGTTGCCGTCGTTGTTGGGGTCGGCGGCCCAGTCAAGCGCTGCGGCGATGAGGTCACTGCTCGTGCCGGTCTCGTCGCCACAACCGAAGATCTTCAGCGCGTAGAGCGTTGCGCCCGGAGCAACACCAGGGCCGATGTTGAACATGCTCTGGTATTGCGTCGACGTGAGCGAGCCCAACGAGTTGTAAGCCGTCGGATCGGCACCGCCGTTGGAAGCCTTGCCGTAGGTCGTGCCGTCGGTTTTCACACCGAATCCCGCGGCGGTGCCGGCCACATGCGTGCCGTGCCCGGCGCAGTCGAGCGGGTTGGGGTCCGGCTTCGGCGTAGCGTCGGCCGGGTTCATGTCACTGTCGAAGCCGGTGCCGGCGGCGGGGTCGTAGCTGTCGCCGGCGAAGTCGAAACCACCGGCCACCTTGGCCGGATCGGGATAGGTCGGTTGGGTCGTGTCCGTCGCCTTCGCGGCGTCGTAGGCCGTTGTGGTGCCGGGACCGCCGAAGTCGGCGTGTGTGTAGTCGATGCCTGTGTCGATGATGCCGATCTTCACGCCGGCACCGGTTTGGCCGTTGGCCCCCTGCCACACCTGTGGCGCACCGATGAGCGGCACCGTGACCGCGTTGAGCAAGTGCTTGGGAACCAGCTCGTGCACGCCGACCACGCCGGGCAGCGACGACAAGGCAGCAAGTCGTGACGCATCCGTCCGGACCGCGATCCCGTCGTACAGGTTGTGCACGGTGAACAGCGTCTGCGCCCTGGTCGAGGCGTTGCGGAACCGGGAGGTGACCTCTCCCTGCGCGGAGCGCACGCGTGCTGCTTGCGTGCGGAAGACCGACACGCGGTTGCGCAGCGACGTGTGCGCTGCCTTTGAGTAAGGCAGCACGGCGGGCTGCGGCGCCAGCTGCAACATGACGTCGACCGGACCGTGCTTTGCCAGCAACTGTGGGTCGACACGTGCCGGCTGACGCAAACGGCTCGGCAGGGCGACGTCGACCTTGTGCCGCGCGGCGAAGCTCGCCGCGGCGCGTCCTCGTGCCGTCCCGGCACTCTGCCCAGCCAGAGCCGGCCCAGCCAGAGCCGGCCCAGCCAGACCGAGGACAGTTGCGGAAACAGCGGTGGCAGCGACGAGCGCCCGGGTATGGCTCACCGGTTGGCTCCCAAAGTCAAGGGAAGTTGCGAGAGGAAAGCATCCTCAACTTAGTCGCTGTCAGTGCTCCTTGCGGCCTTTTCGTCCGTTTCTGCCGCCGACTGGTCCTGCCAGTCCAGCGACCGCTGGACCGCCTCGCGGGCCTCGTCCGCCTGCTCGTTGCTGCTCACTGGTTCACCGTCCGGTTGATCGCGCTCACCAGTGCCTGCAACGAGGCCGTGGTGATGCTCGGGTGGACGCCGCATCCCCAGACGACGCGGCCATCGATCGCGACTTCGAGGTAGGACGCGGCTTGCGCCTCTTCGCCGGCACTCGTGGCGTGCTCGTGGTAGTCGAGGACTCGCGCGTCGACGTCGATGCCCGCCAGCGCATGCACGAGCGCAGCAATGGGCCCGTTGCCTTCGCCGCTCACACTGTGCGTGACACCGTCCAGCACCACCTCTGCGGTGATCCGGTCCACATCTGCGCTGTCGACCGCGTAGTGCTCCAGCCGGAGCCGGCCGGAGCGGAGGTAGGTCTCCTGGTAGAGCTCCCAGATCCGCTTGGGAGCTATCTCGCCGCCGAACTCATCGGCCTCCTCCTGCACGATGCGGGAGAACTCGATCTGCATGCGCCGCGGCACATCGAGGTGGTAGTCGTTCTTCAAGACGTACGCGACGCCGCCCTTACCGGACTGCGAGTTGACCCGAATGACCGCTTCGTAGGAGCGCCCGACGTCCTTGGGGTCGATCGGCAGGTAGGGCACACCCCACGCGAAGTCCTCGAGTGGTGAGCCGGCAGCCGTCGCGTCGCGCTCGAGGGCTTCGAAGCCCTTCTTGATGGCGTCCTGGTGCGAGCCGGAGAACGCCGTATAGACGAGGTCGCCGCCGTACGGGTGCCGGGGGTGCACCGGAAGCTGGTTGCAATGTTCGACGGTGCGCCTGACCTCGTCGATGTCGGTGAAGTCGATGCCGGGGTCGATGCCCTGGCTGAACAGGTTCAGCGCAAGGGTGACCAGACAGACGTTGCCGGTGCGCTCGCCGTTGCCGAACAAGCAGCCTTCGACTCGGTCGGCGCCGGCCTGCACTCCAAGCTCCGCAGCAGCGACCGCAGTGCCGCGGTCGTTGTGGGGGTGCAGCGAGAGGATGACGCTGTCACGTCGGCTGATGTTGCGGTGGAACCACTCGATCTGGTCCGCGTAGATGTTCGGCGTCGCCATCTCGACCGTGGCCGGCAGGTTGAGCACGACCTTGTTGTCCGGCGTCGGCTGCCACACATCCATCACTGCATCGCAGACCTCGACCGCGTAGTCGAGCTCCGTGCCGGTGAACGACTCGGGGCTGTACTGCCAACGCACCGCCGTCTCGGGGCCGAGCAGCTCCTGTGCGTACTTCATGCACCACCGCGCGCCCTGCACAGCGATGTCCTTGATCCCGTCCTTGTCGAGGCCGAAGACCACGCGCCGCTGCAACGTCGAGGTCGAGTTGTAGAGATGGATCAATGCTGTGCCACGGAAGCCGGCGAGGCTCTCGACCGTGCGCTCGATCAGCTCTTCCCGCGCCTGCGTCAGCACCTGGATCGTGACGTCCTCCGGCACGACGCTGTGTTCACTTCGACTGGCTTCGACGAGAGTGCGGATGAAGTCGAAGTCGGTTTGGCTTGCCGCCGGGAAGCCGACCTCGATCTCCTTGTAGCCGATGCGCACCAGCAGGTCGAACATTCGCCGCTTGCGCTCGGCGTCCATCGGGTCGATGAGCGCCTGGTTGCCGTCCCGAAGGTCGACGCTGCACCACCGGGGTGGCGCCGCGATGACCCGTGACGGCCAGGTGCGGTCGGGGATGTCGATCGGCGGGAACGCGACGTAGCGATGCGCCTTGGGCATGCCGGTCATGAGAAAGCTGCTCCGATGCTTCTGAAGGACGGTGCCGGCAGCTGATCCGAATCAGCAGGCTGAGTCGTCTCAGCAGGGAGCCCCGCAGCGGGGGGCCGGTCCGTCGGCCCCGCTACGGGCAGCTAAGAAGCAGCGAGCGGAACATCGCGACCACCGTAACTCACATCCCGCGCTGGCGTCTCGCCGACAGCAAAGGTCGTCTCGCGACGTGAGACCGGGGTCAGCTGGCCAGGAAGGTCTCGACCGCCGAGCTGAACGCCGCCGGCTGGTCGACCCAGGGGAAGTGCCCGGCTCCGTCGATCCGGGCCACCTGCACCTTGGGAATGACCTCGGCGAAGCGGTCGGCCACGCTCACGCCGGTCATCGCGTCGAGGGTGCCGACCACCACGAGCACCTCGGCGGTGATCCCCCGCAAAGACTCGAGCGCCTCGCGTGCGTCGTAGCCGCCGGACATCGGCACGTAGCCGGCCGCGGCCCGCAGCGAGACCTGATCGTCAGCGCCGGCAGCGTGTGCCTGGGTGCGCTCGTCCCAACGGCCGTACCAGAGCGGCCGCATGACCCGGTCGAGCTCCCGGCGAAGCGCCGGGTTTGCTCGCGGCGCGATCTCCGCCGCCTCGGCCGCCTCGTCGTACCAAGGCTCACCCGTCCGCGTCTCGCGGATCGCGTCGACGTCGTCAGCCGCCCATCCGAACGGCCGACCCGACGGCGTGACGAGCACCAGCCGGCGGACGACCTCCGGATGCCTCGCGGCGTGCAACAAGACAACTGGGCAGCCGGCCGAGTGACCGAGGATGTCCGCGGGGGACAGCGACAGCGCGACCCGCACGTCCTCGACGTCATCGGGGAGTCGCGGAAACGCGAGCGAGTCGCGATCCATGGGCAGCTGCGACGCACCGCTGCCACGGTTGTCCAACAACTGCAGTGTGCGAGTGGCCGAGAGGCCACCCAGATCTTCGAGGTAGACCGCGGCGCGGCCGGGACCGCCGGGCACGCACAACAATGACGGACCCGTGCCGGAGCTGTGCACGGCGAGGGTTGTGCCGTCGCGAGCGGTGACGTTCATGCGCCGGACAAGTCGACGGGCCGGGCGGATGTCGCGCCGATCCGGCCGGCGATGTCCGCGAGGGCGTCCGGCGGCACCGCCGAGTCGACGGTCAGCACCATCAATGCCTCGCCGCCGGCCGCGCGACGGCTGACCTGCATGCCGGCGATGTTGACCGCCGCTTCGCCGAGCACCTGGCCGACGACGCCGACGACACCCGGCTTGTCGTCGTAGCTGAAGAGCACCAGATGCTGGGTCGGTGTGACGTCGATGTCGAAGCCGTCGATCTCGGTCAGCTTCTCGACGTGCCGGGGGCCGGAGAGCGTGCCGCTGACGGACAGCTCCTGACCGTTGGCCAACGTGCCTCGCACAGTGACGAGGTTGCGATAGTCCGGGCTGTCCTCCGACGTCTCGAGCGCGAGCTCGACTCCTCGGTCGGCTGCGTGCAGTGGCGCGTTCACGAACGTGACCGGATCTTCGACGATGTCGGCGAACACGCCCTTCAGCGCGGACAACTGCAGCACGGACACGTCGTACGACGCGATCTCGCCGCGCACCTCCACGGTGAGCCGGGTCGCCACGCCGCCCGCAAGTGCGGTGAATATGCGGCCGAGCTTCTCCGCTAGGGGAAGGCCGGGACGCACTTCTTCCGCCACCACACCGCCGGCCTGCACGTTGACGGCGTCCGGCACGAACTCGCCTTGCAGTGCGAGCTTCACGCTGCGGGCGACGGCGAGGCCGGCCTTGTCCTGGGCTTCTGCGGTCGACGCACCGAGATGCGGTGTGGCGACGACATTATCGAAACCGAACAACGGGGAGTCTGTGCACGGCTCGGTGGCGTAGACGTCGAGCCCCGCGCCGCCGATGCGCCCTTCCTTGAGCGCCTGCGCCAGCGCATGTTCGTCCAGGAGGCCGCCGCGGGCAGCGTTGACGATGATGGCGCCGGGCTTGCACAGCGCGAGCTCTCGCTCGCCGATCAGACCGACCGTCTCCGGCGTCTTCGGCAGATGAATCGAGATGAAGTCGCTTTCCCGGAGCAGCTCGTCCAACGGGACCAAGCGGACCCCGATCTGCGCCGCGCGGGCCGCAGGGACGTAGGGGTCGTAGGCGAGCAGGCGGGTGCCGAAGGCAGACAAGCGCTGCGCGAAGAGCACACCGATCCGACCGAGCCCGACGACGCCAACGGTCTTGTCGGTGACCTCGACGCCGGTGAACTTCGACCGCTTCCAGTCACCGGCCCGCAGGCTGGCCGCGGCTTGCGGCACCCGTCGCGCCACGGCGAGCAGCAGCGAGACCGCATGTTCGGCAGCTGAGGTGATGTTGGACGTCGGGGCGTTGACCACGAGCACGCCGCGAGCCGTTGCCGCCGCGACGTCCACGTTGTCCAGGCCGACGCCGGCGCGCGCCACCACCTTCAAGGTCGGCGCCGCGGCGAGTGCTTCGGCATCGATCTGGGTCGCACTTCGCACGATCACCGCGTCGGCCTCGGCCAGCGCAGGCAGCAAAGCGGCTCGGTCGGCGCCGTCGACCGTCCGCACGTCGAAGTCGTCGGCCAGCACTTCGAGAGCGCTCGGCGCGAGCTCCTCGGCCACGAGCACCACGGGTCGAGACATACGCCGACATTATCGTCGGCGGCGCAACCGCCGATCACCGACAAAGATGCTGATCACCAGGTAGAGGCCGAAAACGGCGGCGACGACGAAGAAGACGAAGGCCACGGCGGGGTAGCCGGCGATCCGGGCGGTCGTCCTGACGTTGGACAGCAGCGCCGCTCCGATGATGAGAGCTGCGAGCACAAGACCGGTTGCGACCCGGTTGGCCATGCGATGCAGGCCGCGGAGGAACGCGGTCTCGTCGAACGCGTCGACCTTCAGCTCGAACCTGCCATCGGCCAACGCGTCCATCGCCCGGTTGACCCGACCGGGCAGCTGCTCGGCAAAGTCCCGAGCCTGCATGGCGGCATTGATGGCGCCCGACAGCGATGGCGCGAGGCCACCGCGGGCGAGCTCCAGCGCCCGTGCCTGCACGAAGCGCACCGGCTCGACGGTCGGGTCGAGGATGCGGGCCACCATGTCGAGGTTGAGCAGGGCCTTGCCCACCATCGACAGCTCCGGCGGCGGTCGCAGGCCGGCGGCGGCGCAGGTGCGGGTGAGATCGAGGACCAGGCGCCCGGCGTCCAGCTGGTCGATCGAGCTCGGGGCGGTGCGCTCGACGAGGTCGGCGACGTCGGAAGTGAACCGTCGAATGTCCGTGCGGTCGGTCCGTTCGGAAATGTCGACGGCGAGCCGCGCGACCTCTTCACCGCGCTGTTCACCGAGCGCGAGCAGCAGCTGGATCAACCGGTCACGCAGCTGCGGCGGCACCCGCGCCACCATGCCGAGATCGATGAGCCCGAGTCGGCCCTCGGGCGTGAGCAGGACGTTGCCCGGATGCGGGTCGGCGTGGAAGAACCCTTCGATCAGGATCTGGTCGAGGTAGGCGTCGAACAACGCATGTGCGAGCTCGGGGCCGTCGATGTCGAGTCGCGCCAGCGGGGAGACGTCGGTGACCTTCCGGCCGTGGATCCGGTCCATCGTGAGGACGCGGCTGGTGCTGTAGTCGTCGTACGGCGCCGGCACGACGAGCTGTGGCCGGTCCGCCACGATCTCCCGCAGCCGCAGCAGGTTGCTTGCTTCCTTGCGGTAGTCGAGCTCGTCGAGCATCGAACGGCGGAACTGCGCGACGACGTCGCGGGCGCCGACGAGCCATCCCTGCTCGGAGTGCGCCTCGAGGCTCTCGGCAATGTCCTCGAGCACCTCGAGATCGTCGAAGACCTGCCGTCTGATGCCGGGTCGCTGCACCTTGACCACGACGTCGCGGCCGCCGCGCAGCACCGCGGCGTGCACCTGGCCGATCGAGGCCGCCGCGAGCGGGGTCTCGTCGACGTCGTCGAAGACACGCGAGAGGCGCACCCCGAGCTCGTCTTCGATCGTCTCCCGCACCACGTCGAACGGAAAGGGCTCCAACCGGTCCTGCAGCCGCGCCAACGACTCGAGGTACGGCGCCGGGAGCAGGTCTGCTCTCGTCGAGAGCAGCTGGCCGAGCTTGATGAAGGTCGGACCGAGCCGCTCGAGGTCGGCCGCCAACTCGTCGCCGGCCTGCTGGGCACCCTCGGGCTCGACGTCGTCACCGAGCGCCGCGTCGAGGCCGGCCGAGCGCACCAGATCGGAGCGGCCGTACTTCAGCAGCAGCCGGGCGATGTCGCGGTAACGGCCGAGATGACGCGTGGCGGAGAGCACTCTCATCGCCCCGGTCTCTTCCCCGTCGCGGGCCGCGTTAGGCCGTTCGGGGTCATCCGATCGGCCACGTGCAGTAGTCCATTCGAGTCGTATCGGGCACAACCCCTAATTCCGGAGTGTCCGAGATGCCGATCTCGTCCGCATGTGGGTGGGGATTCAGGCAGCGACCGGGGCGGCTCTCATCGGCACGGCTCTGGTCGTGGCCGGCCTGCACGGGGCGCACGGGTCGGTCGAACCCGCCGCCGCCCTCGCGCCGGCCGCGGCTGTCTACCGCCCGCCCGCGAACCCGCTGCCGGACACGTCACTGGACCGCGTGCGCATCGCGCCGGTGACGCGCAAGCCCGCCGCCCCTCGACACTCGCCGGCTTCCAGCCACAAGCGAGCGGCCATCGCACGCAGGCCGAAGGTCTCGGCTGCTCACGCAGCGCCGCGACGGACAGCGGCCCCGGCGAAGCCGGCACCGCCGCAGCAGTCGTTCGGTGCCGCACTGGCCGCGGCCGTTGCCCGCATCCCGACCTATACGCCCGGGGCCGCGCGCTGGGTGGTCAGCAGCAAGTACGACTTCTGGGGCACCGCCGACTGGTACCACGATGTGCTGTATGTCTCGCCGGACGTGCCGCGGGACAAGTTGTACGACGTCGCCGTGCACGAGTGGAGCCACGAGCTGTCAGTGCTCGACTACGGCGGCGATGTCTCGGCTGCGACGAAGGCGATGAACGCGTGGTTCGGCGGCTCGGGACTCGTCGGCGCCGAGCGCGCGGCCGACTGCATGGCGATCCTGCAGGGCGCCACCTGGACGCACTACACGACGTGCGACAACGCCACCTGGCGAAAGGGCGCCGCCAAACTCGTTGCCGGCAAGCAGCTGTAGCAATCGCGGGATGCGGCCCATCTATGGGCCGCATCCCGCGATTGGTTAGTTCTGGATCCAGCTCATCAGACCGCGCAGCTTCGCGCCGACCTGCTCGATCTGGTGCTTCTCGCCTTCCTCGCGGTACTTGCTGAACTGCGCGCGGCCGCTGTCGTCCTCCGCGATCCACTCCTTCGCGAACGTGCCGTCCTGGATCTCGCCGAGGATGCGCTTCATCTCTTTCTTCGTCGTGTCCGTGATCACACGAGGGCCGCGCGTGTAGTCGCCGTACTCGGCTGTGTCCGAGATCGACCACCGCATCTTCGCGAGGCCGCCTTCGTACATGAGGTCCACGATGAGCTTGAGCTCGTGCAGACACTCGAAGTAGGCCGCCTCCGGCTGGTAGCCCGCCTCGACGAGCGTCTCGAACCCGGCCTGCACGAGCGCCGAGATCCCGCCGCACAGCACGGCCTGCTCGCCGAAGAGATCGGTCTCGGTCTCCTCCGTGAACGTCGTCTTCAGCGTGCCGGCTCGGGTGCCGCCGATGCCCTTTGCGTAGGACAGCGCCAACGCGAGAGCATTGCCGGTCGCATCCTGCTCGACCGCGACGAGGCACGGCACACCGCGCCCCTCTTGGTATTGCCGGCGCACCAGATGGCCGGGGCCTTTCGGCGCCACCATGCACACGTCGACGCCCGCCGGCGGTGTGATGTAGCCGAAACGGATGTTGAAGCCGTGCGCGAAGAACAACGCGTCGCCGTCTTCGAGGTTCGGCGCGATGGCGTCGGCGTAGATGCCTCGTTGTGCGGTGTCGGGTGCGAGCACCATGACGACATCCGCTTCGGCGCAGGCGTCGTACGGCGTCAAGACGCGCAGGCCCTCCGCCTCTGCAGCGGCGCGAGACTTTGACGTCTCGGGCAGACCAATGCGGACGTCGACACCGGAGTCACGAAGCGACAGTGCATGGGCATGTCCCTGCGACCCGTAGCCGATGACGGCGACCTTGCGGCGCTGAATGAGTGAGAGGTCGGCATCGTCGTCGTAGAAGATTTCGGGCATTGGTGTTACGCGGTCCTTTCCACGGGTCGCAACGTGTTGCGTTCGGTGATGGAACGGGAGCCGCGGGACACCGCGACCATCCCGGATTGCACGAGCTCTTTGATACCGAATGGCTCGAGCACGCGAAGCAACGCATCGAGCTTGTCGGCGTTGCCGGTGGCCTCGATGGTCACGGCGTCGGGTGCGACATCGACAACCTTGGCACGAAACAGCTGCACGGTCTCGAGCACGGACGACCGGGTCGTCAGGTCGGCCTTGACCTTGACGAGCAGCAGCTCGCGCTGCACCGACTGCTCCGAGTCGAGCTCGACGATCTTGATGACGTTGACGAGCTTGTTGAGCTGCTTGGTGACCTGCTCCAACGGCAGCTCGTCGACGTTGACGACGATGGTCATCCGAGAAACCTCAGGATGCTCCGTCGGCCCGACCGCGAGGGAGTCGATGTTGAAGCCGCGGCGCGAGAACAGGCTGGCAACTCGCGCCAGCACACCCGGCTTGTTCTCGACAAGGACGGACAACGTGTGGCGGCTCACTGGGTCACCTCCCCCATCTCGTAGTCGAAATCAGGAGCGGTGTCGCGGGCGACCTTGATGTCATCGTTGGACGTCCCGGCGGCGACCATCGGCCACACCATCGCGTCCTTGCCGACGACGAAGTCGACGACGACGGGGGCGTCGGTGACGCTCATCGCCTTCTCGATGGTCGCGTCGACGTCGGACTGGCTCTCGCAACGCAGGCCGACGCACCCCATGGCATCGGCCAGCTTGACGAAGTCGGGCAGATAGGTCGGGCGGTCTCGCTTCAGATCCGTGTTGGAGTAGCGCGACCCGTAGAACAGGGTCTGCCACTGCCGGACCATGCCCAGTGAACCGTTGTTGATGACCGCGACCTTGATCGGAATGCCTTCGATCGCACAGGTGGTCAATTCCTGGTTGGTCATCTGGAAGCAGCCGTCACCGTCGATGGCCCAGACCAGCTTGTCCGGGCAGCCGACCTTGGCCCCCATCGCGGCGGGCACGGCGAAGCCCATCGTGCCGAGACCACCGGAGTTGATCCAGGTGTGCGGATGCTCGTAGGAGATGAACTGGCTCGCCCACATCTGGTGCTGGCCGACGCCGGCGACGTAGATCGCATCCGGTCCCGCGATCGCACCCAGTCGTGAGATGACGTGCTGCGGCGCGAGCGAGCCGTCGCTCTCCGGCTCCCATCCGAGCGGATAACGCCGACGCCAGTCCTCACACTGCCGCCACCACGACGAGTAGTCGGGCTTACGACCTTCAGCGATCTCCGCCTGGACTGCTGCGGTGAGCTCGACGAGCACGTCTCGAGCATCGCCGACGATCGGCACGTCCGCGATCTTGTTCTTCGAGATCTCGGCCGGGTCGATGTCGGCGTGGATCACCGTAGCGTTCGGCGCGAACGTCGACAGCTTGCCGGTGACCCGGTCGTCGAAACGCGTGCCGATCGCGATGATGAGGTCGGCCTTCTGCAATGCCGTCACAGCGGCGACCGCGCCGTGCATGCCCGGCATGCCGAGGTGCTGGTGGTGCGAGTCGGGGAACGCTCCTCGAGCCATCAGCGTGGTGACGACTGGGCTACCGACCAGCTCGGCGAGGACCCGGAGTTCGCCCGCGGCCCGCGCCTTGAGGACCCCGCCACCGACGTAGAGCACCGGCTTCTTGGCATCGACGATCAGGCGCGCCGCCTCCCGCACCTGCTTGCCGTGCGGCCGGGTGAAGGGGCGGTAGCCGGGCAGCTGCATCTGCACCGGCCAGTTGAAGGTCGTTGTCGTCTGCAGAGCGTCCTTCGCGATGTCGACCAGCACGGGACCCGGCCGGCCGGTGGTGGCCAGGTGGAACGCCTCGGCCAGGACCCGCGGGATCTCCGCGGCGTCCTGGACGAGGAAGTTGTGCTTCGTGATCGGCATCGTGATGCCGCAGATGTCGGCTTCCTGGAAGGCGTCCGTCCCGATCGCTCCGGACGGCACCTGGCCGGTGATGGCGACGATCGGCACCGAGTCCATGTAGGCGTCGGCGATCGGCGTGACCAGGTTGGTGGCACCGGGGCCGCTCGTCGCCATGCAGACGCCGACCCGGCCGGTCGCCTGGGCGTAGCCGGTGGCGGCATGTCCCGCGCCCTGCTCGTGGCGGACCAGCAGGTGGCGGACCCGCTCCGAGTCGAACAGTGGGTCGTACGCCGGAAGGATGGCCCCGCCCGGAATGCCGAAGACGACGTCGACGCCGAGCTCTTCGAGAGCGCGGACGAGCGACTGGGCTCCGGTGGCGGTTTCGGCGGTGGTCAAGTGAGTGGTCCTTCTCGGGTAGGGACGGGAAACAAAAAACCCCTCGTGCAAAGCACGGAGGGGCGAGCGCGCGGCGACGACAGATCGGTCAGGCCACGCGCCCCGGAATTACTACGACGAATCGCACCCGCCCACGGTGGCAAACCGCTGCAACCGGTGTCAAGCAGGAGAGACGCCCGTCTCGACCCGCGAGACAGCGAGCGCCGCTTTGAGCGCAGTTCGCCCTTACCTGGCCGGCAGGTAGGTCTACCCCAGTGTTTTAGCCCGCTAAAGCGATGGGGTAGCGTCCTGCCAGCCCTCGCCGGTGCCCCCGTGCCGGCGAGGGCCCTTCTGTGTTTAGTGAAAACACAGACCGAGGCGGCGACAACGCAGATACTGGCCTCCTACACGGGGGTCGTGAATGCCGCGGGAGACCAATCCGCTACTGGAAGATCTGGCCGGCGTCTGCCGGCGGCTCGCCGACGCCCGGCACGAGGTAGCCGAGCTCGAGGCGAGGCGCGACGAGCTGATCCGCAAGCTGCGGGACGAGGGCATCTCGGGCGCCGAGCTTGCCGGCCGCAGCGGTCTGTCCCCCGGTCGCGTCGCGCAGATCGTCAACCACAACCACGACCACGGCCCGGTTTAGCGCCGCTGCCGCACCGCAAAGGTGAACTGCTGCGCGCGCAGCCGCTCGACCAGTGGCATGGCAATGCCGGTCGCCGGGGTGAGCACTCCGGCTCGTGGCGGCAGCGCCTCCCCGTCGAGCGCAAGGGACAGCGCCGACTCCCCCAGCATCACCGCGGTTGCTGCGTATCCGGGATCGCCCTGGGCCGCGACGTCAGCGACGTAGCGGTGGCCGCTCGGCGTGCGGGTCGAGATCTCGATGCGGAAGTAGCCGTTGTTACGCGTGCGCTCCGACGGCCCTTCGCCGGGATCGGGCAGCAGCCGGTCGAGGAGCTTGCGGGTCGCCGGCAGCGCCATGGCGCCGGCGAAGGCGGCCAGGCCCCCGGTGACCGCCGCAGCGGCGACCGGCGCCGCCGAGCCGCGGAATCCCATCACCTCGCGGTAGCGGAAGCGCTGCCCGTAGGCCCAGCTCTGCAGGGCGTTGCTGCGGCGTACGACGCGGGTGTTGGTCGCCGCCATCACAAATGGCGCCAGCCACATCCCCAGGTCGGTGTCGCGCACGACCCCGCGCAGGTCCCGTTCGTCGGGCCAGCCCGGGTTGACGACGTCGGGCTCCTTGTCGCGGCTGGGGCTGAGCGAATAGGCATCGTTGACCACGTGGGCCGCCGCAGGGTTGGCCGCCATCTCCGCCAGCTGGGTTCGCATCGAGTCGATCGTTCCGCCCGACACTCCGCCGCGCGTGCCGGTGACGGCGAAGGTCGTGTCGGTCAGCTCCTCGCCGGACTGGCGACGCACCTCGTCGTGCAGCACGAACACGCCAAGGTCGGACGGGATCGAGTCGAACCCGCAGGCATGGACGATGCGAGCCCCCGAGGCCGCGGCACGGTCGTGCAGCTCATCCGCCGTACGCCGCATGAACAGCACCTCGCCGGTCAGGTCGGCGTAATGAGTGCCGGCCGCGGCGCAGGCGGAGGCCAGCGCGAACCCGTACGACGCATACGGGCCGACGGTTGTCGCGACCGCCGTCGCCTGCTCGGCCAGCGCCCGCAAGGCCGACTCGTCGGCCGCGTCGGCGGTGATGACACCCCACTGCGACGCCGCCGGCCCCAGGTCGTTGCGGACGCGCTCGAGCTTGTCCGCTGAGCGTCCGGCTAGTGCAATGCGGGTGCCGGCTGGTGCTTGACGGGCAAGGTAGTCGGCGGTCAGCCGCCCGACGAAGCCGGTGGCGCCGTAAAGGACGACATCGAAGGTGCGCGCGTGCGTCATAGGCGCACGGTAGTCAGCCCGCGGCGCTAAGCCTCACGGGGCCGCCGCTGCCGGCGCAGCCGTCGCCCGCCGACGACACATGCGGCTGCACCACCGACGACGACGGCCACCGGCCATCGCCGGTCACCCTTCGGCACGGCGCGGACGGCGGCGACGGGCACGGTGACGACCGGTTGTGCCCGAGTTGCCGTGGGCGCCACCTGCGCAGCGCTTTCGTGCCGATTCACGTTGGGCGTGGCAGCCGCGAGACCGGGTGCGCGATCCGAATTCTCGGTCGTCACCGTCGACTGGTGGAGCGCTGGCGGTGGGGCATCGGCGACGAACACCTGCTTCGACACCGATGGCACCAGCGCCCCGGCTGGTCCATTCGCAGCCGGTGTCTCGACGAAGAGCATGTAAGGCCCCGGAGGAAGCACGCTGCTGTTCGGGACGCGGACGGTCACCGAGTCGCCGTCGGTCCTGGTGATCGCGAGCTGCACGTTGCGCTGGTCCCCGTCGGTGAGATGGGTGGCAGACGGGTTGCGCACCAGCACGACCTTGCTCACCCGACCCGCCTGCGGGGTGTCGATCGTCAACGTCGTGTCGTTGCGCGTCCACGGTTGCACGTCGTCGATCACCGGTCGCGGCCCATAAGAAAGGTACGGCGGAGAATAGATCTGGAACGTCGAGTCGGCTTCCGGCGACGAGAAGCCGAGCACCGTGTGAGCCGTGTCGTCCTGGAAGGCGTAGCCGGTGGCGATCGGGGCGTGGCCCCCGATCAGCACGCGGCCGTCCGGGAGCAAGACCGCGGTGTTGTGGTAGGTGCGGCCGTGATCCTTGTCGAGCGACGGCCCGGCCGTGACGGTGCCCTTGTCCGGATCGACCAGCTCGGTCTGGTAAACCGGCGTGCCGCTGCCGGGGCCATCAACCTCGTCCCGGTCCGCGCCGTTGGTCACGAAGACCTCTCCATCGGGCAGAAGCACGGCCGAGCCGTACCAACGCCGGTTGAGCAGGCTGGGTCCGGCGGCCGACGTGAGCGTGTCGCCGTGTGCGGTGTCGATGGTGTTGATGGTCGTCGAGTTGTCACCGACGTAGCTGCCGGGTGTGGGTCCGACGACCCCGCCGCCGTTGAAGACACGGGCTTGCGTGTAGTTGCCGTTGCTGTCCGGCACCAGCGGCAGGAGCACGTCGAATCCCGAGCCGCGGAAGCCGAGGGGCAGCCCGTCGACCAGAGGCACACCGAAGGGGTTGTCGGCCGTGAGGTCGCTCCACGACTGCGTCTTGGGGTCGTAGACCTTTGCGTGCAGCCACGTCGCTTCGTCGTAGGCCTGACCGTCCGGGTTGAAGGTCTGACCCGCGGCGTCGTAATAGACCTTGCCGTCCGGCAGGAGATGCAGTCGAGCGAACAGCGGCAGCGACTGCTGGGACGCGTCGCCCAGTGTCGGGTCGCTGCTGGGTCCGCCGTGGTTGACCGTCCAAGTCTTCGCGGCGACGTTGTAGGTCTCGGTTTCGACGACGTTGCGTCCCGAGTCGGTCGGCTGCCGGCCGTCGTCGTACACCGGCTTGATCAGCTTCGTGACACCGCTGGCAACGAAGACGTTGCCGGTGGGGAGAGTCACCAGCGTCGGATACCAGCGGCCGTAATGCATGTCGCTCGAGCCGGGGAGGTTCTCCCACGTGCCCTTGGCAGGGTCGAAGATGCGGGTCGCCTTGAGCCCTTGCAGCTCGCTGACGCCGTAGCTCTTGCCCGTCGTCGGATCCGTGACGCCAGGCTCCAAGTAATACTTCGTGCCGCCCGCGGCGAGCACGGTGCCGTCAGCGAGCTGCACGAGTGGCGAGCAGAAGAGGTCGTAGTCGTTGCCGCTGCTGTCGACCGCGCCCGGAAGCGGGCTGTCGATCGGCTCGGACAGCGTGCCGTTGCCATCGGCGGCTTGGTTGCCCGGCGTGGTGAAGGTCGCGGTGTTGCCGCTGAGGTCGAGCAAGCGGCTCTGGTCGTTCTGCGCAACGTCGCCGAACTCTGCGACGACGTTGAGCTGCACGTCGTTCATGCCCTCCAGACCGTCCCAGAAGAGCACCTTGCCCGTCGGGAGCACCGCGACGGCCATCGCCGCCGGCGGGCAGCGGTAGCCGTCGGTGGGCTGGTATTTGGCCGTGAAGCACTCGGGTCGCGCGCCCTGCCCGAAGGGAGCGGTCAAAGCACCGGCGGGCCCGGCAGCACCGGCGGACACGCCGACCCATGGCAGCGAGCCCAAGCCGGACAACGTGGCGGTGAGCGCGATCAGAGTTCGCCGCATGACAACCTCCAGGGACAGGTGGCGCTGCCCCTTTCAACGGGAGTTGCCGCAATTCCTCCTGTGCGGCGCTACGACGAAAGTCGCTCGAGCATCAACTCGCGCACCCGTTTCGCATCCGCCGACCCACCGGTTGCCTTCATCACGGCGCCGATGAGCGGTCCCAAGGCGCCCTGGTTGCCGCCTCGGACCTTGTCCGCCGCCCCCGGGTCAGCGGCGATCGCCGCGTCGAGCGCAGCCAGCAGCTCCTCCTCGCCGGCCACCTTCCAGCCGTGCGCGGCGATGACGGCGTCGACCGCTTCCTCGCCAGGGCCGCCCTCGCCGGCGATGAGGGCATCGGCGACCTGGCGCGCCAGCTTGTTCGTGAGGGTGCCGTCGTCCTCGAGTGCGGCTATCCGGGCGACCTGCGCCGGGGTGATCGACAGCTCGCCGGGCTCGCTGCCCGCCTCGTTGGCCACACCGACCAGGTAGCCGAGCCACCAACCACGGGCTTTCGCTGCCGCGGCGCCGGCATCGATGGTCGCGGCTACGAGGTCCAGAACACCGGCGTTGCTCATCTGCTGCATGTCGATCGGGGCGAACCCGTTTGCTTCGGCGAACCGTTTCCGCGCGACGTTCGGTGGTTCGGGCAAGGATGCGCGCAGCTCGTCGACCCAGTCGGCTGCCGGCGCAATCGGCACCAGGTCGGGCTCGGGGAAGTAGCGATAGTCCTGCGCCTCTTCCTTGCTTCGACCGGCGCTCGTGGTGCCCGAGTCCTCGTGGAAGTGCCGCGTCTCTTGCACGACCCGGCCACCCTCGTCGAGGAGAGCGCCCTGGCGTTCGACCTCGAAGCGCACCGCGCGCTCGACGCTGCGCAACGAGTTCACGTTCTTGGTCTCGGTGCGCGTGCCGTATTCGGTGGCGCTCTTCGGCATCAGCGAGACGTTGACGTCACATCGCAAGCTGCCTTGTTCCATCCGTACGTCGGACACCTGCAGCCCGCGGAGCAGATCGCGGAGCTCTGCGACGTAGGCGCGTGCGACTGCTGCGGCGCGCTGCCCGGTGCCGGCGATCGGCTTCGTCACGATCTCGACGAGAGGGATGCCGGCGCGGTTGTAGTCGACCAACGAGTGGGTGGCTCCGTGAATGCGACCGGTCGACCCGCCGACGTGCAGAGACTTGCCGGTGTCCTCCTCGAGGTGCACGCGTTCGATGTCGACGCGAACGGTGTCGACCTGTCCGGCGTCGTCGGTGACGTCGACGTCGAGATAACCGTCGACGCAGAGCGGTTCGTCGTACTGCGAGACCTGATAGTTCTTCGGCATGTCGGGATAGAAGTAGTTCTTGCGCGCGAAGCGGCACCACTCGGCGATGCGGCAGTTGAGCGCAAGGCCGATCCGAATCGTGAACTCGATCGCTTTCGCGTTGGCGACCGGAAGCGAGCCGGGCAGCCCCAGGCAGACGGGGCACACCTGCGTGTTCGGGGCGGCGCCGAAGCCGGTCGCGCATCCGCAGAACAGCTTTGTCGCGGTGCCCAGCTCGACGTGCGTCTCCAGGCCGAGCACCGGGTCATAGCGGTCGAGCACGTCCTCGTAGGTTGCCGCCATCAGCTCCGCGTCTCCACGCGGCCACGATATCCAGCCTCAGCGCGGTCGGCGGACCAGTCCCGTCAGCGCGCTGCCCACAGCCCGACGCTCCGCGTCCCGCCAGGCGATTCGGTCCGCGAACTGCTGGCGGGTGTGGGCTGACGCCGCCCGGGCGAAGGTGAGCGACAACGCCAGCAGGGCGACCGGCACCGCGAACAAGGCGAGGCCGGCGGGAGCGCCGACCAACGCGCTGCCCACGGCGGCGACAAAGACGGTGACGAGCGCCGCGGTCGAGAGCGCAACGGCCCGCCAGAACTTCGGCTCGCCGGCAAACGGCTCCTCGACTTGTGTCGTCCACCCCGTCATCTGTCCATCCTCACCGACAGCCGGCCGGGAAGGCGTCAGCCGAACGGGCGAAACTGGTGCACATGACCGCCTCCGAGAGTGCCGACTCCGAAGGTGCCGAGCTGCGAAACCTCGACCTTCGCGGGGAGCGCGTGATCGGCGTCGACCTCGCATCGCCGGAGATCACTGACGCGCGCTTCGAGGACTGCGACCTGTCCGGCATCGTGCTGACCTCGGCGACGGTCCGCCGCGCCACTGTGCGCCGGACCCGGATCCGAGACTGCGTCTTCGGCGGCGCCATGGTGCAGGACGCCACCATTGACGAGTGCCCGACCGAGCGCCTCGTCCTGCGCTTCGCCACGTTGCAACGCGTCACGTTCAGTGGCTGCCGCCTCACCGGCGCTGACTTCTACGGCACCACCTTCGAGAAGGTCGTCATCGAGGACTGCGACCTCTCCGGTGCGCACTTCGACTCCTGCACGGTG
>DASSEQ010000019.1:0-2229 GCA_035695245.1 Mycobacteriales bacterium | reverse complement strand
TGGAACAACCTGCATGGCCTGGTCGTTTTGCCTCGTGCGAACCTAGAAAGTCGTCCCGTTGCATGAGGAGATGTCGTGTCGCTGCCACCGCTGGTGGAGCCCGCTGCCCAGCTGACTCCTGACGAGATTCGGCGCTACTCGCGGCATCTGATCATTCCCGACGTCGCGATGGACGGGCAGAAGCGGCTCAAGAACGCCAAAGTGCTGTGCGTCGGCGCCGGCGGGCTGGGCTCGCCTGCACTGATGTACCTCGCCGCCGCAGGGGTCGGCACGCTCGGGATCATCGACTTCGACGTCGTCGACGAGTCGAACCTGCAGCGTCAGGTCATCCACGGTCAGAGCGACGTGGGGCGGTCCAAGGCGGAGAGCGCGCGGGACAGCGTCAAGGAGATCAACCCGCTCGTCACGGTCAACCTGCACCAGGAGCGGCTCGACTCGTCGAACGCGATGCGGATCTTCGCCGACTACGACCTGATCGTCGACGGCACCGACAACTTCGCCACCCGCTACCTCGTCAACGACGCCTGCGTGCTGCTCGGCAAGCCCTATGTCTGGGGCTCGATCTACCGTTTCGACGGGCAGGCCTCGGTGTTCTGGTCCGAACACGGTCCCTGCTACCGCTGCCTCTACCCGGAGCCCCCGCCGCCGGGCATGGTGCCGTCGTGCGCCGAGGGCGGCGTGCTGGGTGTGTTGTGCGCGAGCATCGGTTCGATCCAGGTCAACGAGGCGATCAAGGTGCTCACGGGGATCGGCGACCCGCTCGTGGGCCGGCTGATGATCTACGACGCGCTGGAGATGACCTACCGCGCGGTCAAGGTGCGCAAGGATCCCGAGTGCCCACTGTGCGGCAAGAACCCGAGCATCACCGAGCTGATCGACTACGAGGCCTTCTGCGGGACGGTTTCCGACGAGGCGCAGGCCGCTGCGGCGGGTTCGACCATCACTGCGATGGAGCTCAAGGAGATGCAGGACCGCGGCGAGAAGTTTTTGCTCGTCGACGTTCGGGAACCGGCTGAGTGGGAGATCGTGAAAATCCCCGGCGCGGTGCTCATCCCGAAAGGTGATCTGCCGGGCAAATTGGCCGAGCTCCCGCAGGACAAGCCGATCATCGCCTACTGCAAGACCGGCGTGCGGTCGGCCGAGGCGCTGGCGTTGCTGAAGAACGCTGGCTTTGGTGATGCCAAGCACGTGCAGGGCGGCGTGACCGCGTGGGCAACACAGGTAGACAAGAGTCAGCCGGTCTACTAACCACTTCTTGGGCGGGCGTTCCACGGGATCGCCCGCGTCGCCATCTACTGTCATATAGAGGCATGCCCGACCTGACACCAGCCTGAAGATCCAGCCTGAAGATGGAGTGCAGTGGCATACGCGCATCGGATGACGCGGTGGCAACGGCTGAGTGTCACCGGCGCGGTCCTGGTGTCGCTCATTGCTGTCTTCGCCGTCGCCTGCGGCGGTGGTAGCACTGCGCACAACGCGAGACCGGTCGTCAAAGTCGACGTGCCGCGAAGCGGTCCGTCGCCGATGGCCACGGCCAGGTCGACACCCTCGGCGGTGTCGACACACCGATCGCTCTCCGCGTCCGCGCCGCTCGCCGGCATGCCACCGATCGCCGACGCCAGCAACATCTATGCCGACGCGGGCAAGAACATGCTCAGCCCGGCCGTGCGCTCGGATCCTTACCTGATCTACGTGCCGAACAGCGGTGGCTCATCGGTCGATGTCATCGATCCGAACACGATGCAGATCGTCGACCACTTCACCACCGGCACCAATCCGCAACACGTCGTGCCCGCGTGGGACCTCAAGACGCTTTATGCGACCAACGACATCGGCAACAGCCTCACGCCCATCAACCCCAAGACGGGGCGTCGGGCCGGCCCGGACCTCCCTGTTACCGATCCGTACAACATGTACTTCATGCCCAACGGTCGCTACGCGATCGTGGTGGAGGAAGCACGTCGGATCCTTGCGTTTCGCGACCCGCACACGTTTGCGCTGCGCCACACGTTGGCGGTGCCGTGTCCGGGAATCGACCACATGGACTTCAGCGCCAACGGCGGCTACCTGCTGGCAAGTTGCGAGTTTTCCTCGCAGCTGGTGAAGATCAACCTGCACACCTTGAAGGTCGTCGGCTATCTGCACCTGCCGGGGTCCAGTCCGCAGGACGTCAAGCTCGACCCGACCGGCAAGGTCTTCTACGTCGCCGACCGCTTCCGCGGTGGGGTG
>DASSEQ010000018.1:0-33567 GCA_035695245.1 Mycobacteriales bacterium | reverse complement strand
GGCACGGCGTACGTCCCGCTCAAGGGCTGCCACGGCACCCCGACGCCCAACGACTTGACCAACACCGAGTACGCCGGTGGCCAGGCCGCGGTCAGCGTGAGCCAGGACAACGGCCTCACCTGGCAGATCCACGTCGTGCCTGGCAGCCACAACCAGGACGAGAGCGACAACGCCGTCGACGTCGACAAGGGCAACCGTCTCTACATGGCCTGGGAGGACGGCACCAACCCGTCCATCCTCACCTACGGGACCACCAGCGCGGCGAAGACGGCCTACTCCGACGACGAGGGGAAGACGTGGAGCAAGCCGGTCGACCTGTCGAGTGCACTCGGCGTGCACAACGTGCAGTTCCCGCAGCTGATCGCCGGCGACAAGGGTCGCGCCGCGATCGCGTTCATCGGCACCAAGACTGTCGGCAACGACCAGCACAACGGCTTCAAGGGCAAGGACGGCAAGCCCGCCGTGTGGGACCTCTACGTCTCCCTGACCTACGACGGCGGCAAGCACTGGACGACGATGGACGTCACGCCGCACGACCCGGTCCAGCGCGGTTGCGTGCTCATGGAGGGCCTGTCCAACAAGACCGCCACTGACAACGACCTGTGCAGCCAGCGCAATCTGCTCGACTTCAACGACATCACGATGGACAACCAGGGCCGCGTTCTCGTCGCTTACACCGACGGCTGCACAGGCAAGTGCATCGGTGATCGCAACTACCTGTCGAAGGACGGCAACGGCGGCACGGACAACGTCGACATGGTGATGCGTTTGTCGGGTGGCAAGGGACTCGTCGCTAAGTACGACGGCAAGCTCGGACGAGTCCGCGGCACGTCGCGCGGTTACAAGACCGCTGGTGTGATGCTGCTGCCGTTGGCCGCGACGGTCGCTACCCGTCAGCGGACGAGAAGGCGTCGCCGCCAGCGCTGACAAGATGGCTCGGTGACGTGGGATCCGCAGCAATACGGCCGCTACGCCGATGAGCGCAGTCGCCCGTTCTTCGAGCTGACCGCGCGCATCGACATTGCGGCGCCGCATCGGGTGGTCGACCTGGGTTGCGGCCCCGGGTCGCTGACGGCTTCGCTCGCCGAGCGTTGGCCGAACGCGTTGGTCACAGGTGTCGACAGCTCGGTCGACATGATTCGAGCCGCCGCTGACCACGCGATTGCCGGACGCATCGAGTTCGTGCACGCGAGCATTGCCGACTGGCAACCCGCCGACCCGGTCGACGTCGTCGTTGCCAACGCCGCGTTGCAATGGGTGCCTGGGCACATCGATCTGCTCGCCCGCTTTGCCGGTTGGCTTCACGACGGCGGCGCACTTGCCTTCCAGGTGCCGGACAACTTCACCGAGCCCTCGCACACGCTGCTGCGCGATCTGCGCCTGTCATCGCAATGGCGTGACAAGCTCGGCGAGGGCGCCGACCGGACCGTGGGCGTCGAACGTCCCGAGCGCTACCTCGACGGGTTGGTTGCCGCGGGGCTCGCACCCGACGTGTGGCAGACGTCGTACCTGCACATCCTTCACGGCGACGATCCCGTGCTCGAGTGGGTGAAAGGCACAGCACTGCGGCCGGTGCTGTCACTGCTCGATGCGAGTGACAGCGAGCGGTTCGTCGGCGAGTATGCGCAGCTCTTGCGCGAGGCTTACCCGCGTCAGCCTTGGGGCGCCACGTTGTTCCCGTTCCGGCGGACCTTTGCCGTCGGCCACAAGCGCTAGCGCGCCGGTTCGTCGTCGGTGTTGACGAGCATGTCGGCGGCGGTGATGAGGTAGTCCCACAACACGCGGTCGGCCTCCGGCGCGAGCTCGACGTCGTCGAGCGCGCCGCGCATGTTGGACAGCCACGCGTCCCGGGCCGCCCGGTCGATGCGGAACTCGACGTGTCGTGCCCGCAGCCGAGGATGGCCACGGACCTCGGAGTAGGTGCGCGGACCGCCCCAGTACTGCTCGAGGAACATCTGCAACCGCCGCGCCGCATCGCCGAAGTCGCGACCCTCGTAGAGCGGGCGCAGAACCGCATCGTTGGCGACCCGTGCGTAGAAACCGCTCACGAGCGCCTCGAATGTCTCGTGACCGCCGACGGCGTCGAAGAACGTCGGTGCGTCGGTGCCATCAAGGCGGATGCGTTGCGGACCGGCTGCGCTCACGTCGTTCATTGTCGCCAACGGCGGCAGACGTCAACCGGCCGGGACGATGCGTCGCGCGCCCCAGTAGTCGGGGAAGGCCGACAGTGGCGTCACCCGAACCGAGCTGCCGGTGTGCGGCGCGTGCAGGATCCGGCCATGCCCGATGTAGATGCCGACGT
Source organism: Mycobacteriales bacterium (assembly GCA_035695245.1). Lineage (GTDB taxonomy): Bacteria > Actinomycetota > Actinomycetes > JAFAQI01 > JAFAQI01 > DASSEQ01. The sequence goes on along the minus strand of DASSEQ010000018.1, from coordinate 31,265 downwards.
GGTGGATCGAGCTGCGTCCGTGCGGCCCGAAGAAGACGAGGTCGCCGGGCCGGAGGGCGGATCGTCGTACGGCGCGACCCACCCGTGACTGGTCGGCCGCGTCGCGCGGAAGCAACACCCCGACCCGCTCCGCAGCGACAAAGGTCAGGCCCGAGCAGTCGATGCCGACCTTGGTCATGCCGCCGAAGATGTACGTCGTGTGCAGGTAGGCACGGGCGGCGCGGACGATCGAGCTGCCGCGGCGCGGCAGCTGGTGGGTGGCGACGTGGACCGGTCTGGTCGACAGCTGCGCACGCTGCACCCAGCCGATGATGCCGTTGCGATAGACGGAGCCGCGCTGGTCGACGACCCGCACCTTCGCCCAGCTGCCGTGCCTTGCCAGCACGACGACCTTCTCGCCGCGCAGTGCCTGGGTCATGAGGCGGATGCCGAGCGCGAGCCGCTGCCGATACGACATCTTCGCGACCCACCGGCGCAGATCCGGATGCGCGCCCATCGACGGGCGGTCGACCTTGCGGACGTGGCGGAGCTTGTCCCAGACGTTGGCGGCTGGCACTGCGACCCACATCGTGACCGGCTTTGGCTTCGGTGGTGGCGTGACCGCCGCCGCTGTCGCGACCGCCTGTGTCGGGGTCGGTGTTGCGGTCGGAGTGGCGACCACGTCAGTGGTCTCAGCGGTGGCCGTCGTGCGCACCGAAGACCCGCCGGAGGTCGCGGCCGTGGTCACGTCAGCTGCAGCGACGGCGAGGCAGACGACGGCCATCAGCAGCGGGCGGGGGAGGCGCACCCGGAGAACGGTAAGGACCGGAGCCGGTCGTTCGTGGCGAAATCGAGACAATGTCACCCGACAGCCATCAAGGCATTGCGCGTCATCGGCGCTTGCGCGACGACCACGCGCAATGGACCTCGGCAATCGCAGCCGCCGCCCGGCGGCGTACCTACGTGCGGAAACGGCCTTGATCGTGGAGACTGACCACGAGGAGGGCCTGGTGGCGCACGCGCTGGTGCTGAACGCGACGTATGAGCCGCTGTGCGTGGTGTCGTCGCGACGTGCGCTGGTCCTCGTTCTCGCCGGGAAGGCCGTGTCGGTCGAGGCGAGCGAGACCGTGCTGCACAGCGAACGGGCCGCCTACCGAGTGCCGGTGGTCGTCAAGCTGACCCGATTTGTCCGGGTGCCGTACCGCAACCATGTGCCGTTGACCCGGCGGGCCGTCTTCGCCCGCGACGGCGGCCGCTGTGTCTACTGCGCTGCTCCGGCAACGAGCATCGACCACGTGATCCCACGCAGCCGCGGCGGTCAGCATGTATGGGACAACGTGGTGTCGTGCTGCCGGCGGTGCAACCACGCCAAGGCCGACCGTCACATCGCCGAGCTCGGTTGGCGGCTCGGGCAGCTGCCGCAGGCCCCGACCGGTCCGGCGTGGCGCGTGCTCGGCACCGGCCGCATGCACCCGCAGTGGCGCGCCTACCTGCCGGGGATCGAGTTGGAGGAGCCGGCCAGCGCATAGGCGACGCCGTACGGCTAGTTTTTCTGCATGGCCGAACTCCATGACCTGACCATGCTCGACCAGGCGGCAGCGATCCGCGCCAAGAAGGTGTCGCCGGTCGAGCTCGTCGACCACTACCTGGCTCGCATCGACGCGCTCAACGAGAAGGTCGGTGCCTTCGTGCACCTTTCGCCGGACCAGGCTCGGGCGGCGGCAAAGGATGCGGAGAGTGCGGTGACGAGTGGCAGCGAGCTGCCGCCGCTGCACGGTGTGCCGACCGCCATCAAGGACCTCTATCTGACCGCCGACATGCCGACCGGGTTCGGCAGTGGCGCGTTCAGCCCGATGGAGCTCGGCGTCGACGAGGCACACGTGACCAAGCTGCGCTCGGCCGGCATGCTCTTCGTCGGTAAGACGGCCACGCCGGAGTTCGGCGCGCCTTGCTACACCGAGCCGGAAGGACATCCGCCGGCGCGCACGCCGTGGGACCTCAACCGTTCTGCCGGCGGGTCGAGTGGTGGCGCCGGCACCGCGGTCGCGAGCGGTCTCCTGCCCGCAGCACCGGGCAGCGACGGTGGCGGGTCGATCCGCATCCCGTCCAGCGTCAACGGGTTGTTCGGCATCAAGACCAGCAGGGGTCGCGTGTCGGCCGCGCCCACCTCCAGCGAGATCAGCGGCTTGTCGGTGCACGGCCCGCTCGCCCGAACGGTGCGCGACGCCGCGGCACTGCTCGATGCGATGGCCGGGCCGACGACGCAGGACTGGATCTGGCACGGGCCGCCGGCGACCGGCACCTTCCTCGCCGCCTGCGAGCTCGAACCCAAGGGCTTGCGCATCGGCCGCTACATCACACCGCCGGTGCCGGGAGCGGAGATCTCACCGCAGGCGCAAGCCGCATACGAGCACGCGTCGACCTTGTTGGCGCAACTCGGTCACACCGTCGAAGACCACACGACGGCCTTCGACTCGACGGTCATCCCGCTCTTCGAGAACCTCTGGTCGGTGGAGTTCGCGTCGCTGCCCATCCCAGCCGACGCGGAGGCGAACCTGCGCCCGCTCACTCGCTGGCTGCGCGAGCGCGGTCGCGCGCTGAGCGCGCTGGACATCTGGTCGTCGCTGTCGACACTTCGGTCGCTGGCTCGTCAAGAGCTCGAACGGTCCGCGGCGTACGACGCGATCCTGACGCCGACGATCGCGCAGCCGCCGTCGCTCGTCGGTGGCTTGCGCAATGACGCGGACCCGGCGCAGGACTTCGAGAACCAGAAGCGGTTCACGCCGTTCACCGCGGCTTACAACATGAGCGGCCAGCCAGCTGTGTCGATCCCACTGCACTGGGAGCCGAACCCTGACGGGGAGGGCGAGTTGCCGATCGGTGTGCAGCTCATCGGCCGTCCAGGTGACGAGGCCACGCTGATCCGGCTCGCTGCGCAGATCGAGGCGGCGGAGCCATGGGCGCATCGCAAGCCCGCAGTTTGGTGACAGATCGCTTGGTAACACCTCGCGCGTGACCCTTGCACCCGACCTCGCCGAGCTGGCAGCGGCGCACGGCGTCGCGACGTCGTACCAGAACCAGCTCGACGAGAGCGTCGACGTGTCGGCCGATGCCGTCGTCGGCGTGCTTGCCGCCCTGGGAGTCGACGCCGCAACGAAGGCGTCGATCGCGGGTGAGCTCGAAGCAGTGCGCGGGAGGTCCGACGAACCGTCTGTCCTGGTGCTTCGCCAAGGCGAGACGCGGGCAGTGACAGCGGCCGGCACGACCGCGCGGCTTCGGCAAGAGGACGGCGGAGAGCGCGAGCTGCCGGTCGAAGACGGGCGTGTGCTCGTCGGTCCGGCGCTGCCGATCGGATGGCACAGCCTTGTTTGCGGCGATGCGGAGCTGCCGGTCGCGGTTGCCCCGCGCCACGCCCCCGTGCCGAAACAGCGGCAGTGGGGGCTGATGGTGCAGCTCTACGCAATGCGGTCAAAGGCGTCGTGGGGGATGGGCGACCTCGGCGACCTCGGCGCGCTGGCCGACTGGACCGCGGCAGCCGGCGGGGGGTTGGTCCTGGTCAACCCGCTGCACGCCACCGGGCCGGTGCCGCCGATGCAAAACTCGCCCTACTACCCGGCGAGCCGTCGCTGGACCAACCCGATCTATCTGCGTATCGAGGACACGGCCGCCTACGCCGCCGCACCGGGCGACGTGCAAGCGCGCGTGGACGAGCTGCGGGTGCCCAACGACGCACCGCTGGTGGAGCGCGACCGCACGTGGACGGCGAAGCTGGAGGCGCTCGAGCTGCTCTACGACACCGTCACACCGACTGACCTCGACCGGCTGGAGCCGGCGCTGCTCGACTGGGCGACGTGGTGTGCCATCGCCGAGCGCGACGGTCCGGACTGGCGCAACTGGACGAGCGACCTGCGTCGACCTGACGCGCCCGGCGTCGCCGCTGCCCGGGTTGAGCTGGCCGCGCGAATCGGGTTGCACGCCTGGCTGCAGCGACTGTGTGTCGAGCAGCTCACTGCGGTGCACGCACGCGCTCGCGCCGCGGGACTCGCGCACGGGGTCGTGCACGACTTAGCGGTCGGCACCGACCCTGCCGGAGCCGACGCCTGGGCCCTCCAAGACGTGCTCGCGTTAGGTGCGCGAATCGGCGCGCCGCCGGACACGTTCAACCAACAGGGTCAGGACTGGGGCATGCCGCCGTGGCATCCCGCCAGGCTGGCCGAATCCGCCTACATGCCGCTGCGCGACCTGCTGCGGTCACAGTTGGCACATGCCGGCGGCGTACGCATCGATCACATCCTCGGCGCCTTTCGCATGTGGTGGGTGCCCGAAGGTGCCAGCCCTCGCGACGGCACGTATGTCTCGTACGACGCGAACGCTTTCCTCGGCGTCGCCGCCCTGGAGGCGCATCGCGCCGGGGCGGTCGTGATCGGCGAGGACCTCGGCACGGTCACCCCCGACGTCCGGACGGAGCTGGCCGACCGGGGCATCCTCGGCACGTCGGTGTTGTGGTTCGAGCGCGAGGATCCTGTCGGTGGCCGGCCCGGGCCGTTGCGGCCGCTCGACGAATGGCGCGCGCAAGCAGCCGCGAGCATCACCACGCACGATCTGCCGACCGCACTCGGATGGTTGCGGGGCGAGCACGTGCGAGTGCGAGCCGAGCTCGGAGTGCTCGACGGTCCGGACGCGGAAAACCGTGACTGGCTACGCGAGCGCGGCGAGCTGATGGTGTTCCTCCAAGAGGCCGGGCTGCTCGACGCGAAGCACGAGGGCGATGCCGAGGAGCTCGTTCTGGCGTTGCACGCCGCCGTCGCGAGCACGCCGTCGCGCCTCGTCCTGGCTGCACCGCCCGACGCCATCGGTGACCTGCGCCAGCCGAACCTGCCTGGCACCGTCGATGACTACCCCAACTGGCGGCTGCCTGTCGCCGACGCCGACGGCAACGAGGTCCTGCTGGAGGATCTGCTCGCCGATTCGCGGTTGCGCCGCCTCGCCGATCTGTTGACGCAACGGGTTCGATAGTTTTTGCACTCGTGAGCACACCAGCCGTACTCCGTCGCTCGGCGCGCCTCGCCGCCGTCGCGACCGGCGCACTCCTGCCAATCCTTGTTGCCGCGCCCGCGCTCGCACTCGACGACGGCGAGCAGCCCGGCTCGGGCCTCTCGACCGCCCTGGTGATCCTCTACTTCGTCGTGATCCCGATCGGCGCGTTCCTCGTCATCGCGTTCTTTGCCGTGTTGCCGTCGCTGTTGCGCCGGCCGCGTTACCGGCCGGGCCGGCCGTGGAACCACGATCCCCTCTGGTTCAACGGTCCGGACGACCCCAACAAGGCGCTGACCGCAGCACGCCCCGGCGCGACGGCGAAGGGCGGCGCAAGTGCCGAGTGGTGAGCCGTTCACCGACGGGCAGGTGCACGAGATCAGCCGGGCGTGCAGCACTGCCGGCGCGGAGACGGGTCTGACCTTCTCGGTCTACGTCGGGCCGGTCGAAGGCGAGATTCGCGACCACGCCGAGCGGTTGCATGCGGCGCTCGGATCCGGTTCACCCAAAGGTGTGCTCGTGCTTGTTGCGCCGGGCGAGCGCCAGCTCGAGATCGTCACCGGCAAGGAGTCGGCTCGCCGTCTGTCGGACCGCTCGTGCGCCCTTGCCGCGTTGTCGATGACGACGGCCTTCTCCGGCGGCGACCTCCCCGGCGGCATCGTCACCGGGGTGCGCATGCTGGCCGAGTCGGCCGGCCGCGAGGTCCGCGCCAGCTAGCCCGGTCGTCAGCCTCGGTCGAAGGCCCGGGTGCGCAGCGCGCGAGCCATCAAGTCGCGGTCCTCGACGATCAGCCGACGCAGCGCGGGCACCGGTTGCTCGGCGCGCAGGTAGGCGTCCGTGCGGTCGATGACCGCCTGCTCCACGATTTGGTGCGGATAGAGACCGACCGCGATCTGCTCGGCCATCTCCGTCGTGCGTCGCTGCCAGGTCGGGCCGACCACGTCGAAGTAGCGCTCGACATAGGGACGCAGGAGCTCGCGGTGCTCGGCCTCCTGGAAACCCGCGATGACGGCCCGTTGCTCGGCGTTGGAGAGCGACTCCTCCTCGGTGGCGAGCCGCCATGCCTCTGCCTTGGCCGCCTCGGTCGGGATCGACGCGTGCAGTCGCATCGAATGTCTGCGTCCGGCTGCCGTGTTGTCGCGGTCGAGCTCGTTGGTGATCTCACGGTCGCCGGCGCGGCCTAGGACGACAAGCCGGTGCAGCAAGGTCCAGCGCAGATCGGCGTCGACCACGAGCCCGTCGACGGTTGTCGTGCCATCGAGGAGCCCGCTCAACAAGCCAAGGTGTTCCTTTGACGACGCGTTCGCTGCCAGGGCGCGGATCGCGGCCAGCTGGATGTCGTCGCCCGGCGGCGCCGATCGCATCAAGCTGTGCGCAGCATCAGCGAGCCGTTGCGTGCGTGACGCGATGTGCGCCGGGTCGCCGTACGGATCGATCGCGCTGCGCGCTCGCGTCAACAGTGACTGCACGGTCTGCACGCCGCTTTCGAGATGCACACCGGCAATGACGAGATCCAGGAAGTCGCCGGCGCGCATCTCCGCGTCGCGCGTCATGTCCCATGCGGCATACCAGCACAGTGCGCGAGCGAGCGGCTCGTGCAGCTCGCCGATGTGATCGAGCAATGTGCGCAGCGACGTGTCATCGAGCCGCACTTTTGCGTAGGTGTGGTCGTCGTCGTTGATCAGCACCAGATCGGCACGGTGACGACCGATGAGTTCTGGCAGCTCCGTGCGCTGGCCGGCGATCTCCGCGTCGACCTGTTCGCGTCGCAGCATCCCCTCGCTGGTGCGGTCATACAAGCCGATCGACAACCGATGCGATCGAAGCGTCGGATGCTCCTCCGGCGCGTCCTGCACCAGCTCGAATGACGTGAACGTGCCGTCGTCGCCGACCGCGAACTCGGCCCGCAGGGTGTTGACACCCGCGCTCTGCAGCCACTCCTTCGACCACGTCGACAGGTCGCGGCCGCTGGCTTCGGCGAGCGCGTCGAGCAGGTCCTGAAGTGTCGTGTTCCCGTATTCGTGGCGGCGGAAATATCCGCGCAGCGCTGCGAAGAAAGCGTCGCGCCCGACGTAGTGGACGAGCTGCTTCAGCACCGACGCGCCCTTGGCGTAGGTGATGCCGTCGAAGTTCGCAGCGACCGCTTCGATGTCGGGGATGTCCGCGGCTACCGGGTGCGTGGTGGGCAGCTGGTCCTGGCGGTAGGCCCACGCCTTCTCGGTGTTGCAGAACGTCGCCCAGGCATCCGGCCACTTCGTCGCCTCTGCCGTCGCCACCGTCGAGGCGAACTCGGCGAACGACTCGTTGAGCCAAAGGTCGTCCCACCAGCGCATGGTCACCAGATCGCCGAACCACATGTGCGCCATCTCGTGCAGGATCGTGACGGCACGGCGCTCGCGGGAGACGTCAGTCACCTTCGACCGGAAGATGTAGTCCTCGGTGAAGGTCACCGCTCCCGGGTTTTCCATCGCACCGAAGTTGCACTCCGGCACGAAGAGCTGGTCGTACTTCGGCCACGGGTAGCGATAGCCGAACGTCTCGTGGAAGAAGTCGAAGCCTTGCTTGGTGATCGTGAAGATCTCGTCCGCGTCGAGGTATTGCGCCAGGGACTGCCGGCAGTAGATGCCGAGCGGGATCCCGTCGTGCTCGTCGTACGTCGTGACGTAGGGCCCGGCGACGAAAACGGTTACGTACGACGACTGCCGCGGCGTCGGCTCGAAGGTCCAGCGAGTCACGTCGCGCTTGCTGGTGTCCGATGCCCCCGGCATATTGGACGCGACCTGCCAATGCGTCGGCGCGTCGACCGTGAAGCTGAATGTCGCTTTGAGATCGGGCTGGTCGAAGCTTGCATAGACACGGTGGGCGTCGAAGGCCTCGAACTGGGAGTAGAGGTAGGTCTCCTTGTCGACCGGGTCGACGAATCGGTGCAGCCCCTCACCGGTGCGCATGTAGCGGCAGTCGGCGATGATGCGCAGTTCGTTGCTCTCCGCCAGCGGCGGGAGCGTCACCCGGCGTCCGGTGAACGACGACGTGTCGAAGGCTTCGCCGTTGAGTGTCGCCTCGACAATGGCATCGGCCGTGATGTCGATGTGTGGTGTTGCGCCCGGTTCGCTACAGGTGAAACGTGCGACCGACGTCGACCGGAACGTCTCCATGTCGGTAATGGCGGAGGTCAGGTCCAGGTGCACTTCATAGGAAGCCACCGAAAGAATTCGGGCGCGCTCGCGGGCTTCCTCGCGGGTCAGATTCTCCACCGTCACGGCGCCGAGTCTGTCACGGAAGTCAGTCTCCGAGGGCGGCGGTTATCACCGGTCTGGCGGTAGCGAGCGTTGCGGCGTAACCGTAGGTCCCGTGCTCGCGCAGCTCCTGCGCCGCCGCCAGGACTGCGGCATACGCGACCCACGTGAATGACCCGCCGACCGAGACCCGCGCGACCCCGATCTCGGCGAGTTCAGCCACGGACGGAGACTCGCCCACGACGAGCACGTTCACGGGTTTGTCGACGGCGCCGACCACTGCGCGGATGTCGGCCGCTTTGCGAAGGCCGGGCACGAACAGCACGTCCGCCCCTGCCTCTTGGTAGGCCTGGATGCGGGCGATTGCCTCATCGAGCGTTCCGCCGTGCAACAGATCCTCGGCGCGCGCGGTGAGCACGAGACGCCCGCGGGACGCCTCGACAGCTGCGATGACACGTTCCACCGCCAACCCGCGCTGATAGATCTGGTCCTTGTCGGAGTCGTAGTCCTCGACTGAGCAGCCCGCGAGGCCGGTCTCCGCCGCCAGCCGGATCGTCTCGGCAACACCGTCGGGATCGTCGGCGTAGCAGTTCTCGGCGTCGGCCGCGACCGGAATGTCGACTGCGGCGGCGACGGCGCGGAAGTGCTCGAGCGCCTCCGCTCGCGTGACCCGCCCGTCCCTGCGCCCCAGGGTCGCTGCGAAGCCACTGGAGGTGGTGGCGATCGATGCGAAGCCGGCTGCTTGCAGCAGCCGGGCGGACCCGGCATCAAACGCGTTGGGCTGCAGAAGGGGCTTGCCCCGGACATGGAGGCTCAGGAAGATCTCGGCTTTGCCGGTCAGCGTGCTCATGCGGCGACGGTACGTCGGAGGGGACTAGAACGCAGTTCGGTTCCGACGTACGCTCCGAGGTGATCACCGCATCCTTGGAGGCAGTTCGTGGCTGACCTGATCGTTCGGGACAAGATCTACATCGACGGCGCCTGGGTGGCGTCTGACGGTAAAGAGACCATCGACGTCGAGAACCCTGCGACCGAGGAGGTCATCGGCCGGATCCCGTCCGGCACGGCGTCCGACGTCGATCGCGCGGTCAAGGCCGCTCGGGCGGCCCAGGACGCGTGGGCCGCGACCTCTCCCGAGGAGCGCGGCAAGTTCCTCACCCGCCTGCAGGAGGCGATCACCGCCCGGCACGGTGAGATCGCGAAGACCATCACGCAGGAGATGGGCGCGCCGATCAAGATGGCGGAGATGATCCAGGCGGGTCTTCCGATCGCCGACATCGCGACCGCCGCGCAGCTCGCCACGACGTTCGAGTACGAACGCCAGATCGGCAACTCGACCGTTGTCATGGAGCCGCTCGGCGTCGTCGGCTGCATCACGCCGTGGAACTACCCGCTGCACCAGATCACGGCGAAGATCGGCTACGCCCTCGCGGCCGGCTGCACCGTCGTGCTCAAGCCGAGCGAAGTGGCGCCACTTTGCGCCTTCGTGCTCTTCGACGCGATCCACGAGATCGGTCTGCCGCCGGGCGTCGTCAACCTGGTGCCGGGCTACGGCCAGGTCGTCGGCGAGGCGATCGCGGCCCACCCCGACATCGACATGGTGTCGTTCACCGGCTCGACCCGGGCGGGCAAGCGCGTTGCCGAGCTGGGTGCCCAAACGGTCAAGAAGATCGCGCTCGAGCTTGGCGGCAAGTCGGCCAACGTCATCCTTCCGGATGCCGACCTCACCAAGGCGGTCAAGGCAGGCGTCGGCAACTGCTACCTCAACTCCGGCCAGACCTGCACCGCGTGGACGCGCATGCTCGTGCACTCCTCGCAGTACGACGAGGCGGTCAAGCTCGCCGCCGAGACGGCTGAGGCCTTCAGCATCGGCGATCCCTTCGACGAGACGACCCGCCTCGGCCCGCTCGTCAGCAAAGCCCAGCGTGACCGGGTCGCGTCGTACATCGAGAAGGGCAAGGCCGAAGGCGCTCGCGTTGTCGCCGGTGGCGACACCAAACCGCTGGAGAAGGGCTACTTCGTCTCACCGACCGTGTTCGCCGACGTGACGACCGACATGACGATCGCGCAGGAAGAGATCTTCGGACCGGTGCTGTCGATCCTCAAATACGAGGACGAGGACGAGGCACTGCGCATCGCCAACGACTCGATCTACGGTCTGGCCGGCGGTGTCTGGTCAGGTGACGCGGAGAAGGCGAAGGCGTTCGCTCGCAAGATGAAGACCGGTCAGGTCGACATCAACGGCGGCTCGTTCAACGTCGCGGCACCGTTCGGCGGGTTCAAGCAGAGCGGCGTCGGCCGCGAGCTCGGGCCGTTCGGCCTGGAAGAGTTCACCCAGCCCAAGGCCCTGCAGCTCTAGTTCCGCACCTCCATCGAACTTGTCAGCGCCTGGGCGAGCTAGCACTCACGAGCTAGCACTCATCCGGGCGCTGACAAGTCGAGGGGCACCTTGCACTGCATTGCGAAGCCCTCGCTGTGCAAGCCCAGACCGGCGTTGAAACGCGATCGGTAGTTCTCCAGCGCCACCCAGCCGGCGAGCTCGACGAGCTCCTCGTTGCTGAACCCGGCCCGCAGCCGTGCCGCGAGGTCGTCGTCGATCTGTGCGGGCGTCGCGTTGACCGCCTCTGCATATTCGAGGACGAGCCGCTCGCGCTCGTCGTAGACGCCGCTGTCGCGCCACCGCGTGACGTCGCGAACCTTTTGCGGGTCGGCGCCTCGCTGGACGCTTTCGTAGTAGCCGTAGTCGATGCACCACGAGCAACCGACCGCGGCTGATGTGGCTTGAAGCGCCAACCAACGCAGGTGCTCGTCGAGTGCATGCCACTTCTTGGCAACGACCATCTCGAGTGCGCCGGCGGCGAGCAGCACGCCGTTGTGGTGCGCACCTGCCTGCAGCGGCTCGACCGGCTTCCCGAACTGCTTGCGTGTGTATCTCCACGCGTATCGCTGCACTGCTCCCTTGGGCTTGTCCAGCAGCGGAACGTTGGCCATCACTTGCCCCTCTCGACTTCGTCTCTTCTGTTGTTGAGACGATTCATCGAAGCGATTTGTGACAGTCGGATGGGTGGGCACGTTGCTGGACGGAGTCAGTCGCACGGCTGTCGGTGTCGCGCGGGTGCGGGCGCGCGAGTCGACACGGGAGGATCGGCTTTTCGACGATCCGTACGCCGAAGCGTTCGCCGCGCTCGGCGAACCGGTGGACACGACGGCACCGCCGAGCCCTGCTCGACTGGCGATCGCGTTCCAGATCATCATGCGCACGCGCTTCTACGACGACTGGCTCCTTGCTCAAGCCGCGCAAGGATGCCGCCAGTTCGTCGTGCTGGGCGCCGGACTCGACACGAGGGCTTTTCGCCTGGCCTGGCCGGCCGCGACGACCGTGTTCGAACTCGACCTCCCGCCGGTGCTCGAGGTCAAGCGAGAGGTGCTGGGCGCGGCCCGGCCGACCTGCGAGCGGATCACGGTGCCGGCAGACCTCACTACCGACTGGGGTGCATCACTCGAAGCGGCCGGGTTTGACCCGGCGCACCCGACGGCATGGCTCGCCGAAGGATTGCTCGTCTACCTCGACGAAGCGCAGGCGACACACATCTTGTCGACGGTCACGCAGCTCTCGGCCGGCGGCAGCTCGTTTGCCACCGAAGCGCTCTCCGGTGACTCGGACCGCCTCGCTGCGCCGGACATGGTGGCCACAACGAGCATGTGGCAAGGCGGGCTCGGCGCGGCGATGCCCGACTGGCTGACCGCACACGGCTGGCAGCCGCAGATCGACTCGTTGGGCGACGTCGCCCGCCGCTACGGCCGCCCACCGAGCCGCGAGCCGCGAGGCGGCTTCATCACCGCCGTGCGTCCTTAGCTGACGATCCGCATCGGCAGGCCGCGCGCGTCGCGCATGCCGTCGCCGAGCACGACCGCTTCGCCGCGCATCCATCGCCGCGCAACCCACGCACACGCCAGTGCGTCCAACGCGTCGTCCGGGGCCGCGGGCCGCGGCGCCGTCGCGGCAATCGCAGCGATGTCCGGCCATGTCGCCGCAAGTGCCTCGAGCCGTTCCGCTGCTCCTACCGATGTCTTCTTTGGCGCGAGCGGGCGGCCGGCCATGCGCAGAAACGCCAGCTCGGGATGGGCCTCGACGACGCGACCGTCGTCGACGGGCGACACCGCTTCGTCCAGCGCCCGCACTGCGCGCACGATGCCGTAGGCCTGCGCCGACATCGAGCGCTCACCGATGTCGGCAAGGTGTGCGCGAGCGGCGGCGTACGACGGTAGCGGCAGCACTTCCCGCAGCGGCGCATCGAAGACCGTTGCGCGTCGCGTCCCGAGCAGCTCACGGGCTGCCACGTCACACGGCCGTCGGCCGCGATCGGGGAGCCCGATCGGCATGTCGATCGCAACTGCGTCCGCCCGAAGCGCGAGCAACGCTGCGACATCGCGGGTCCACGACCACGACACGCAGTCGTCGTCACACGAGGCGGCGAGCCACCCGCCACGGCAGCCGTCGACGCCGACCACGAGCACGTCGGCGATACTCCCTCATCGTGCGCGTCTACCTCGGGTCCGACCACGCCGGCTACGAGCTCAAGCAGCGTCTCGTCGAACACCTTCGGGAGCTCGGGCACGAGCCGGTCGACTGCGGTCCCGACCATTACGACGCAGACGACGACTACCCGCCGTTCGTTCTGCTCGCCGCAACTCGCACGGCGGCGGATCCAGCCAGTCTCGGCATCGTGATCGGCGGCAGCGGCAACGGGGAGGCGATCGCTGCCAACAAGGTCAAAGGCATCCGGTGTGCGCTCGCTTTCAGCGACGACACGGCGCGGCTGGGACGCGAGCACAACAACGCCAACGTGCTGTCGTTGGGCGCCCGGATGTACGACGAGCAGGTCGCCTTGCGCTTCGCCGAGCTGTTCCTGGCGACGCCGTTCAGCGACGCTCCGAGGCACTCCCGCCGGATCGCGCAGCTGACGTCGTTCGAGGACTCCGGAGTGCTGCCCCCGCGACCCGGGCAGTGACTTGACCGCTAGGCCGTCGGGCGGCCCCGTGGACGGTAGGAGACCTGCACGATCTCCTCGGCATCAGCAAGGTCCTCGTCGCGCGGCCGGGAGACATCACGCGCGCGCATCGAGCCGTCGACACCGAGCTGGGACGGCCCCCCGCCGGTGAGCTGAGCGACGCCGGCCTCGTCGCCGCCGGGCTTCGGCCGACGAGCGCCTGGAGGCATTCCATGAGCGTAGCCAGCCCGGAGTGGCCGGATCGGCACCCTTTCAGGCCTGTCGCCCGAAACGCCCAGACGCTACCCTCGCGGTGATCATGATCGACGACGCCCGCGCCGCCGTCGGGGGGCCGATCGCGCGCCTGCGCGCGGCCCGCCGCGCGGCTGCGTTGTTCAGCTCCGCCGAGTCGCCGCGGGCCAAGGCGATCACCCTCGTCGGGCTCGTGGCGCTCACCTTCGCGATCTTCGCGTTGACCACGGCTGCCGGGGTCAACGTCGCCCCGACGGCTGCGCTCGTCGTCCCGGTCGTCCTCGGCGGCGTGCTGCTCGAGCGGCCGGCGCTGCGCATCCTGCTCCTCGTCGTCACCGTCGCACTCATCGGTGAGCTGCTCGACCAAGGTTGGAACGTCGTCCGGCCGGGGTCGGTCGTGCTCCTCGTCGTCCTGGGTGCGATCGCGGTCGAGTTGGCGCGCGACCGGGAGCGGCTCGGATTGTCGGTCGGTCGGGGGGAGTCGATCCTGCTCGAGCTGCGCGACCAGCTCCGTCGCCAGGGCGACCTGCCTGCGTTGCCCCGCGGGTGGCACGCCGACGTTGCGCTGCGTTCGGCCGGCGGCACGGCGTTCGGCGGTGACTTCATCGTGTCGACGCTCTCCGACGATGGGAAACGCCTCGAGCTGGCGGTCGTCGACGTGTCCGGCAAGGGGCTCGACGCCGGCACCCGCGCGCTCATGCTCTCCGGGGCGCTCGGTGGGCTGCTCGGCGCCATCGCCCCCGAGCGCTTCCTGACGGCCGCCAACGACTACCTGCTGCGGATGGAGGCCGAGGAGAGCTTCGCGACAGCCGTCCATGTCGCCATCGACCTCTCCACCGGCCACTACCGACTCACCAGCGCAGGTCATCCGCCGGGGGCGCACTACTCCGGCGGCAGCGGTCGCTGGCAGCTGGTCGAGCTCGAGGGATTGGTGCTCGGCCTCGTGCCCGGTGCGATCTTCGGCGTCGCGGAGGGCCAGCTCGGCCCGTACGACGCGCTGCTGCTCTACACCGACGGCCTGATCGAGGCACCGGGTCGTGACCTCGCAGTCGGCATCGACAGGTTGCTCGGCGGTGCCGAGTCGCTGGTGCCACACGGCTTCACCGACGGCGCAGCGGCAATCGTCGAGGAGGTCGCGCCTGCGGCCGCCGACGACCGCGCCGTGGTGCTGCTCTGGCGTGGCCAGAGCGCCTGAGTCAGACGAGGCAGCTACGGACGAGGGAGAAAACCGTTGGGCCGTGGTTGTCGCGACAGGACGTCGTAGGCCGACTCCACCCAGTCGGTGAGCAGCGGCCGCGTGTCGGCCGGATCAACGATGTCCTCGACGAGGAACTTCTCCGCCGTCCGGTATGGCGAGCGCACGGACTCCAGCCGCTCGGTGATCTCGGCCTTGAGCTGCTCCGCTTCTGCGCCGGCCTCGGCGAGCATCCGTTTGAAAGCGACCTCGAGCCCACCTTCGATCGGCAACGAACCCCAGTCGCCCGACGGCCAGGCAATGCGGTAGGTGTAGCGCGAGTGCGGGCGGTGCGCGGCACCGGCGACACCGAAGACGCGGCGAACGAGCACCGATGCCCACGGCACCGTGCTCTGGTAGACGGCTGCCAACGTGCGTGCGCCGTGCCGGATCGTTCCGGCGCGTTCTGCCGCGCTGCCGATGACGAACCCGGGCTGATCGACAAGATGCACGATCGGCAGGTGGAACGCCTCGGCGAGGTCGACGAAGCGAGTCATCTTGTCCGCGGCGTCGGCGGTCATCCCGCCGCCGTAGAAACGCGGATCGCTCGCGACCACAGCGACCGGATAGCCGTCGAGGCGGGCCAGCGCGGTGACCGTGGACCGGCCGAACATCCTGGTCAGCTCCAGCACGGAGTCGCGGTCGAAGACTTCGGCGAGCAGCCGACGGACGTCGTACGGCGCCCGCCGGTCGTGCGGCACGAGCTCGCGGAGCAGCTCGCTGCGTCGGGCGGGGTCGTCGTCGTTCGTCTCGCGGCTGGGCAATGCACCGGTGTTGGGTGGCAAATAGGCGAGCACCCGGCGGGTCAGCGCAAAGGCCTCGTCTTCGGTGTCCACGACGGCGTCGACGGTGCCGGCGCGCGCGACGACGTCGATGCCGCCGAGCTGCTCCTTGTCGACGCTTTCGCCCATGCCGGCTTCGACGACTGCGGGACCGGCGACGAAGACCTGCGCGATGCCGCGTACGCCGATGGCGACGTGACTTGTCACGAGGCGCGCAGCCCCGAGTCCCGCGACCGGGCCGAGCGCGAGCGCGACGACGGGAATGCGCGCAAGGTTGTCGACCACGTGGTCCCAGCCGGGGTTCTGCGGCACATACGTGCGGCCGAAGTCCTCGAGTGACTTGACACTGCCGCCGCCTCCGGTGCCGTCGATGAGCCGGATCAGCGGCATGCCCATCTCGCCGGCGAGCCGCTCGGCCATGACCTGCTTCTCCGAGATCGATGCGTCTGCGGCGCCGCCGCGCACGGTGAAGTCGTCTCCGGCGACGACAACGCGCTGACCGTGGATGCGACCCTGCCCGGTGACGAAGTTGGTGGGGATGAAGTCCTTGAGCTCACCGCTCTCGTCGTAGGTGGCCGACCCGGTGAGGCCGCCGACTTCGCGAAACGTTCCGGGATCGAGAAGGTGCGCGATGCGCTCGCGCACGGTGAGACGGCCGTTGGCGTGCTGGCGCGCGACTCGTTCCTCGCCACCCATCCGCGCTGCGAGCTCTCGGCGCCGCGCCCCTTCCTCGAGTTCGGCTGACCACTCACCCATGACCGGGATCCTCTCCTGTGGCGATCAGACCACGCGCGAGGGAGTGCATCGCTTCGTCCAGCAGGTCGCCCAGCGGCGCCGACGGCTCGGCCAGCCACTGTTCGTACGCCGCGACCGCCGCCGCGAGCGCAGTGTGACCGACCAACCGGGGGAAGAAGTCGTCCGGCTTGCGTCCAGTGCGTGCAGCGACGAAATCGGCGACCACAGCGCGCCAACGCGCATACATCAACGTCGCGTAGGCTTGCAGTGCCGGCACGTGCAGGATCAGCTCCATGCGCTGGCGATGCAGCGGCATCTGCTCCGGAGCGAGGGCGTTGAACTCGACGACCGCGAGCCGCAGCGAGGTCAACCACGCCTCGGTCGGGTCCGCCGCCCCCAGCGTCTCTCTGAAGTGCTCCAGCCCGCGGTCGAAGTCGCCCCAGACGACGTCGTTCTTCGCGGCGAAGTAGCGAAAGAACGTGCGCCGGCTGATGCGGGCCGCGGCGGCGATGTCGTCGACGGTCGTCTCGTCGAAGCCCTGCTCGGCGAACAACGCGAAGGCGGCGCGCTCGATGTCGAGCCGCGACGTCGCCGGTGGCCGTCCCGCCATGGGGTCACTATGGACTGTTGTGGCACCCTGTGCCAATATCTCGACATGACTGCTGTTGCGCCCGAGCAAGCGCCTGCCCTGGCTGTCGAGGAGATCGAGGACGAGGACTTGGTCCTCGCCGATGTCTTGGTCGAAGAGATCTCCATCGACGGCATGTGCGGCGTCTACTGACGCTGCCTGTGTCGGGCTATGACCTGCACCCGCAGGTCGGACTGCGCGAGGAGCGTTTCGGCGCCCTCGCTTATCACTACGGCAACCGCCGGCTGACGTTCCTCAACGACGAGCGGTTGCTCGCCGTCGTACGAAGCGATGCTTTGCCTCACGACGTCGACGCCGCTCTGGCCGGTGCGGGCGTGCCGCCTGATCAGTGCGATGCCTACAAGCTCGCCTTGCAACGACTCGAAGCAGCGGAGGTGCTGGTTGCCCGCGACTAAGCCGGCGGTGAGCGACCGTCTCGCTCTCGGTCTCGACGCACCTATCTGCCTGACGTGGGAGCTGACCTACGGCTGCAACCTCGCCTGCGTGCACTGCCTGTCGTCGAGCGGCCGTCGTGATCCGCGCGAGCTGACGACGGACGAGCTGTTCGGCGTGGTGGACGAGCTAGCCGACATGCAGGTCTTCTACGTCAACATCGGCGGCGGCGAGCCCACACTGCGACCGGACTTCTGGGAACTGCTCGACTACTGCGTCGCTTCAAAGGTGGGCGTGAAGTTCTCCACCAACGGCTCTCGCATAACGCCGGCGGCGGCGAAGCGCATTGCCGGCACCGACTACGTCGACGTGCAGATCTCCATCGACGGCGCAGACGCCGCCACCAACGATGCGGTCCGTGGTGATGGGTCGTTCGCCGTTGCAACGACAGCGATGCAACGACTGGCCGACGCCGGCATGGACAACTTCAAGATCTCCATCGTCGTCACGCGGGACAACGCCGGTCAGCTGGACGACTTTCGCGCTCTTGCCACTAGATACGGCGCGCAGTTGCGCCTGACCCGGCTTCGCCCATCCGGACG
Source organism: Mycobacteriales bacterium (assembly GCA_035695245.1). GTDB lineage: Bacteria > Actinomycetota > Actinomycetes > JAFAQI01 > JAFAQI01 > DASSEQ01. Next base: position 13,399 of record DASSEQ010000018.1, on the reverse strand, counting down.
CGGCGCCGACGTCTGGGACCGCTTGCATCCGACCGCCGACCAACAACGATCGCTTTACACCTGGTTGCTCGACCACCCGGACGTGTTGACGGGTGACTCGTTCTTCCACCTGTCCGCGCTCGGTGAGGCGCTCCCCGGGCTCAACCTTTGCGGTGCCGGTCGCGTGGTCTGCCTGATCGACCCCATCGGTGATGTCTACGCCTGTCCGTTCGTGTTGCACGAGCAGTTCAAGGCCGGCAGCGTGCGCAGTGCCGGCGGCTTCACCGCGGTCTGGCGCGAGTCCGAGCTGTTCCGATCGCTGCGCGAGCCTGGCTCCGAGGGTGCGTGCACGTCCTGCGGCTCCTACGACGCGTGCCGCGGGGGCTGCATGGCGGCAAAGTTCTTCACCGGCATTCCGCTCGACGGTCCCGACCCGGAATGCGTGCACGGTCATGGCGAGGCGGCATTGCTCGCGGCGAGCGCTCGGCCGGACACGGGGCCGGGTCACTCACATCGACAACCGGTGTTCGTCAGCCTTTCCCGCCGCGCCGATCGAGCGAGTGTGTGATGCCGCGCAACAAGTGGTTCGAGACCGTCGCCATCGCCGAACGCCGCGCAAAGCGCAGGTTGCCGCGCATGGTCTACGGCGCCCTCCTTGCCGGCTGCGAGGCCGGTGTCACCTACCGCGACAACACCGCGGCCTTCAGCGAGCTCGGTTTCGCGCCGCACGTCGGTGGTCAATACGCGCAGCGCGAGATGGCGACGACCGTCATGGGCCAGCCCGTCTCGATGCCGGTGCTGATCTCCCCGACCGGCGTCCAGGCAGTGCACCCGGACGGCGAGCTGGCCGTCGCGCGGGCGGCGGCAGCGCGAGGCGTTGCGATGGGGTTGAGCTCGTTCGGCAGCAAGCCGATCGAAGCCGTCGCGGCAGCGAACCCGCAGGTGTTCTTCCAGATGTACTGGTCCGGCACGCGCGATGCGATCGCGCAGCGCATCGAGCGGGCGCGCGCCGCGGGGGCAGCCGGCCTCATCCTCACCCTCGACTGGTCGTTCTCGCACGGGCGCGACTGGGGGAGTCCGACGATCCCCGAAACGATGGATCTCAAGACCGCGGTGCGCCTGAGCCCGCAGGTCATGACGAAACCGTCCTACCTCTTGGACTGGTTGCGCAGCGAGACGCCGATCCCTGACCTCAGCGTTCCCAACCTCACCGCCTCGGCTGGACAAACAGGGCCGACCTTCTTCGGCGCTTACGGCGAGTGGATGCACACGCCGCCGGCGACGTGGGACGACATCAAGTGCATGCGGGAGGAGTGGGGCGGCCACTTCATGCTCAAAGGAGTCATCCGGGTCGACGATGCGAAACGAGCCGTCGACGCGGGTTGCACCGCGATCTCCGTGTCGAACCACGGCGGCAACAACCTCGACGGCACGCCGGCGTCGATCCGCGCGCTGCCGGCCGTTGCGGAGGCCGTCGGCTCCGAGGTCGAGGTGCTCCTCGACAGTGGCATTCGTCGTGGCAGCGATGTGGTGAAGGCACTGGCGCTGGGCGCGAAGGCGGTCATGATCGGTCGCGCCTACCTCTGGGGTCTTGCCGCGAACGGCCAGGCCGGCGTCGAGAACGTGCTCGACATCATCCGTGGCGGCATCGACTCGACTCTGCTCGGTCTCGGCAAGGGCTCCGTGCATGACCTCACGCCGGACGACGTGATCATGCCTCCCGGTTTCACCCGACGCCTCGGCGTCGCCGCCTCCTGAACCCGACATGAGCAGAGTTGCCGTCGTCTCCGGCGCCGCACGAGGCATCGGCGCGGCGACGGTTGGTGCGCTGGTCCGCGATGGGTGGAGCGTCGTCGCCGTCGACGCCTGTGCGGATGACGGTTCGATCGACTACCCGCTGGCGTCGCGATCCGACCTCGACTCGCTTGCCGCTCTCGGCAACGTGACGACGCTCGTCGCCGACGTGCGTGACGCTGCTGCTCTAGCTGACGCCGTCGATGCAGCGTTGTCGTCGTACGGCGGTCTCGATGCCGCGATCGCCGCGGCCGGGGTGATCGCAGGCGGCGCGCCGCACTGGGAGACGGATCCAGCCGCCGAGCAGGTTGTCATCGATGTCGACTTGATTGGCGTGATGAACCTCGCTCGCGTTGCAGTGCCCGCCATGATGCAGCGACCGCAGCCGCGGCACGGACGCTTCCTCGCGGTTGCGTCGTCAGCAGCGACACAAGGCTTGCCGCGCCTCGCTGCTTATTGCGCTGCCAAAGCGGGCGTGGCCGGGTTCATCCGCGGTTTGGCTGCCGATCTGCGAGGGACGGGCATCACGGCCAACGCGGTTGCACCCGGTTCGACCGAAACCGCGATGCTCGAGGCGACCGCGAACATCTATGACCTCGCGTCCGTTGACGTGTTCGCCCAGCAGCAGCCGATCGAGCGACTGATAGAGCCGGAAGAGATCGCGACCGCGCTTGCGTGGCTTGCCGGCGCTGACACCGACGCCGTCACCGGCGCGATGCTTGCGGTCGACGGCGGCCTGTCGCTCTGAGACCGTGCGCGCTACTTCGTGATCGCGCTCTTGGTTCCCATGATGATCCGCGCGTGCTTCGTCGGACTGAGCCAGCGCAACACGCGCAGCAGTTGGGATTGTGGGATCGCCACGCAGCCTGCGGTAGCGCTGCCGTGAGACACATGGAAGAAGATCGCGCTGCCGAGTCCTGGTGTGCGGGACGTGTTGTAGGCGATGACCGCTCCGTAGTTGTACGACGGCGACACGTGCATCGGCTCGGGGTCACGACCGGGGTAGTAGCGCCGGCGATCCGTCCAGAGGTTGTAGCGCGACGAGGACGAATCGTCGTCCCAGACGTCATACGTGTAGGCATGGCGCCATGCGTAGTGGATTCCGCTCGGACGCGGGTCGACCCCGAAGAAGAACGAGAACCCGTAGGACCCGGTCGGCGTGCGCCCGTCGCCCTCACGCTTCTTGCCACTCGGCGCGAACCCGTTCCGCCCGATCCGTGCCGTCCACGGCCCGAAGACCCGCACCCAGCCGGAGGACCGTTTCGAGTACGCCGTGAGCGTCGCGTAGCTCGTGCCGTAGCGCGAGGCCGCGACCTCGACGACCTGCTGCGCATCACCGACGCCGCGAAGGTTCGGCATGGCGGAGCTCGCGAACTGCACCGGCGCGGCCTTGGCGGGTGTTGGTGACACCACGATCCGCGGCGGCGGATCGGTCCGTTTCGTGGCGACACCCGGCGACGACGGAGCCGCGCATCCCGACGATAGGCAGAGCGCCGCCGCCACCGCCCCGATCGCCGTCAGCCGCATGCGAACAATGTCTCCCGAAACCGACCCGTCATGCGGCGGTCGCCCGATTTCACAGACATTGTTGGGGGTGGGAGAGTGGGAAGGGTGCTCCCGCTCCGCGTCCGGATCGCCTGCTTCGGCGTCGCCGGTCTGCTGGCCGGATGCGCTGGGTCGAGCGCTTCGCGGGCAAACGATGCGCCGACACAGACTCCCGCGGCCGTCGCGAGTCCCAGCACCATGCCGCCGACGGCCACGTCGCTTCCGAAGCCGCGAGTCACGCACGCCCTCGCCGCGCCGGTGCCGTTTCGCAGCAATGTCAGCGCTGTCACCGCCGCTGACCTAGGAAAAAGCTGGCATCCCGGCTGCCCGGTCGGGCCGTCTGCGCTTCGCGCGTTGACCATGACGTTCTGGGGGTTCGACCATCAGGCGCACAGCGGCAGCCTCATCGTGAACGCGTCGGCCGTCACCGCGGTCCGCGATGCGTTCCACGTGATGTACGACGGCCGCTTTCCGATCCGGCGCATGGTGCCGATCGCCGCCTACGGCGGCGATGACAACAAGTCGATGGCGGCGGACAACACCTCTGCGTTCAACTGCCGATACGCCGTTGCGAACGGGCCGAAGTCGTGGTCGATGCATGCCTACGGCGAGGCGGTCGACATCGACACCCTCGAGAACCCGTACACCCTCGACGGCCGCGTCTACCCACCCGCGGGCAAGCCTTACACCGACCGATCCAGACAGCGCGGGGGGATGATCGTGCCCGGATCGCTGCCGGTGCGCGCCTTCAGCTCGGTCGGCTGGGGATGGGGTGGGCGCTGGTCGAGCTCGCCGGACTATCAGCACTTCTCGGCCAACGGAAGGTGACGATCGCCAGCGGCACGATCGCCAGCACCAGCCCGGCGAAGGCATCGAGGAAGTAGTGGTTGGCCGTCGACACGACGACGAACGTCGTCCAGCAGGGGTAAAGCCACGCGAGGTGCCGCCACGCACTGCGTAGAGCCAGCACCAGGGCTGCGGCGCACCAGACGGCCCACGCGACATGCAGGCTGGGCATTGCGGCGTAAAGATTCACCAATCCCTCGTGCACGTGCCGCGCGCCGAGGATGTCGTTCTTGATGAGGGTGTCGGTCAGTCCAGCGACGACGAACCGCGGCGGCGAGACCGGAAACTGCCAGTAGACGACCAGAGCCACGAGGCTCATGCCGACGATCGCGTTGCGCAGCCCGACCTCGATCTCGGGATGCCGCCACCACAGGTAGGCCAGCACTGCCGCAGTCACGAATACGTGCGCAAGGGCGTAGTCGTAGCCCGCGATGAGAGCGAGCCAGTTGTGATGGGTGGCCCAATGGTTGACGTTGGGCTCGGCCCAGATGTGCACCGCCTTTTCCGCGCGCACGACGTCTGCCCCGTGAGCCGTCGCCTCGTCCGCATCGCTTTGGGTGAGGGCCTGCACTGCGTCGTACAACCAGTAGAACGCAACCGCGACAAGCGTCTCGCCCCACCATGGGAGCCGACGTGCGAGTGGATTGAAACGACGGCGTTCGCGGGTCGCGACCGCGTCGCGCTCGGTGTCCGCGGACACAGCGTCGGACAGTCCGGTCACGACGCCCATCGACGGGGAGCGGGGCGCTTGCTCGCGGCACCGGCCTGCTCGTAGAGCGCCCGATGCCGTTCGACCACGGCCGGCCAACTGAACTGCTCCAACGACGACGACCGCGGCACGCTCTCATGGGTGCGTTCGGTGGCCATGCGGGCGAGCACGCTCACCATCTCGCGGTCGCTGCCCACGAGCACGCCGCCCTCACCGTCGCGGATGAAGTCGGCGAGGCCGGTGCCGCGTCGCCCGACGACCGGAAGGCCGGCGGCATGCGCCTCGAGCGCGGCGATGCCGAACGACTCGAGCACCGCCGGGGCCACGAAGACGTCGGAGGCCGCCATGGTGGCGCGCACCTCGGGCCGAGGCAGGTGGCCGGGCAGATGCACCCAGTCGGCCATGTCGTGGCGGGCGAGATATCCCTCCATCGACTCGCGGGACGGGCCTTCGCCGAGGATGGTCGCGCTGATGTCGACGTCATCGGGCACGCGCTGCCGGACGTTGTGCAGGATGCGCAGCAGCGTCAGCGGCCGTTTGCGGGTCGCCAGTCGCATGACCGCGAGGATGCGGAGCCGGTTGGGCTCGCCGCTGCGTGCTGCCGGAGTCCACAGATCGAGGTCGATCCCGTTGGGCAGGACCGCGACGTCGACCGGCTTGTGCGCGGCTCGGCGCACGCCGTCGGCGGCGATCTCGCTGACTGCCGACCACTGGACCGGCCACGTGCTCCAGTCGAGCAGGTGATCGAACATCCGGTAGAGCGGCGTGTATCGGCGCCACAGCGAATGCACCGTCATCAGCCGCGGCACTCCCGGCGTGCCGAACGCGAAGAAGGACAGCAGCGACACGGTCGAGCAGTGCGCATGCACGACGTCGTAGCCGCGAGCGACCCCGTAGCTGCGGTTCGTTCGGATGAACCCCCACTTGTCCCACCAGTCGGCCTCGTCGCCGGGCCGGACCACCATGGCGCTGCCGGGCGCATCGAGGGACCCACGTGCGCGTGTCATCGTGATGATGTCGACGTCGTCGCCTGCCGCCGCCTGTGCGCGGGCGAGGTCATGGACGTGCATCTCGATGCCACCGAGGCGCGGCAGATATGCGTCGGTGACGTGGAGGATCCGCATCACACACCACCGACTCGAGGACGACCAGGAAATTGAGTTACACCCTAGTGGCGCTGCACGCCCACCCTGACGACGAAGCGCTGTTCACCGGCGGAACAATCGCTCGATGCGCCGCTGAAGGGCATCGGGTGGTGCTCGTCGTCGCAACCGCGGGGGAGCGCGGCCTCACCGGAGCCGGGACCGACTCCCTGGGCGAACGACGGCGGTCCGAGCTCGGCCAGGCCGCCGCCGCGCTCGGCGTGGCCCGAGTTGTGGAGCTCGGCTACGGCGACTCGGGGTTCGCCGGCGACCTTCCGCCCGGCGCTTTCTGCACCGAACCGGTCGAGGCGGCCGCTGCCCGGGTGGCGGAGGTGCTCGTCGAGGAGCAGGCCGATGCCCTGACCGTGTACGACGCCGCCGGCGGTTACGGGCACCGCGACCACGTCCGCGTCCGCGCGGTCGGGCTCGCGGCGGCGGAACGAGCCAAGACCTCACTCGTCCTGGAGGCGACGGTGGCCCGGGAGTCACTGCAACGAGGGTTGCGCTGGCTGAACCGGCTGGGGCTGCGTCCGGGCGGGATGACCGCCGCCGACCTGGACCGGGCATACGTGCCGCGGGCGGCGGTGACGCACGAGCTCGACGTACGCCGCTGGGTGCCGCAGAAGCGCCGCGCGCTCGCCGCACACGCCTCACAGACCACAGGAGGCACGGACGTGCGCACCGTGGCCCTGCTCGCCAGGCTGCCGCTGCCGCTCGCTCGCGTCGTGCTCGGTCGCGAGTGGTTTGTCGAAATTGGCCGATCGGTGCCCCGACACCCGCTGGACGATCTCTTTGCCAGCCTGCGTTGAGCGGTAAACTGTCCAGGTGCGCCGGTCGGGGAAAGTCGTTCTTGGCGTGCTGTCCATCGGTCTCGCCGTCGGACTGCTCGCCTTCTTCCTTCCGCATGCCCTCGGCATCGGATGGGACGACACCGAGCACCAGCTGGCGTCGATCCCGCGGTGGGACATCGTCTGCCTCGTCGCCGTCTGGGCGGCGGGCTTGTGGTTGCACACGATCGTGCTGCGCCGATCGCTGCCGGGGCTCTCGCGCACGCGGGCTTTCGCGCTCAACCTCGGCGGCAGCAGCATCTCCAATGTGCTGCCGTTCGGCGGCGCTGCCGGCATCGGTCTCAACTACGCCATGTTGCGGTCATGGGGCTACAACCGTCTGCAGATCACAGCGTTCGCGACGGTCAGCAACCTTGTCGTTGCCTTGGTCAAGATCGCGATCGCTGTCGTCGGTCTGATCGCGCTGTCGTTCATGCCCGACATCGCTGCGCAGCTGTCCCGTCCCACCTCGCCCGGTGCGATCGCTGTGTTCTCGAGCGTCGCGATCCTCGCCGGCGCCGGCATCTGGGCCTACCGGCGCTGGGGCCGGCGCCGCGACGGCGGTGTCATGGCCTGGGTCGCGCAGCTTTGGGAGCAGTGCGCGCATGTCCTGCGCCGCGGCTGGCGCGGACTTGCCGTCGGCGGCATCGGCTACCCGATGCTGCAGGTCGCGCTGATGTGGTCGTGCCTGATCGCGTTGCAGGTCCACGTCAGCGTCGGTGCCGTGCTCGCCGCTTTCGCGGTCGAGCGGATGCTCAGCCTGGTGCCGATCACGCCGGGCGGAGTCGGCGTGGTCGAGACGGCCGCGACCGCGACCCTGGTCGGATTCGGCGCCGACCCGGTGGGCGCTGCTGCCGGGATCGTGTTGTTCCGGGTGTTCAGCTACCTGATCGAGATCCCCCTGGGAGCGGTGGTCGCGGCGGCATGGTTTGCTCGGACCCGCAGTGCGCGCCTGCGCGCCGCCAGCATCGCGGCCTGACTACTTCCCTGATCGTTGGGCATATCCGCCTCCGGCGGTCGCGCATGCGTTGCGCCCGTGAGGAGGTCGAAGGGTGGGGACGGCGGCGCGGCACCGTCGAGTCAGTGCCACCGGCCGCGCTGATGCCGGCTCCCGCAGCTTTCGGCCGGACGTCGAGGGCCTTCGTGCGGTAGCTGTCGGCGTCGTCGTGGCCTACCACGCCGGCTGGGGCCTGTTTTCCGGCGGCTTCGTCGGCGTCGACGTCTTCTTCGTCCTGTCCGGCTTTCTGATCACCGGGCTGCTCGTCGACGAGCTCACCGGCAGCGGACGGCTGTCGCTGCTCGGGTTCTACGCACGCCGGGCCCGCCGCTTGCTGCCGGCGGCCACCGTTGTGCTCGTCGCGGTCGCTGTCGTGTTCGCGTTCGTGCTCTCGCCGCTGGACCGGCCGGGCCTCGCCGACGATCTCCGCTCGGCGGCTGCCTACATCGCCAACTGGCACTTCGCCGCTTCATCCCTCGACTACATGAGCGCACCCGACCGCAGCCCGGTGCTGCACTTCTGGTCGCTCGGGGTGGAAGAGCAGTTCTACGTGGTCTGGCCCCTGCTCCTGCTCCTTGCCGGGGCCCGGGCGGCTCGGCGCGGAGAGGTCGCGTCGTGCCGGCGACGGGTGGCGACAGCTCTTGGCGGCGTGTTCGTCGTCTCCCTCGCGTTGAGTGTCTGGCAGACACCGCGATCAGAGCCATTCGCCTACTACGGCCTGCACACCCGCGCCTGGGAGCTTGCCGCGGGCGGGCTGCTGGCGCTCGCACCCATCGACGTCGTTCGTCGTACGCCGCGCTGGATGCGCGGCCTCTCCGGCTGGATGGGCGTCGTCCTCGTGCTGCTGGCCGCCACGCGGTTCGACGCGACGACCGTCTTCCCCGGCATCGCCGCTGCAGTGCCGGTCGTCGGCACGGTGCTGGTCGTTGCCTCCGGCCTTGATGGAGCGCCGGTCGGCACCCGCCGGATGCTGTCCGCGCCTGCGCTGCGTTACGTCGGCCGCACGTCCTACGCGTGGTACCTCTGGCACTGGCCGGCGCTCGTCCTGGCCGGCGACCTCACCGTCGGCACGGCCGCACCCGACGACGGCACAGCGTCGGCGCCTCCGGTTGCGGCGGTCCTGCTCGCTGTCGTTGTGTCGTTCGCGTTGGCCGTCGTCACGCATCACCTGCTCGAGGATCCGGTGCGACGGGCCCGCTGGCTCGCGGCCGTGCGCACTCGGTCGCTCGCGTTGGCGGCGTCGTTGACGACCGCGAGCCTGGGCATCGTCACCCTCGTCCTCCCCGGCGGCGCGACGGCAGCGTCCGCGACGCAGGTCGAGGTCGTTGCGCCCCAGCAGGCGCCTACAGCGACCGCCTCGGAGGCGTCTCGCTCGACGTTGCGCAGCACAGTCGTCCATCTCATCGAGTCACCGGCGCAAGCTCGCATGGACAAGCCGCACAACAACCGCGGCTGCTATCCGCAGTACGACGCCACGACAGTGCCGAGCGACTGCCAGTTCGGAGATCCCGATGGCACCAAGGTCATCGTGCTCCTCGGCGACTCGCATGCGCAGCAATGGCGAGACTCGCTGGCCCGGCAAGCCAAGGACCGGCACTGGCAACTGTGGATGTGGGCGAAGAGCGAGTGTGCGTTCACCCAGGCGCGCACCTGGCTGACGCGCTTCCACGGCGAATACACCGGTTGCGAGCAGTGGCGCGGCAAGGTCTTGCAACAACTCGCGACGTTGCCGCGGATCGATCTGGTCGTTGTCGCACACGCTGCCGGCTACACCGAGCGTCTCCTCGACGCCCGCGGGCGCAAGCTGTCGGTCACCCAGGCGGGGCCGGTCTGGACGTCGGACTGGGCGGCGATGGCGCATCGGTTGAGTGCGTTGACCCGCCACATCGCCATCATCAAAGACAACCCACGCCCGACGGTCGACGTGGCGGCTTGTCTGGACCAGCATCGCAAGAACGCGTCAACCTGCTCGCCGAAGCGCAACGACGCGATGTGGGCGGCAGACATGCTGGCCGACCGCGAGCTCGCCGCACATACGGCGCACACCGAGATGATCGACTTCGATCCGCAGATCTGCCCGGGCAATCCGTGCCCCGTTGTCACCGACGACGGCCTCATCATGTACCGCGACCAGAGCCACCTGACCGCGACGTACGCGATGCGGTTCTCGAGCCAGTTGGGGCGACGACTCGCCGCCCTGATGTCCTGACCGCTGGCCGCGTCAGGAGGCTGTTTCGGTCTTCTCCCAGTAGGGCGCTCGTAGCTCGCGCTTGAGAGTCTTGCCGGATGCCGTGCGCGGGATCTCCGCGATGCGGCTGACACTCCTCGGGACTTTGTACGACGCGAGTCGTTCGCGCGCGAATGTGGCGATCGCTTCGTCGTCGATTGGTTCGCGCTCGACGACGACGGCGTGCACCGCCTCGCCCCACTCGTCCGACGGCACCCCGAACACGGCAACGTCCGCGATGCTGTCGTGCTCCAGCAGCGCGGCCTCGATCTCGGCCGGATAAATGTTCATGCCGCCGGAGATGATCATGTCGTTCTTGCGGTCGCAGATGTAGTAGAAGCCCTCCTCGTCGACGTACGCGACGTCGCCGACCGTGAGCCAGTCGCCGCGACGCGACGAGTCGTACTTCTCCTGCGCCTTGTAATAGGTGTCGAACGCGCCGGGGCTCCGCACGAACAGCTCACCGGGCACGCGAGGTTCGGTGATCTTGTTGCCGTCGTCGTCGAACAATGCGAGCTCGACGCCGGGCGCAGGCAGGCCGCAGCTGCCGGGCTTTCGCATTTGATCCGACGGTTGCAAGACAGTGTCGACGCCGAGCTCGGTCGAGCCGTAGACCTCCCAGAGGCTCGTGTCACCGAACGCCTCCACGTAGCGGCGCTTGAGCTCGAACGGCCACGGAGCGGCGTTGGCGATGACGCGCGCGAGCGACGACGTGTCGTATTTCGCGATGGTCTCGGGCGGCAGGTCGACGACTCGACGGATCGGGGTCGGCGCGGAGAACGTCGTCGTCACACGGTGCTTCTCGATCAGTCGCAGCCAGTCCTGCGGGTCGAACTTCCGCTGGATGACAACCGTGCCGCCGACGAGCTGCGCGGGTGCCATGAAACCCAGCGGGCCGGAGTGATACAGCGGACCGGTGGTGAGGTAGACGTCGCCGGGCTGGTAACCGATGAGGCCGAACAGGCCCATCGCCGTCTCAAGGCTCGTCTGCGAGCGCAACGCACCTTTCGGCTTGCCCGTCGTGCCCGAGGTGTAGATCATCGTGGCCCCGGTGGCTTGCGCGAGGTCGACCTGCGGGGGCGTGTCTGCGGCTTTGTCGGCGAGCGCTTCCATCGACTCCGCCCACGAGGGTGCGCTGCCGCGGAACCCGACCCACGACGTGACCTTCGGGCACATGTCGCGCGCCTGGTCGAGCTGCGTCGTCTGCTCGACGTCGAAGATGACGACGGTTGCGTCGGAGTTGTCGATGACGTAGCCGGCTTCCGGCGGAGTGAGACGGTAGTTGAGCGGTACGGCGACGGCACCGGCCTTGCGGGCCGCCGCGATGATGACGACGACCTCGGTGCTGTTCATCCCGCACCACACGATTTTTGTTCCGGGTCGCACGCGGAGTTCGACGAGCGCATTCGCCCACCGGTTGGCCAGCGTCTCGAACTCCGACCAGCTGGTCCGTCGCTCGTCTTCGATGATCGCCACTGCGTCGGGTTGCGCGGCTGCGTGCGCGCTCACATAGTCGATGGTGGGAGCCGTCATGCGGCGCACTGTAGTCAAGGAGTTGGTCCGCAGGTCCGGCGGCTGCAAGGATTGCGTCGTGGACCAGCGAGTCAGTCTCATCACGCTGGGTGTCGACGATCTGGCTCGGGCGCGGGCCTTCTACGAAGCGCTCGGTTGGCGGGGACAGGAAGTCGATGGCACGTTCTTCGTGCAGACCGGCGGCAGCGCTGTCGTGTTGTGGTCGCGGGAAAAGCTCGCCGACGACGCAGGGGTGAGCGGTCGCGATGACCACGCCTTCAGCGGAATCGCGCTAGCGCAGAATGTGCGCTCCCGCGATGAGGTGGATGCCACCCTCGCGGCGGTCGAGGCCGCCGGTGGTCGCATCACGAAGCCGGCAGCCGAGACGTTCTACGGCGGTTATGCGGGTTACTTCGCTGATCCCGACGGCCACCTGTGGGAAATCGCGCACAACCCAGGCTTCAGTCTTGCGCCGGATGGCGCGCTGATCCTCCCCGACTTCACCTCGCCCTGACTACTTCGCGAGGAGGGCGGCCAACTCGATGAGGTTGTCGGCGGCGATCAGATCGTCGAGGTCGGGATCCGGCGTCGGCTTTGCGTCCGGCCCCCATTCGAGCGGTCGGCGGATGAAGACCGGTCGCAGTTCTAGCGCTGCTGCCGCCGCGAGGTCGCTGGGATGCGCCGCCACCATCGCGGTCTCTTGCGCATCGACTCCCAACAGTTGCATGGCGGTCAGGTAGACGACGGGATCCGGCTTGTAGCTCTGGGCCAGCTCCGCCGACAGAACTGCATCGACGCGCAGGTTGCCGAAGCGCAGGAGGTCGACGAGCAACGCGACGTGCCCGTTGGACAGCGTGGCGGTGACGTGGTCGCGCCGTAAGAGGTCGAGCCCTTCGCCGGTGTCCGGCCAGGGGTGCAACCGCCGCCATCCGAGCACGAGTGACTCCCGCACATCCGCGGGCAGCTGCACGCGATGTCGGCCGAGCACGTCGTCCAGCGTCGCCCGCTGAAGGGTGTCAAGGTCGCACCACTTGTCGCCTTGCCGCACTGCAGCCATCGCCGGGGGATAAGCGCGCCGCCAGTCATCGACGACCTCGGCCCAATCGGCGTCGACGCCGGCCCGACGACCGCTCTCGGTTGCGGCAGCGATCAGGCTGCCGCGCCAGTCGACGAGCGTCCCGAACACGTCGAACAGCAGGACACGCACTCGCGTCACCGGCGCTGTGTCCAAGGGTGTGGCTCGTTCGCATCAAAGAGGTGCGCCATGCTCGCGGTCTGGCTTCCGGTGGCCACGAGCACACCGTCCGGTGTCCACGCGGTGAAGCTGCCGTGGCCGTAGCCGTTGCTCGCGAGCTCACCGCGCAGGTCGAGCAGGATCCACTCCGCCGGCGGCACGTCGGCGAACCGCAACGAGTTGTCCAGGCTGAACCCGCCGCCGACCTTGCCGGCCGCTCGCGCGATGGCGGGCGGCACCATGTCGGCGAGGTAGGCGACGCCGGCCCGGGTAAGGCCGCCGATGTCATCGAGCCGGGCCCAAAGCGCCAGGCAACCGGCCGGCTGCTCCGTGGCATACGTCGCCTGCCGGAACTCCAGTCGTCGGGTGAAGGCCATCTCGCGGCCCTCGCCGGAGCCCGGCCCGAACGGCATCGGCCCGCTGTCGTCAGGCGACGACACGACCGGCATCGGCAAGTACTGGCCGGTCAGCCCGTCCGGCCGTGGATGAGCCGTGGCCCCGATGGTGCAGAAGATGACGCGATCGCCGACGGTTCCGGTCACCCGCAGCTGTGCGATGCGGCCACCCATCGCCAGCGTCTCCGCCTG
>DASSEQ010000017.1:0-12921 GCA_035695245.1 Mycobacteriales bacterium | reverse complement strand
GGTGAGCGCGGAGTATCACCGACGCACCCAGGCGTTGTGGCCTGCATTGATCCCACATCTCGACCGGTTCGCGGCTGCCCTCGGCCCGGGCGCTCGGGTCGTCGACGTCGGCTGCGGGCCGGGTCGGGACACGCGTGCGCTTCGCGAGCGAGGACTGACCGTCTTCGGTCTCGACTTGTCGATCGGGCAGCTGACGGTGGACGGGTTGTCGGGTGCAGCCGTCGCTGACATGCGGACACTGCCGCTCAAGACCGGTGGTGTCGATGGACTCTGGTGCCAGGCAGCCTTCTTGCACGTGCCGCGCGACGATGCGCCCAGCACCTTGACCGAGTTCCACCGGGTTTTGCGGCCCGGCGGCGCGCTGTTTCTGTGCACAGCCGAAGGCGACAAGGACGGCTGGGAAACAAACCGGTACGGCGAGCAGCACCCGCGCTGGTTCGTCTATCACCGGGACCTCGCCCTGACCGCAATGCTCGAGCGCAGTGGATTCGACGTCGTCTCCAGCAGCATCGAAGACACCGAGCGACGCTGGGTCACCGTGCATGCCCAACGGCGCGGAGCGGCTTGACAAGCGGCGAGGTCAAGAGCCGGCAATACTCTGCGTGCGTGCTCTACCGCATTCGGCGCTATCGGGCCGTGCCCGACAACATTGACGCCTTCCACGATTTCTTCAATCGTCATCTGCTCCCAGTCCAACGGCGTCACGGCGCCCGGTTGGTCGGACGATGGGTCACCGACGACGCCGAGATCCTCGCCGTCTGGGAGTACGACGACGAAAGCGCCTACAAGAGAGTCCAGTCCGCGGTCGCAGCAGATCCCGACTCGATCCGCGCGCAGGAGATCCGGCGAACCATCGGCACGTTGTTCACCGAGATGCACGAGGACTTCGCAAGATCAACCGTTCGGGACTAGTTCAGCGGTCGCCGGCGTGGGGCGTACGTTGGCTCCATGGCCGAGGAGACATGGGCCAGCACCAGCCTGGCCAATCGTTTTGCCGATGACGCGTACGCCACGGTCAAGGGCTACGTGCGCACCTTCGTCATGCACCATCAACTACTGGAGAACCTTCCAGCAGCACCCGCGCGACTAATCGACGTCGGTGGCGGAGCGGGGCACCAATCGTTTCCCCTAGCCGAAGCGGGATACGAGGTCACGCTGCTCGACTCGTCGTCTGCGATGCTCGACAAGGCACGGCAGCGCCTTTCGTTACTCGCTCCCGAAGCCCAGCAACGGGTCACTTTTGTCGAGGCCGACGGCGAGCACGCGGCAGAGGCCGTTGGCGGTCAACAGTTCGACGCCGCTCTCTGCCATGGTGTCCTGGGCTACCTGGAAGAACCCGAACCACTGCTCGAGCAGTTGTGCCGCTGCACGCGATCTGACGGCGTCGTCTCCGTCATGACGGGACAGGCCGGCACAGCGGCGATCCAGCCAGCGCTGGAGAGACGGTGGGACGACGCGCTGGCCGCGTTCGACACGACAACCGGCATCGGAGTGCTCGGGATTCGCGGTCGCGCTGACACGGTCGACGGCGTCACCGACCTGCTCCGCCGCAACTTGGTGGAACCAGTGCGTTGGTACGGCGTGTGGCTCTTCGTCGACCTGCTCGAGTTCGGCGGGACCGAGCTCGACGCCAGCGACAGGGACGAGGTGGCGGCGATCGCTGCGGTGGAACTCGAAGCCAGCCGACGCGACCCCTACCGCCAGCTCAGCCGCGTCTTCCATCTCGTCGGTCGGAAGCGCGGGCCGCTACATCAGGCGCTCGGGGAAGGCGAGTAGGTTAGCGCCCCGTGTCGCTGGTTCGGGTCCATAACTTCGCGATCTCACTCGATGGTTTCGGCACCGGCGAGGGACAGAGTCTCGAGAGCCCATTTGGGCATGCCGGCCAGCGGCTGCACGAGTGGTTCTTCCCGACGCAGGCCTTCCGTGCGCAGCAAGGTCAGCCAGGCGGAAGCCGCGGCGTCGACAATGCATTCGCCGGCCAGTGGGAGCCGGGTATCGGCGTGGAGATCATGGGGCGCAACAAGTTCGGCTATCAGCGCGGGCCGTGGGCAGACGAGGACTGGAAGGGTTGGTGGGGCGACAACCCGCCGTTCCACACGCCGGTCGTCGTGCTCACTCACCACTCCAGACCACCGCTGGAGATGCAGGGCGGCACGATATTCCACTTCGTCGACATGGACCCGGCAGAGGCTCTTGGCTTCGCCCGCGAACTTGCTGGTGACCTCGACGTGCGTATCGGCGGAGGAGTGGCGACAGTCCGGCAATTCCTCGCCGCCGACCTGATCGACCACATGCATATCGCCGTCGTGCCGACTGTCCTCGGACGCGGAGAGCGGCTGTGGGACGGGCTCGACGACCTCGATCGGCGCTTCGACATCGAGGCGGTCAGTTCGCCGAGTGGCGTAACCCATCTCACCTTCACGCGCAAGTCCGTAGCCAGCCTCAGCTAGTGGCAGCCCGCGATCGGAGCAGGAGCGCCTGGAAGTCGGCGACTGGTCCGAGGTGGCCGAGCTTCTCAGGATTGACGATCGACCGTACGCCGGTGATCCGAGCGCCGTCGATGTCCAGAGACCAGACTGCGATCAGCCGCCCGTCTCCGTCGAGGAACAGCGCGCCAGCCTGCCCGTTGACCTCGACCGAACGCATCGTGAAGCCCGGCACGCGAGCGGCTGCGCGCATCCAGTTGGCCAGTGTGTGCGCGACCCGGCTGCGTCCGCGCAACGCCCGCGCGAGTGCCGGCACCTTTCCGCCACCGTCCCCGGTCAGCTCGACATCGTGGGCGAGCAGCGCTTCGAGTCCGGCGACGTCACCGTGCTCGGCCGCCGCGAAGAAGCGGCCGGACAGCTCGTCGCGTTGCTCGCGGCTCGTCTGGAAACGCGGTCGACGTTCCTCCACGTGTCGACGGGCGCGCCTGGCCAGCTGCCGCACGTTGTCTTCGCTCTTGCCGACGATCTCGGCAACCTCGGTGTAGCCATAGTCGAACACGTCGTGCAGTAACAAGACCGCTCGCTGCTCAGGCGACAGGCTCTCCAACAAGACCAGCATGGCCAACGACAGTGAATCAGCGGTCTCCGCATGCACGGCTGGATCGTCTCGGCCGTCGGTGATGATCGGTTCTGGTAACCACTCGCCGACGTACTGCTCTCGCCGCACCCGCGCGGAACGCAGCTCGTTGATCGCTAGTCGGGTGGTCACCGTCGCGATGAAAGCCCGCGGTGATGCGATTTGCTCGCCGCGCTGCAACGCTTGGTGGACCCGCAGCAGCGCCTCCTGCACGACGTCCTCCGCCTCGGAGACGCTGCCCAGCATGCGGTAGGCGATCGCGAATGCGACCGGCCGCAGCTCCTCGAGAAGCTCATCGCGCTTGATGCTCATGACGACAGAAAACCTTGCCGCCACGTCGGATGCACCGGCTGCCAGCCGAGCTCGCGCTTGGCCTTTGCGTTGGAGCAGCCACGCGCCTCGGTCATCATCACGACGCCGGCCTCGCCGGCGAACATGCGTCCGACAAACCGCGGCACACGCCGAGGTTTCTTCGCTCCGACCTCGCGTGCCAGCGAGGGAAGCCACTCCGCGACCGGGGCGGGGTCGTCGTCGACGACGTTGTAGACACCAGGGCTGCCGTGCTCCACCGCCGCAACTGTCGCATCCGCCGCGTCACCGACATGGATGAACGACCATACGCCGCTGCCTCCGCCGACCACCGGGAACTTCCCCTTGCGAATCATCTCCACCTGCTCCGAGCCGGGCGAGACCGACGTACCCGGCCCGTAAAAGCCGCCGTAGCGCAGCACGATGCCCTCGGTCCACTCGGCCGCCAGAACCTGCGCCTCCAGGTAGCGAATCGCCGCAACCACGCCGCGCATCTCCTTGGCCGGCGCCAGGTCCAGCGGGTCGTCCTCGGTCTTGAGCGTGCTGCCCGGACGGGCATAGGCGGCGAAGAAGCTCTGCGCGATGAATCGCCGCACGCCCACCGCCTGCCCGGCGGACAGGAGGTTGTCCGTGCCCTCGGTGCGCAAGCGGTTGGTCAGGGCGAAGTCGCGATCGAAGCGGCGCATGTCGAGGCTGTCCGGGATAGCCGTGAGCTCATGAACGATCACCTCCGGCTGTGCCTTGGCGACCACGTCCGCGACTGCGTCGGGATCCAGCGCGTCGGCAACCACCGGAACGGCGCCTTGCTCGAAGAGCGCGTCCTGCTTCGACTCGGTCCGCGTCATCGCACAAACCTCGTGCCCACCGGCCACGAGCCGAGGCACCAGCTGCCGCCCGATCGCCCCGGTTGCCCCTGCGACGAATATTTTCATGATCCACTCCAGATCTTGGGTTCCTACCCATCAAGACCGGGCGGCAGTGCGATTTGTGACAGAACGCTGGTTGAAGCCGCACCCAGTCGATAGCGTCCCGGGCAGGACGGAGTTCGCGACGAAGGAGGAGCAATGGCAGAGCATCCCAACGTTGAGCTTCTTCGGA
Organism: Mycobacteriales bacterium; assembly: GCA_035695245.1. Classification (GTDB taxonomy): domain Bacteria; phylum Actinomycetota; class Actinomycetes; order JAFAQI01; family JAFAQI01; genus DASSEQ01. The sequence continues at coordinate 8,451 of DASSEQ010000017.1, read as the reverse complement.
AGGGTTACGCCGCCTACAGCACGGGCGATGTGGGGGTCCTGAACGATCTGTTTGCTGACGACATCGTCTGGCACATCGCCGGGCGCAGCCAACTGTCCGGCGACTACCACGGTCGGGATCAGGTGTTCGGTTTCTTCGGCAAGCTCATGGAATTGTCCGGTGGCACCTCGAAGATCGAGGTCCACGACGTGCTGGCCAATGACGAACATGGCGTCGCGCTCGTCACGGGTAGCGGCACTCGTGACGGTAAAAGCTTTAGTGGCCTCGACGTGCACACCTTCCACATCCGCGACGGTCAAGTGGTCGAGTTCTGGGACTCACCCGTCGACCAATACGAAGCCGACGCGTTCTGGGGATAGCCGGCCGGGCAGCGTCGCTCGCCGCGATGCGATCATTTCGCCGGTGATCCAGACATGACCGAGGCGACAGACGCAGAGCGGCCGGCGCCGGCGACCTTTCCGCAGCGAGGCACCGACAAAGACGCCCTCCTCGCTGAACTGATCAACAATCGCCACGACGATGCAGACTGGCGCGCGGGCAGGCTGTTCAGCCTCATCTACCACCCGGACAGACCGGAGCTGGAAGACGCGCTCGCTGCAGTCTCGAAGGAGTACCTCGCCGAGAACGCGCTGAACCCGTTTCGCTTCCCGTCGCTGGCCCGGCTGGAGCGCGAGACCGCCGACATGGTCGCCGACCTGCTTCACGGCAAGCCCGGCTGTGGCGGACTGACCAGTGGCGGAACCGAGTCGATCCTCGTGGCGGTTTACGTCGCGAGGGAGTTGGCCCGCGAGCGCGGAAACTCCCGGCCAGTTGTCGTGACGGGCATGACAGCACATCCAGCGTTCGCGAAGGCCTGTCACCTGCTCGGGGTGGATCAGGTGCGAGTGGCGGTGGGCGCCGATCGCCGGATCGACCTGGACGCACTGGCTGACACGCTCGACGACCGTACGGCGATGGTCGTCGCCTCCGCCCCCAACTACCCCTTCGGTGTGATCGACCCGGTCGAGCAGATCGCGGCCCTTGCCGCCGAGCGCGACATTCTCTGCCACGTCGACGCATGCCTGGGCGGGATGCTGCTTCCGTTCTGGGAGCGACTCGGAGAGCCGGTGCCTCCATGGGACTTCCGGGTGCCGGGGGTCACGAGCATCAGCGCCGACATCCACAAGTACGGCTACTCGTTCAAGGGCGCGTCGGCGCTGTTGCATCGCGATCGAGCGAACTATGCAAAACAGTGGTGGTTCGACGACGGCGCATGGGGCGGCGGGTTGTACGGCTCGCCGACACCCGCCGGCACCAGGCCGGCGCCACCGATCGCCGGCGCGTGGGCGGCACTGCGGTTCCTGGGGGCTGATGGCTACCTCGAAATGGCTCGCATCGTCAGGGACAGTCGTGACGACCTGCTGCGCGGGATCGAGCAGATCGACGGGCTCCGCGTCACGCACCGGCCCGATCTCTCGATCTTCGAAGTAGGCAGCGACGAGCTCGACATCGCAGCCGTGGGCGACGCGTTGGTCGCCGCAGGCTGGTATCCGGATCGTCAACCAGGAGGACTGCACTTCATGCTCTCGCCTTTCCACGCCAAAGTCGTTCCCGACTTGCTGGCCGCTCTTGCTGTCGCCGTTGCCACCGTGCGCGACGGGCGGACGAGTGATGGCGCGGCAGCGACGTACGGATCAACCGGTCCGTCGGTGGAGCGGTCATGAGCACGCCGTGGCTTGGCGATGCATGCTCGTTGGTCGATGCGTTTCGCGCCGGCGAGCTCACTCCTGCTGACGCGGTCGAGGCGGTCATCGACGCTGCCCAGTCCGATCCTTACAACGCGATCTGCCATGTGGACGCCGACGGCGCTCGGCGGGCTGCGGCCGTTGCCGACGTGAACAAGCCCTTCGGCGGTGTGCCGTTTGCCGTCAAGGAACTCGAGATGGTCGAGGGCTGGCCGTATGCCTACGGCACCAAGCTTCTCGAGGGCACGGTCGGCAGCTACACGATGGTGCATGTCGAGCGGATTCGCGACATCGGCGGCGCCATTCCCGTCGTGCAGACGACGAGCAGCGAGATGGGACTCGTCGGCTACACCAGCACGCTCGTGCACGGCACGACGACAAACCCGTGGAACACCGCCCGCACTCCCGGTGGCTCCTCGGGGGGTACGGCGGCGGCCGTCTCCGGCGGGCTCGTGCCGATCGGCACCGGCACCGACGGTGGTGGGTCGATTCGCATCCCGGCGGCCTACACCGGGCTGGTGGGATTCAAGACGTCGTACCGCAGGATTCCCTTCGCGCCGCTTGCCCAGATGGAGCCGTTGACCTCCACTGTCGGATGCCTCTCGCGTTCGGTGCGTGACACCGCCCGCTGGCTCGACGTCGCCAACGGCTCGCATCCTCGCGATCCGTTCTCCCTGCCGAGACAAGAAGGCTTCGAGGCCGGCCTCGGCAGCTATGAGCTCGCGGGGCTGCGGGTGGCCGTCCTTCCCGACTTCGGTGGGGCCGTGGTGCACCCCGACGTAGTCGCCGTCGTCGAGGAAGCTGCGGCGGAGCTCATCGCCGCCGCCGGACTCAAGCGCGTCGAGGTTGACTTCACCCTGCCGGACATGGGAGCGGCATGGGTGGCGCCAGCCTTGCCGATTCTGTGGGCCGGGGTCGGCGCTGTCTGGCCGGACGTGCGGGAGCTGGTCACGACCGAGATCGCAGCAGCCCTGGATTTGGCGGCGAGCTACGACATCGCGATGGCTGCCGCGATCGACCCGGTGCGCAAACAGCTCAACGAGGCAGTTGCCACGCTCTTCGAGCAGGTGGACATCGTGCTGAGCGCGACCTGTCCCGACGATGCCTTCGCGGCCGAAGGCCCGTCGCCGACGACGGTCGGCGACATCGACGTCGACCCGTTCAACTCCGGGCGGCTGACCATGGGCATGAACATCACCGGCCTCCCGGCGATCAGCGTGCCGGCAGGGTTGTCACCACAGAACCTGCCGGTCGGCATGCAAATCGTCGGCATGCGCCACACCGACGGGCTGTTGCTCGACCTCGCCGCCCTCGTCGAGCGCGTTCGACCCTGGCCACTTGTGGCGCCTTAGGTCGCGCCGCGGCTAGACCCCCGCGGGTTCGGCGCCGTGACCACCAGTGGGCTTGAAGAAGCCGAACGGCAGCAGTGGGAGGTTGATCGTGGACTGCTGGCCGGCGCCCCGCAACACCGTGTAGGTGCCGGGGAACGTCCGCAGCTGCGAGGGTGACGGGAAGCACGGATGCACTCCGAGGAGTGCGCCGCACTTCGACTCGTCCTGCATCGTCGTCAGCACGACTTGGAGCTTGTGTCCCGGCGCTACCGAGTAGACCCGCGGTGAGATCGTGATGTCGAGCTGCACCGGCTTGCCCGCAGTCAGCCAGCGATCCTGGTCGTACAACGGGTAGGGGTTGATGTCGACGCCGTTGGCGTCGTACCAGCTGCGGGACTTGTTGTACGTCGCGAACGAGCCGGCAAGGTTGCCTTGCGTGATCTGTGTCGCGGTTCCGTCCGGGGCGACATCGAACAGCGACGTAATGATGTCCATGTTGGTGCCGCTAGTCGAAGCGGTGATGGTTGCGCTGATCGGGCCGGCCAGCGTGGCGCCCTTCTTGAAGGCGGGCGTCGTGTAGGTCAACGAGGACGACTGCGGCGGTGCGAACTGCAAGCTGTCGCTGGCTCGCGATTTCGGCGCGGTGGTGGACAGCACGCCCGAGCCGCCCAGGTAGTACTTCGTGTACTTATCAACCATCGGGAAGTCGGCAGTGTTGATCCAGGTGTTGGTCCCGAGCTGGTAGAGGTGCATCGGTGTGTGCGTGCGGCCGAGTGGGGTGTCCTCGCCCTTGAGCCATGTGTCGTACCACTCGAGCTGGATGGTCTGGTCGATCCCCTGGCCGTGACCCCATGGCCCGACGACGATCTGGTACATCGGTGACGCCTTCTGGCCCACGGCCATCGGTCCGTAGACGGGTCTGCCCGCTGCGGCGTTCTGCAGGTACGCGTACATCTCCTCCGACGTGCGCGTGAAGATGTCGCTCCAGCCACTCCACATCAACGCCGGAATGTGCAGCGCAGCAATATGTGCGGCGTAGGCGCCGGGCGTTCGTGAGGTCCAGAAGGTCCCGTCGTACGCCGGGTCTCCTCCCAGCAGTCCGCTCGCTACGGTCTTCGTGCCGTACACGCCGGCCCGTGCGCCGATGAGCGCGGTGATGCCGGGGAACATGTACTCGACACTTTCGGTAGGCACTCCGCCCGAGTCGGCCGACTCGCGGTACATGTCGGTGCCCGCGCATGACGGCGCGATCTCCTTGACCGGCGAGTTCGCCGGCAGTGCGCCAGCCGTGAAGATCTGGGTCAGACCCAGGTAGGAGCAACCGGTCAATCCGACGATCCCGTTGGAGCCCGGCAGGTCGTGCGCGGCCCAGTTGACGAGCTCCACTCCGTCGAGCTGGTCACGCCGGCTCATGAACCCGAACTTGCCGCCGGAACGGCCGGTGCCGCGCACGCAGACGGTGGCGAAGATGTAGCCGCGGTCGACGTAGTAGGTGTTGCTTCCGCTCGCAGGCACCTGGCACACGTACGGGTTCTGGGTGAGCAGAACCGGGAAGTGATCAGGAGAAGCGTTGCCCGTCGCCTTGTCGGCTGGATACTCGACGTCGCCGACCAGATCGATGCCGTCGCTCATGCGGATGTGCACGTTCTGCACGACAACGTCGCCGTACTTTGCAGGGTCAGGCTTCCAAGCTTGCTTCGCGGCAAGGCTCGGGGCCGCCGTGACAGTGGCGGCCAGCGCCACCAGGGCGGCAATCGGAAGCAGCGTGCGACGGTTCCGGCTCATCAGCGCAACCCTCCACTCGTCGGCGTCGGGCGGTTGCTTCTAGGAAGCGCCCGACGCTCCTGCACGACGGGCCGAAACTTCTGTCGTCGCGCTGGCACTCTGCGCCGCCGTGCGGCAGGATCCGCTGGCATGCGCTTCGCTTTCAAGACCGCACCGCAGAACACGACCTGGCAGGACATGCTCGCCGTCTGGCGAGAAGCCGACGGCATCGAGCTTTTCGAGTCAGGGTGGACGTTCGACCACTTCTACCCGATCCACTCTGACTCGACCGGGCCATGCTTGGAAGGCTGGACGACGCTGACGGCACTGGCGCAGGCGACCACGAGGCTGCGGCTGGGTGTCCTCGTCACTGGCATCCACTACCGCCCGCCTGCGGTGCTGGCCAACATGGCCGCCACGCTTGACATCATTTCCGCCGGTCGGCTCGAGATCGGGTTGGGCGCGGGATGGAACGAGGAGGAGTCCGGCGCCTACGGCATCGAGCTGGGCACTCCCCGCCAACGCAGCGACCGGTTCGAAGAAGGCTGCAAGGTCATCGTCGACCTGCTTTCCCATGAGTTGACGACCTTCAACGGCAGTTACTTCCAACTTCGAAACGCTCGGTGCGAGCCCAAACCCATCCAGCGACCGCACCCTCCCATCTGCATCGGCGGCAGTGGGGAACGGCGAACGCTGCGCACCGCGGCGATGTTCGCCCAGCACTGGAACTTCGTCGGTGGCAGTCCGGCAGAATTTGCCCGCAAGCGCGAGGTGTTGCACGAGCACTGCAAGGCGATCGGTCGAGACCCGCGAGAGATCACGCTTTCCAGCCATGTGCGGCTGGACCCCAGTGGTGACCCAGGCTCAGCCGTGGATGCAGCAGCCGCGCTGGGCGCCGAGGGACTCGACCTCGCGATTGTCTACCTGCCGCCACCGCTTCATCCTCGCGTCCTGGCTCCGTTGGCGGAGGCGTTGGCCAAGTTCGGCTGATCTCTAGCCGAGCACGAACAGCACGACGATCGCGTTCCGCAACGCATGCGTGACGATGTTGGGACCGAGTCGTCCGGTGCGCCGGACGAGCGCGCATTGCACAAGACCGAAGGTTGCGGTCTGGACGCTGAGCGCGATGGCGGGAACGAGCTGCCGCACCTCGTGGGCATGACCAAACCCGAACAAGGCCGACGAGAGGAGAGCAGCAGTGCCGAAGCCGGTACGGCGCATGAGCGCACGTAGCAGCAACCCTCGAAAGAAGGTTTCCTCCACGACGGGAGCTACGAAGACCGCGAGCAGGACGACGACGTCGCGGTCAGCCGGACCGAGCTGTCGGAGAAAGCCGGCATTGCCGAGCTTGTAGTGGTGCAGCGAAGGGATCGCGGCGAAGAGGACAACCGAGGCCGCGAACGCCGCCAGGTAGCCGAAGATCAACCACTTGGTGATCAAACCGATGTCGTCGAATGACGGGCTCGTCAGGCCGACCGCTGCACTCCAGCTTCCCGCAGCTCGAACCGATGCCTGCGCAGCCCCGAAGATCAAGGCGGCGAGCGCTCCTTCGGCGATGACGTCTGCTGCCGCGATCGGAGGCCGGAACGTCTGCACCCACCAGGTCAGCACCACCAGAAGCGCCGCGGCGGCGGCGACTGCGAAGAGGACCCGTCCGAGCTCGTGAGCCGGTGGGGGAGTCGCCTTGACTTGCTCATCGAGGGTGAACGACCGCACCTGTCGCTGCGGCCTGACCACCATGTGCTGATCCGAGCCGGCGATCCGAGCGCCCAGCTCTGCCCATGACGGTCGAGGCGGCTCGGGCTCAGACTCAGACACGATTCCCCCTAAGGCACCGCGCTCGAAGTGCGACGAGCCGGCGTACCACTCGTGAGATTCGCCGTCGCTCGATCGCGTCCCTGCTTCTCAGTTGCTTCGCGGTTGGCTAGCGTCCGCGGTGTGCGCATCGTGTCGCTGTTGCCGTCGACCACTGAGATCGTGTTCGCCATCGGCGCCGGTGAGGATCTTGCCGGGGTGACTGTCGAGTGTGATTACCCCGAGCAGGCTCGCACCCGTCGCGTGGTGTCGCGTACGACGTTGCCTGCGGGTCTGGCCCCGGCGGAGATCGATGCTTTCGTGCGTGCCCGGATGGCGGCCGGCGAGGACCTGTACCGGTTGGACGAGGAGGCGTTCCGCGAGATCGATCCCGAGCTGGTCCTGACGCAGGATCTCTGTGCGGTTTGCGCGATTGACGCGTCTGACGTTGATGCGGCGATGAACCATCTCGGGTGCAACGGCAACGTCTTGACAGTCGATCCGGGCACGCTCGAGGAGGTGATCGATTCCATCGCCACGATCGGGGCTGCAGTCGGTCGATCCGATGACGCGATACGCCTCGTCGATGAGTTGCGAACCCGGCTGGCGTCCGTGACGGCCGCAGTCGCCGACAGACCGCGACCGCGGGTCGCGATGGTGGAGTGGACCGACCCGCCGTTTACTGCTGGTCATTGGGTTCCAGATCTGGTCGGCGCCGCGGGCGGCAACCCGGTGATCGGAACGTCCCGCGTGCCGTCAGTCGCAACGACATGGGAGGCGGTCGCTGCCGCCGACCCACAGGTGATCGTGATAGCCCCGTGTGGCTACCGGTTGGACGATGCTCGGACGCTCGCCGAGGAAGCGACTCGCGCCGCGGGATTCCCCGCGGACGTTCCCGTATGGGCGATCGACGCTGACGCCGTCATCGTCAGGCCGGGACCCCGGCTTGTCGACGGGGTCGAGGCGCTCGCCGGGATCCTGCATGCTGACGTGGTGCCGGGGCGACCGGAGTATGTGACGCAGGTGCGCGGCTGATCTGGAGGAGGCGTCAGGGATGGCCATAACGCTCAACCACACGATTGTGCCCGCGCGTGACAAGCGCGCTGCTGCCACTTTCATCGCCGAGATTCTCGGCGTCACCGTCGGCGACGAGTCGCCGCCGTTCGTGCCCGTCCGGCTCGCCAATGGAGTAACGCTCGACTACATGAACCACAGCGACGTGTCACCGCAGCACTACGCGTTTCTTCTGGACGACGCCGAGTGGGATGCCGCGTTCGAACGGCTGCGCCAACGCGGTGTCCGCACCTGGGCCGATCCCGACTACAGCCAACCGGACAGTGTCAACACTCGCTGGGGCGGACGGGGTGTCTACTTTCGTGACCCGGACGGGCACAGCATGGAGATCATGACCGCCGCGCCAGACCACCTCGGCGACTCCTCCTGACTTCGGCGCCGAAGTCGATCGCCTTTCGTACGTCGACCTTGACGAACGCGGCCTTAAACCGGCGTGACGCGGCGATCGTGGATCTCGACGCACGCCTGGTTCAGCCCTCGCCGGCGCAGTGTCGTTGAGATGCACGAACCGCACCTTTCCGAGGCGGTTGAAGCGTGCGCTTCGTGCATCTCAACGCACAAGCCTCCGGCGGCGCAGTCCGGCGCTCAGTCAGATGGCGTCCTCGGCGCCATTCGCATCGACGAGCGGCTGAACGTAGACGCGCCTCGCCATTCGAGCGATGTCGACGAGACCGCCGATCATCAACAGAGCCGGCCAGATGCCGAGCGAGGCGTCGACGTGGTGGTGATTGGCGATGACGTGCGGTAACCCGGTCGGTGCGCCG
>DASSEQ010000016.1:0-2832 GCA_035695245.1 Mycobacteriales bacterium | reverse complement strand
CTGAAGAACTCCGCGGCTACCAGGGCGGCAAGGGCGGCCGGTGGCGCATCCACGTTGACGACCTTGACGCGTGGGTGCGTGGCGAGACCGCTGAGGTACGTGTCCCCGCCGTCACCAGAAGCAGGCGGTCGGCATGAGCGCCGAAGTAGCAGTAATCCGCGAAGACGTGGCCGAGCTGGAACAACTCGATACGGCAGCGCGCGAGGTAGCAGTCACCCACGCTCTCACTGACGCGCGAAACCGGCTTGCCTTCGCACTGCAGGCCACCGGACCCGAGACGGTCGCTGCGATCAAGGCAGAGGTCGGCGCGATCGCTGACCTGTCAAAGCGCGTTGGCCTTTCGAAGGAAATCCGCGACGACGCTATCGAGATGCTGCGTCGCGCGGAGTACGCGCTCGGCAAAGCTATCCGTGCCGGGCAAGAGGCTGGCGAGATTCGGAAGCCCGGACAGTCGAAGACTTCATATGACCGGTGGAATGGAACGCTCCGCGAGTCGAAGGATTCCATAAAGCGATCCCCCGCTGACTTTGCTTCGCAAACGGAACTCAGTGGACAGGCTGGCAACGACGGCATCTACGCCATGGCCGATGGGGTGTCTGAACCAGAGTTCGAGCGCGCCCTAGTTGACGCTCGCGCCGAGGGCAACCTGTCCCGTGCGAACGTCGTCCGCAAGATCAAGGGCATCAAGGCTGACGGGCTGACCCCGGTCGAGAAGTTGACCAAGCTCCGCGAGTTGGCCCCGTCCGGCATGACTGCCGCCGCGATCGCCACCGAACTCGGCGTCACAGAGGAATACGTGCGCACCCGTGCGCGCGAGCACGCCATCGAGATCACCGCCGAGAAGGTGATCGGCAGAACGCGACGACTCGACGCCAACCGGGTGATCGACTCGCTGGTCATTGAGGCCGCGTCGGTCGTGTCACCCAGCCTGCTCGCCCAGGTCCACTTCGATGACCTGGACCGCAACAAGCTCGGAGAGTGGATCAGCTCCCTCTCCGAATCCGAAAAGGCCCTGCGAAGCCTGCGACGGGATCTAGAGAAGGAGCTGCACCGTGTCTGAGTCTAGCAACGAACGGCGGCGTTCCCGCGCCGCACACCTGCGGTGGGTGGCCATCGCCGAGATGAAGGTAAACCCGCGCGCGCAGCGCGAGTTCCGTCCGGATAAGGCCGCGAAGATCGCCGCCGAACTGGACCTCGAAGCCCTCGGATACCCGGTCGTCAACCGCCGCGACGGCCACTACTACATCGTAGACGGCCAGCACCGCATCGCCGCGCTGAAACTGATCGGCTACGGGGACCAGCAGATCCAGTGTGACTGCCTTGAAGGTCTCACTGAGGCCGAGGAAGCCGAATTGTTCCTGCGCCGCGACGAACGTACCGCGATCTCCACCTACGACAAGTTCCGCATCGCCATCACCGCCGAACGAGAGGTCGAGACCGACATCGACCGCATCGTGCGCGCGCAAGGACTCGTCGTGTCGCGGAACAAGAACACTCCGCACGCCGTGTCCGCTGTCGGAACACTGCGGAAGGTCTACACGCAGGCAGGTCCGATCGCTCTCGGCCGCGCACTGCGGATCATCCGCGACGCCTACGGCGACGCCGGCCTCGAAGCGCCGGTCATCCACGGCATCGGACTGCTCTGCCAGCGATACAACGGGCGACTCAACGACGAGTTGGCCGTGCAGCGGCTCAGTAAGTTGCAGGGCAGCGTCGGCGCATTGCTCGCCAGCGCCGAGAAGCAGCGACTCCAGTCCGGCAACCAGAAGTCACAGTGTGTCGCCGCCGCCGCCGTTGACGTGATCAATGCCGGGCAGCGCGGCAAGACGCGGCTGCCTGACTGGTGGCGCCCGGAGTCCGGCGCGTGACTGTCCCCTGTTTCGTCCCGCTCTGTGGTTGCGGGCAGCGCGCCACAGAGCGGAGACCCCACCCCGTAAAGGCAGCGGCGCCGCGCCACCCGGACAAAGGCAGACGCGACGCCACCAACAGAAGGAGTATCGCATGAGCGTAGGGACCTACAAGTACTGGCTCGATGACCGTCCATGGCTCGACCGGCTGATCGGCCAGCGCGTCGTCGAAGCATCGGACGACACGCTGACGCTCTCCAACGGCGTCCAGTTGCGGTTCCAGAAGGCGAACGACGACTGCTGCTCCTACATCGAACTCGGGAAGCTCGCCACGACGGACAACATCATCACGGCGGCGAGCGTCGGGGACAACGAGGGCGAGACCGGCGGCGAAGGCCCTTACGACGCATGGGTTTACGTCGTCACCGAGGCAGGCGTCCTGAACATCGCCGAAGCTCACGGCGACGCTTCCAACGGCTACTACCTGCACGGGTTCGCGCTCGACGTGACCGTGATCGAACCGGCGGTGGCGTGATGGCTTGGGATTGGGACCACTTGACCCGCAACATCCGCACCGGCGACGAACCGCGGCTGGGCACGCGGTGGACGCTCAGCGAGGCAGGCATCGCACTCCTCGTCGTCGCGCTACTCGCCGCCACCGTCACACTCGCCTACCTCACCGGTAGCCCGCGATGAGTCCGGCGTTGTCATGGCTGCTGCTGATGGCCGGTCTGGCGGCTGTCGCGGTCGGCGTGAACAAACTCGTCGACGCGAAGGACAGCCTGCAGAGGACTGTCGCTGACCCGTCCCGGTTCGACGTCTTCGCCGACGACGGGCCGGCGGGGTATTTCGACGGCGACGAATGGGGCGCGGCTTCGTCTGGTGCGGTGCAGGGGGCCACATCAGACGAGCCGACACCCCTCTACGACCAGTGCCTGGACGACCTCGACTTCGCTGCGTGGGAACGGCAGGTGTCGACGTGAGC
>DASSEQ010000015.1:0-10564 GCA_035695245.1 Mycobacteriales bacterium | reverse complement strand
TCGTAGGTCTCCACGGTGACCGTGTGGATGTAGAACATCGCCAGCGTCACAGGAAGCCGCCGGGCACGTACTGCGTCGAGCCGAAGTCGTAGTAGTCGAAGTCCCACGGCGGGAGGCCCTGACCAGCGGCGAGGACGCCCTTCGTGACGACGGTGACGACCACTGTCGGGCTCGTGCCGCCCGTTAGCCCGGATGCGTCGGACCCGAGTGTCGGGACCGGCGTGGTGGCGAGCACACCGCCGAACGTGAGCGTCCACGGGCCACCCACGTTGCCTGTGACGATGACATTGCCGGCACCGATCGCAGTGAGCGCGTCGATCGCGGCCTGCACGGTCGGCGCGTCCGCGTTGAACGGGATCGGTGCGGTGGGCTGGTTGACGAACGACAGGGCGAACGTGCCGCCGGTCGGCGCGCCGCCGATGGTGACGACCTGAACCGCAGACACGCCCTTGGGCAGCGGGTCGATCGAGAACGCGCCGCCGGACCCGGCGAGGCGCCGCAGGTTGGCCTTGTCCTGCCGGGACAGGTACAGGCCGCCGATCGGCGTACCGGTGCCGGTTGCGCCGTACTGGAGGTGTCCAGTGCCGAGGGCGGCACTGTTCAACTGGCCGGCGTTGGTGAAAGCCCGGGCAGCTACGGCGAGCACGACTGCATTCGCTGTCGACGGCAGCGGCGAAAGGACTGCCTCGCAGAGGTTCTGCGCCAACTCCAGGATGAGGGTCGCCCGGGCGTTGTCGATCGACGCGAGACCGAGGTAGGTCTGCAGGTCGCTCGGCGACGCGACGGGCGCACCCATGACGTTTTCGGCTACTTGCCGGTCTTCGGAGCGGCAGGCTCCGGGTCAGTCGGCGGTTCCGGCTCCGCTGACGGGTCCGACTCGGGCGCGGACGGGGCGTTCTGTTCGGTGTAGCCGTACAGGTGCGCGATCTTGCGGAACCGGTCCGCGAGTTCGCCTTCGAGTTCGAGGACGCCCTTCTCGGCGCGTGCCCAGACCTCTTTGCCGTCGTGCAGCACGAGTTCGGTGATGCGCCCGCGGCCTTCGCTCGCGTGGAAGATCGCCACGTTTCGTCTCCAATCAGGGATGGTTTTGGCTGGTGCCGTTGCGGCCCGGGCCGCTGGGGGTTGAGTGCCCGGGCCGCGACGGCGGGGGACCTTAGGTGAGGTCCTTGATCAGCCCGTGCGCGTTGGTCGGCCCGTACTCCAGCCCGACCTCGCCGTACAGCTGGAACTTCCGCGACGCGCCGGTGCGGGCCAGTTCCTCGGTGAACAGGAGGCCCTTGTTCGGGATCTCCAGGAACACCGGGTAGCAGACCGACAGGTCCACGACGGCGATCTGGTGCAGCGGCATCCAGCGGTCGAGCATGACGCCGAAGGTGCCGAACGGGGTGACGATGGTCTCCACGTTCACGCCGCCGACGGTGCGGTCACGCTGCACCGCGACGAGGGTCGCGCCGAGCGTCGGGTCCGCGTAGGCGGTGTTGAGGGCGACCTTCTGCGCCGAACCGCAGATGAACACGGTCGATGCCTGCGGCAGCTTGGCGCCCGCGTCGAACATCGCCTGCAGGTGCGCGTTCACGATGCTCGCCGAGAGTGCGCGGTTCACGCCGCCGTTTGCCGAGACGGTCTGCGCGATGCCGAGGACGCCCTGGGTCTTGCGGGGGGTCGTGTTGTCGGCCGGCTTCTGGTAGGTGCCGGACAGGAACGACTGCTCGATGTCGACGGCCATCGACTCCAACTCGGCCATCGTCTGCACCGCGAGTTCGTCCAGTACGAGGTCGTCCTGCTGGGGTGCGATGTTCGCGCCGGCGAAGTTCCCCCTCGCCGCGATCTTCGTGTACGACACCTCGATCGCGGAGTGGTGGATCTCGACGATGTTGTCGATGTTCGCGCGCGCCCGCTCCGCGCCGGTCGGCGCGCCGGCGCCTTCGAGAGCGGAGTTGTTCGGGCTGGACGCGCGACGGTCGACGGTCTGCCACTCGAAGTCCTTCGCGTGGGTGACCTTCGCGGCGTTCAGGCCGCCGATGGCGGACAGGAACGGCGTCTCGGTGGGGGTCACGACGAACAGTTCGCCGTGATAGTTCGGCAGGTTGTAGGTGGTGCCCTGCCCAGCAACAGCAGCCATCACTGGCCTCGCTTTCTGATGGGGTTACCGGGCAGGCCGCGCGGGCGTGCCCTACTGGTTGGTGTTGAGCGCCATGCCGGACTTGAGCCGGATGGCGGTCTTGATGTCGCCGGCCTTCTCGGCTGCGGCGATGCGCTCGTTGATGCCGAGCGGCGGCGATGCGGATGCGCCCTGCGCGGGGTTGCGTTTCATGCCTTGCGGTTCGGGCCTGCCGAGCCGGGGGTTTGCGGTGACCGCCTCCGTGATCGCTGCCGTGATGGCATCGGCGTCGGAGGGGTCGAGTGCCGCGGCCTTCTCAAGGAAGGTGCGGGAGTCGAGCAGCGCGCCGGGGTCGGCGTTGCTGCCCTGCGCGGCGCGGTACACGGCCAGCTCGAGCTTGGCCTGTCGCGCTGCCGCGGACGCTTCGCTCACCTGGGCGGTGAGTTTGGCGGGGTCGGTCGGTTCCTCGTCCGTGACGAGACCCAGCGCCTTGCCGATGGTCTGCGCCAGTTCCGTCTTGGCAGCCTCAGCGGCCTTCGTTGCGGAGCCTTTCAGCGCGGCTTTCTCGGCGCGGAGCTTGGCGATCAGCGACGCGGCCCGCTCCGGGTCGTACTCGCCGTCGAACTCGACCTTCGGGTCCTGCCCGTTGAGCTTCTCGGCGGTGGCGAGCGCGTCGGCGAGCAACGCCTGCGCGTGGTCGTCGGTCAACTTCGGCTCGCCGGTTGGTTCCGTGGTGGGTTCCGTCGCGCCTGGCGTCGGTTCAGTCATGGCTTGGTGCCTCCTGGGCATCCGGGTATGACAAAGCCCCCGGCACCTGACCGGGGGCTCACGTTCGGGGTGTCAGTCCTTGACGCCGCGTTTCGCGTCGAGGGCCTTGTCGCGCGGCGAACCCTGCTTGATGCCGTGCGCACGGTCGTAGGCGTGGTCCTGCGCGGCCGTCATCTGGCCGCTACCGGCTTTTAGGGAGCCGTCCGCAGCCCACGTGTCGGGGATCATGTCCGAGGCGTTGAGGGCCTTCGCGCGCTTCATGATGAAGCGGCGCACCGCGGCTCGCCCAGCAGGGCCGCCCTTCGCGCGGCCAACCGCATCGATCGCGTCTTGCAGGTCGGCCTTGTTGCGGATGTAGTAGCGACCACCTGGCATCGCTTCGCCCTTGGCGGCCAACTGCTTGCGAGCCGAGGTGGACAGGTCGCTCATCGCTATTCTCCGTAGGCGCCGAGGGTGAAGGACGGGGTCGTGCCGGTGACGGTCCACACGAGCCGGTAGTACGGCGGGTTCGTGTCCCGGGACCCGAATGCGGCCGGTGCCGAGACGACCGTCCGTCCCGGCGCGGTCAGCGCGGCCGAGGACGTCCCGGCCGTCCACGTCGCGGGCGGATAGGCCGCCGGGTCCGCGTCGGCGTCGCGCTCCACCTTGAACGTGATGCTCGGCGTGGTTCCGGACACGGCGGTGATGTCGATGACCACATCGAGGGTGGTCGGGTCGGCGTCGGTGGCGAGCGTCAACGGACCCGTCTGCCCGCTGGCGGTGATCACGGTCCCGGCGGGCAGGATCGTGTCGTAGGCACTGCTGTCGCTCATGGCTTCCCCTTTGGGGTGGGTTTCTGGCCGGGCACGCCGCCGGGGGTGTCCTGCGCGAGCACGTTCGGGTCCACGACCTTCTCCAGTCGGGCCATCTCGATCGCGGCCTTCGCGATGTCGGAGTGGCCGATCTCCTCGATGACCTGCTCGGCCGGGGCCTTCGCCTCTTCGAGAGCGATCCGGGCACGCTCGACGGCGGTGTAGCCGAGCCGCTTCCGACCCACGTCGGAGGTTGCCGGGATGATGCCGGCCGATACCTGCTTCGTGATCGCGTCGGAGACGCCCGACAGGGTGAGAGTGTTCGGGTCAACCCAGTCGGTCTCGATCCGATGCGCCGCTTCCGGCAGCGTCCCGCCGCGGACGAGCAGCGCCAGCCGGAGCGTCTGCTCCCATGCCTCGCCGAAGGACACCATCTTGCGCTGGACGCGCTTCACGAGCCGCGCTTCCTGCGCCCGGATCGCGTCCGCCGACGTCGGGTTGCCCTTCGTGTTCAAACCCAGATACTCCGCGGGCAGCGCGGTGAGCCCGGACATGATCTGCGTGTAGGAGTCGATCAGTTCGGTGTAGACCTTCGGGTCGCCGGTCTTGAACTCCCCGACCTTCGGCGCGTTGCCTTCCTCGTCCCGTTCGAGGCCCCAGATCTTGCCCATGTACGTGTCCCACGCGGACGCGGCGGACCCGTCGGACTTCACGAACGCGTCCTCGGCGGCACCGATGACGTAGCGGCGTGGCGCGGCATGGAACTCGCGCCCGACCTCCATGCCGAGCATCGTTCGGCACGCAGAGTCGGTGACGTTCATCATCGCGGCGGTGATCTCGGACAGGCCGTCCCTGTTGGCGAGACGCTGCCGGTTCGCCATCCGCACCACGGGTAGCATCCCGAGGTTGTGGTGGTCCCGGTCGGTGATCTCCCACTGACCCTGGCCGGTGATCGGCGAGCCGGTGGCGTTCGGCCGCGCCATGTACACCGTCCGGTCCGGCAGGTAGAGGGCCGCGACCTCCTGGCCGTACATGTCGCTGGTGAAGTCGGTGTCGAGGAAGATCTGCAACGCCGCCACCGGCCGACGTAGCCGCGCGTCCCACGATGCGGTCATGTTGATCGGCGACTCGGCGGTGATCAGCGGCTCACCGTTCGTCGCGTCGTCACCCGGGCCGACCGTGATGTAGCAGCGGCCGTACACGAGGGCGTCCAACTGTGCGAGCGAGGCTTCGAGGTCGAGGTTGTTGGCCTGCCAGATCCCCCACAGGTCGTCATCCGTGTCGGTCGTTCCCGGGTAGCGGAAACCTTCGACGATGCACCGCTCGTCGATCGCGTCGACCGCAGTCTGCGGCCAGCCGATGATCGTCCGCAGCCCCTTCAACGACGGTGGGATCGAGATGCCGAGGTCCTGCATCTTCTGCAGGCCGTCGTAGTACAGGCCGCGCAGTTGCAGGTAGGGCCGTTGGTCGAACAGCCGCATCGTCAGCCACATCAGCACCCGTGACTCGTCGTCCGACAACTGCAGCGAGGGCAGCGAGAGGATCGCCGAACCGGCCGACGCGAACGATGGGGAGAGGCCGGGCGTGTTGACAGGAGTGGTCACACGCCGGCTCCTTTCAGTCGGTGAGGACGATCACGCGGCCCTTACTGGCGCGGGGTCGGTGCTGGTTGGTCCACTGCCGCCACATCAGCCGTGCACCGACCGCGCAGACGGCGAGGTCGACTTTGCGGGCTGATTCGCGGTGTTCCTTGCCCAGCGACACGCCCCACTTGTTCGGGCGACGTCTCGCGTTCTTGACGTGCTGCTTCAACCCGGCCGACCCGCAGTGCGTCAACACCTGGGCCTCGACGTCGGACACGAACCGCTCGGCCGCGCCGACGAACAGCTGTTGCCGGATCGGGGAGCGCATATCCCACGCGACCGCATGCTGACGGTCACCCGTCTTGACCGCCCACAGCCTCAACCGGTTGGCGTAACGCCTGTGCCACGAGTCGACCAGCGCCTCCCAGTACCGCTCACCCGCGTCGTCGCGGGTGTCGGACGGGTCAGCCCAGAACCCCAGCACCTTGAACGTGTCGAACATCCACGAGACCCGCAGGTCGACGTCGGCGCGGTCGACCGTCCATGGTTCGAGTCGGTCGTCCCAGCCGGCCGGTTTCGTCCAGAGGCCGATCTGGAACACGTGCCCGTCCTCGACACGTACCCCGACCAGGCCGGTGGCGTCGTCGGACTTGGAGCCGTCGAAGAACGCCACGATCGGCGTTCCCCGCTCGATCTTGTCGACCGTGACGCCGTTGCCAAGTCGGTCGAAGTCGGCGGGGACGAGCCACGCGTCCTCTGCCGCGACGATCTGGTTGTACCAGAACCGGCGCGACCGCGACGGCGGGTTGCGACGGTCGCCGATCGACTGCACGATCCGGGCCACGTTCAACCACGTCGAGTCGCCGCGGATCGCCTCAACCACAGCCGGGGCCTCACCGAGCGTGAGCGGCGCGTCCGGCGGCGCTTCCAGCGAGTCGTACAGCAACCCGGTGTCCACCGCTGTACCGGCCAAGATCGCCTCGTAGGCGTCCCGGTCCCGCTCGGCCACCGAATCCAACCCGGGCTCGTAAGCGTTCGTGATCCGCAATGACCGCGCCGCGCCATCCGGGCTCTTCGTGGCGTTACGTTCGATCACGTCCGCCATGTCGTGCCCGGAGTTGGACGAGTCCCAGTGCTGCGTCTCGTTCGCGAGCACGAACGTGGCCCGCGCACCCTCCAACGTCGTCGGCGATGAGGTGACGGCCTGCATAAACCGAGTCCCGCGCTGCCCGTACAGCTGTTCCTTGCCGATCGCCAGGTCGAACTCCGACTGCGCCTCCGCGGTGAACAGTCCGGGCAGCAGCCGCATCGTGTTCTTCGTCTGCTCCAACGCGACTGCGGCCGTCTGCACCCACGCGTCCGGCGTCGGCATCCCCACCGGCTGCCCGGACACCATGTCAGCGACCCGCGCCGGCCCCAGCGTCTCCACCGAGCACAGGCACGCGCCAACCGGGTCCTTGCCCCATCCCTTCAACCGCTGCAGCACCGCGTCGCGGTACAGGAACCGGCCCGACTCGTCGACGGCGTACCACCAGAGCACGAACCGGGCCTGCTCGTCGGTGAACCGCCACGGCTCGTCCCGGGCTAGTTGCAGCCACCGGCCGCACCAGGCCAGCACCTGCCAGCCCAGCGACCGATCCGGCAGCGCCCAACGCTTCCCGTCGACCTGCCAGGTCGGGCCGATCCGCACCGGCGTCCACTTCGTGCGCGGCATCCGCGCCGGGCCGGTCAGACGCCGGCGATACCAGCCCTCAATCTCGGCAAGCTCATCATCGGCAGTCGGGGCAGCGAGGCTACGCGCCACGCGACCAACGCGCCCGAGCCGCCGCGCGAGCCGACGACGACACCGCCGACGCGTTCGCCGCCTCGTCCGGCAACTTCAACGACTTGAGCAGCGTGTTCAACGTCGCCCGATGCTGCCGCAACTCGCTGACGAGCGGCGACGCGACCATCTGGCCCATCGACCCCTTGACCATCAGCGGCGCGCCGCGCAACTCGACCTCAAGACGCTCCACAAGATCAGCCTCGCGGCACGCATCCTCGAGGACACGCAACTCGTCCGGCCGCAACCGGTAGCAGGGAGCGACCTGATCCCACAACTCCTGACCCTTGACGGCCAGATTCGACGGCGACTTGACCATCCGTGCCCTCCTGGGGCTGCCGCGCAGCCACCTGGGCCACGCTCAATTGTCGATCATGGAAAATCCGGGAAACGCCGCACGCACGGCCAGGTGCCCTGTGGCCCGGTCGCGCCGCCCCTTGGCATGGGGGTTACCCCCCCACCGTGCCGGGATGCCGTTCGTGTACTCGCAGCCGCCGCGGCTTGGTGGCGTTGCCTTCGGCTGCGGTCTTGGCTCGATGGCACTGGCTGCATGCTGCTTGCAGGTTGGTGAGTGAGTGATCGTCGCCGTGCCGTCGGTGGTCTGCTTCGGTGGCTGTGCCGACGCACCGCGGTCCACGGATCTGGCAGCGGTGTGCGTCGCGCGCGAGCACTTGCTTGCGGAGTGTTGCCCAGTTGCTTGGTAGCCGTGCTCGGCGTGGCGACCGTGACTGCCAGGTCATCGTGGTTGTGCGGTGACTCGGTGTCGCCAGCAGCGCCAGTTGACGCCGATCGCGAGCAGCGCGCCGGCGAGACCGGACCAGAGCGCGATGCGGATGTCAACGACGGCCCAGGTGATGCCGCAGGCGATGGCAAGTAGCCAGCCGTGCCGGGTGCGTGGCAGTAGCCAGGTTCCGGCCAGTCCGATGATCAGCGCGGCCCAGCCGAGCAGCTGCGTCAGCACGGCTCAGGCGACGACGCCGAGCAGGACCAGGATCACGACGACGACCAGCGCGAGCAGCGCCCAGGTCAGGACGTCACGCGGCATCAGGTGGTCCTTTCGGCGTGGGCGCGCTGTGTCTACCGCTGGCTGCAGCGGGCTTGTGTGGCTTCGAGGCGGGTGTCGAGTAGCAGGTTTATGCGGGACATCGCCGCCGTCACAGCGGCGTGGTTCTCAGCCATCACGGCGGTCAGCCACTGCAGTCGCCAGGAGGCTAGGTCGCGGTCGATGTTCTCCACAGGAGTAGCCATCGCACACGCGCCCGTCTTCGGGTTAGTAAGGCAACAGGTTCATTCGTTCGGAACGTGCACGACGGTTTCGTCGTGCAGTCGCGTTGCCAGGTGGTAGACGATGCGGTCTACCAGTTCGTGCGGGAGCCCTTCGGCGAGCAGTTGCCGCCGGTACGCGGCGACGAAGTTAGCCGTAGATCGCTGTTCGCTTTCCATGTCTGGACCCCTAGTCGTCGTCGGTGTCGTCGGTGTCAGTGTTGATGGCCCACGTTCGGGAGAGGTCGAACCGGACTGATTCGACACCGGCGGTGAGCATGCCGAGCATGTCCCACAACTCCGGCTCACCATCCGTGTGCACGGTGAGGATGCGTGTTCCTTCGCGGTCCATCACTTCGGAGACGGTGACGGAACGGAGGATCATCACCTCGCCGTCGTCGTCTGGTTCGGTCATTCGTGCCACCGTGCGACGGTCTGCCGAGCCCGTTCGGCGGCTTCACGCGCCGCCGTCGCAGCGAGATTCGCCGCGTAAGTGTCGAACGCGGCCATCTGCATGCCCATCTTGACGGCGTTGACGATCGCGTCAGGATTGCTCCCGCAGATCCGGCACGGCGACGTGGCAGGTTCGCGGTAGTCGATCACGTGCGGCCGGATCGTGCGGGCACAACTACAACGACACATCAGAGGAGCCTCAGGTTGTCCCAGCCGTCAGGGGTGACGGTGAACACGAGTAGGTGCGGGTCGGAGTCGTAGCCCTTGATCATCCGGAACCAGTCGGATCCGTTGTCCGAAGTCGGGGCCTGCATCCACCAGCGGTCCCGATCCGTATAAGGGTTACGGCCCACAGGCTCACAGCGGAAGTGGTGGAAGTGGCCGGTCAGCAGCAGATCCGCGTGCGCGACCGGCTGACCGCCGTGGGATTGCGCCTTCCACCAGTCCGGAATCCGGTTCGGTTGGCTGACCTGATGCCCGTGGGCGAGGCCGATGATCTGCCCACATACATCCAGTGCAAGCGTCTCGTCATGCGTCTTCGGCACGGTGAACGACACGTGCGCGTACTGCTCAGGGGTGAGCCGTTGGGTCCACCAGCGCATCTGCCGCAGGATGTGCAGCCCCCAGTCTGACGCCGGGGTGCCTTGCTCATTCTTTCCGTTCCGCCACCGGCAGTGGTTCGATCCGACGCCGGCGACAACGACGCGGGGCAGCAACCTGGCTAGCAGGTCGATGCCTTCGAACTCGATGTGCGACGCCACCTCAACCTGGGACATCAGGTCAAGGTCGTTCGTGTCCCGCTGTGCGGCGACGTTCTCGAACCCCTCTACCGCGTCGCCTAGGTCGCACCAGACACCTTGTGTCGCGTTCGAGTCGGCCACATAGTTGCCGAGCAGTTCGCGATACGTCGCGTGACGCTCTAGCAGCTGCTCCGTGCCGCCACGGGTGGCCGTCTTCCCGGTCTGCGGGTCAGCGAAACCAACTACCACGCCACGCTCATGCTCCAAGTCCTCACGGACAGGCTTCGCTTTGCGGCGTTTCGACCGCACAAGCTTTGCTAGTTGCACGAGATCAGGCAGCTCTTGCGACGCCTTGCGGATGATGTTCAGCCGGTAGTAGTGCATCCGGACGATGGACGGTGCGCCGTCCTCGACAGCCTTACGGTTGTTGATCGCGTCCCATCCGCGCACATTCACCGGCCCGGCGACCTCAACCTCGTCAGGGTTGAGGCCAGCGTCGCGGATGAACTCGTCCCACGTCTTCGGGCGTTCAGCGAGCGGCGCGGTGGTGATGGTTCCGACGCTGCCGTCCCACTCGAAACCCGGCTCCCAGCCGTGCGGGTGCTTCACCGGGGCGCGTAACTGCTGCTCCGCGGTCAGCCCCCGGTCGATGCTGTCGAAGGTGGAGGTCACGGCTTCGGATGCTGCCGGTGGTTACGCACCGCGTCGTCGCTGATCCGCACACCACCAGCAGCGAGAACCTTCGCGATATGCGAATGGCCCTTCACGTCCATCGGCGCGTCGAGCAGGGACCGGATGAACTCGGCATCCTCGGCCGGTGCGCTGGCGAGCCAGCGGCACATCTTGCAACCCGTCAGTCGCGGCTGGATCGTCGCTTCGAGGGCGGCGAAACGCGACTCAACCTTCGTCATCGCTGTTCCCTTCGCCGCGCCGCCACGGATACCACTGCCCACACACCACACACACCGGGCCGTCAACCATCGCGGTCATCACATGCGCGCAGCGCCGCAGGCGGTAGAGGGCGGCGAGGTCGAGTAGGAGGG
>DASSEQ010000014.1:0-21669 GCA_035695245.1 Mycobacteriales bacterium | reverse complement strand
GCGATGCCACCATCGACGTCGAAACGGATGCCGACGTCGGCCGGGGCGTCGCTCAGGAGAGCCGCTTACCGCGCGTCGCTCCGCCGCGTCCACGCAGCGAAGTGCCGGATTCGGACAGCATGCGGTGGACGAAGCCGTAGGAGCGGCCGGTGGAGGACGCCAACGCGCGGATGCTTTCGCCGTTGTCGTACTTGCGCCTCAACTCGGCGGCTAGTCGATCCCGCTCGCCGCCGGTGACCCGGCTGCCCTTTTTCAGCTCTGCCACGTCGGCACCTCCGTCGTAAGCGCCAAATGCCCCGAAGATCACTTCTATCACCTTTGTGGGTGATAGCGGAACGGCTGCCCCCGGGGTGCCAGTGGCTAGTCGACTATGTCGGCCACCGTCATGAAGGAGCCCTGCGGCGCGATAGCCATGAAGTCCTTGCCCGTGTCAGCGCCGGCTTCCGACCCCATCGCCGCGTCGAGCGAGGCCTGGTCGCTGAAGTAGAGCTCGGTCACGAGGTGATACGGCGACGGTGTGCCCATGGGGCCGCCAGTGACCTTGGCCACCTCGATGCGCTGCAGCCCCGGCAGCTTGTGACACAGCGGCACATGCACGTCGAAATAGTGCTGCTGGAACTTCGCGGGATCGTCCGGAGTGCCGTAGACAACGGTCATCTTCACAGTCATGCGCAGACCTTATCCAGCCCAGACATGCTCCAACAGAGCACCGGCAGCAAGCGCGACATGGTCCTGCCAGGACCGGGCGACGAGCTGCACGCCGAGAGGCAGCTGGCCGTCCCGCCGTAGCGGCACATTGAGTGCGGGCCATCCGGTGAGACTTGCCGGCAACGTGAAGCCATAGTCCGCGGTTTCCATCGGTCTGTGCAGGGGTGCGCACCCGGCGGTCGTCGGCATGACGATGACGTCGATGTCGCGTCGCGCCCTCGCCATCGACCAGCGGTAGTGGTCCCAGTCGCGCAACTGCCGATCGGCCTCCGCACCACTCAGGCGAGATCTGTCCCAGTAGCGCTGGGTGATGTCGAAGCAGTCGGAGAGGCGCAGGTCGATGTCGTCGACTTGGGTAGCGCCGCGATCGACGAACGCAGTGACAGCTGCGTCGACGGCTTCGCCGACCTCGTCATCGCAGCGCCAGTCATCAACAGAAGCAGCCCGAGCGACCCGAAGACCGATCAGGCCGGCATCACTGGACTCCTCAAGCGTGATCGGCGGCACCCCTGGATCGATGTCATCGGGACCGGCGAGCAAGGGCAGCAAGAACGCGAGATCCGGCACCGACATCGCCAGCGGCCCGATCTGCGTGCGCCCGTCACCGCGATCACCGACGCGCGGGAAGTGACCAGTGACCGGCACGAGACCAGCGGTCGGCTTGAGGCCGGCTGCGCCGCACCATGCCGCCGGCACGCGAATGCTGCCGCCCGAGTCGCTGGCCAACCCGAAGAGTGATCCACGACCGCCGACAGCGGCCGCTTCCCCGCTGCTGGAGGCCCCAGGGCTGTGTTGTGGTCGGTGCGGGTTGCGGACAGCACCGAACAGTTCGGATTCGACCTGCACGGCGGTCTTGGCCAAGACGACAGCGCCGGCAGTGCGCAGCCGCCGTACGACGGTTGCATCGGCAGCAGGCCGACGGTCCCGCGCGTCGACGAAGCCGCCCGTGCACGGTAGGCCCTCGACATCGATCCAGTCCTTCACCGTGAACGGCACGCCGTGCAGCGGTCCCACGACTCCGCCACACGCATATGTGTCGTCCAGAGCAGCGGCCGCCGCGAGCGCTCGTTCGGCGTCGCAGCAGGCGATGCAGTTGGTGCGCTGATTCACTGTCTCCAGTCGGTGCAGCCATTCGTCGACCGCCTCGCGGGCGCTGACGTCACCGCTTGCCAGACGGTCGCGCCACTCGATCAGCACGTCACGCCAACGCGACGAGGTCAGCGAGATCCGGGCTCCAGTGGTCCTCCACGCCGTCGGGCAGCAGCAGGACGCGCTCGGGCGAAAGCGCTTCGACCGCCCCCTCGTCGTGAGTGACGAGGACGATCGCGCCGCGGTAGACGCGCAATGCGTTGAGCACCTGGTCGCGACTCGCAGGGTCGAGGTTGTTCGTCGGCTCGTCCAGCAGCAGAACATTGGCACTCGACACCACGAGCCGCGCCAGCGCAAGGCGCGTTTTCTCGCCACCGGACAGCGTGCCGGCCGGCTGTTGCACGGTGTCGCCGCTGAAGTGGAACGATCCAAGCACCTTCCGCTGCTCGACCTCCGGAAGGTCGGGCGCTACGGCGGCAAGGTTCGCGAGAACCGATGCGTCAGGATCGAGCGTCTCGTGCTCCTGGGCGTAGTAGCCGAGTTTCAAGCCGTGCCCGGGCAGCACCTCACCGGTGTCCGCCGCCTCGACGCCGGACAGCAGTCGCAGCAGCGTCGTCTTGCCCGCGCCGTTCAGGCCGAGTACGACGACACGACTGCCACGGTCGATCGCGAGATCGACGTCGGTGAACACCTCGAGCGACCCGTAGCACTTGGACAAGCCGCGCGCCGTCAATGGGACTCGACCGCACGACGCGGGATCCGGGAAGCGAATCCGTGCAACGCGATCGGCTTGGCGCTCTGGCTCCACCGCGGCGAGCATGCGCTCGGCGCGACGCGCCATGTTCTGCGCGGCCACCGCCTTGGTCGCCTTGGCGCGCATCTTGTCGGCTTGCAGGATCAGCGCAGCGGCTTTCTTCTCCGCGTTGGCACGCTCGCGATGCCGGCGTCGCTCGTCGACCTCCCGCTGCTGCAGGTAGGCCTTCCAGCCGACGTTGTAGAGGTCAAGGCTCGCGCGGTTGGCATCGAGGTGGAAGACCTTGTTGACGACATGGTCGAGCAAGTCGACGTCGTGACTGATCACGATGAGGCCGCCGTCGTACGCCCGCAGGTAGTCACGTAACCACGTGATCGAGTCGGCATCGAGATGGTTTGTCGGCTCGTCCAGCAGCAGAGTGCGTGCGTCGGAGAAGAGGATGCGAGCGAGCTCGATGCGCCGACGCTGTCCGCCGGACAGTGTGCGCAACGGCTGGTCGAGCACCCGGATGGGCAACCCGAGGTTGGAACAGATGCGCGCCGCTTCGGCCTCGGCGGCATAACCACCGAGCGAGGTGAACTGCTCCTCCATTCGGCCGTAGCGACGAAGCAGCGCCTCGTCGTCAGGGCGCTCGGCGAGCTGGACTTGCGCCTTCTCCATGTTGCGGAGCAGTTCGTCGATGCCGCGAGCCGACAGCACGCGGTCGCGGGCAATCGTGTCGAGGTCGCCGGTGCGCGGATCCTGCGGGAGGTAGCCGACCTGAGCCGTGCGCTCGACACTGCCGTTCGCCGGCATCCCTTCGCCGGCGAGGACGCGGCACAACGTTGTCTTGCCTGCACCGTTGCGGCCGACGAGGCCGACACGATCGCCTGCTGCTACCCGAAAACTTGCCGCATCGAGCAGCAGGCGTGCGCCGGCGCGAAGTTCGAGACCGGTGACGGTCAACATGATGGACTCTCCTCGGGAGCTGATCGCGGACACGGCGACTCGGCCCACCAGGCACGGCATGGCGGGCGGGAGAACCGATCAGCTGACCAAGGTCACGCGGCGAGTCTACGCCCGGTGGCTGTGATCAACCCGTGATTAAGCCGTTACGCCACCGCCGCTGCGCGCCGGCCTCAGGAGCGTCACGATAGGAGCCGTGGCGCGAGCACACGGTGCGCTGCGGGGTCTCTTCGACCGTCTCGCAACCTTGTGCGCGATCGGGCGTCTGGTCGCGCCACACGGCTATGACTTCTCCGCTCACGACCTGCGCGTCGACGAGGAGTGCGTCTGTCCGCGATGTCTGCACTGGGTCTCGCCGGACGACATCGTCCGGCGTACGGCGTATGGACCGGTGCAACACGAAACCTGCCCCACGGTAGACCTCACCCCGACCTGATCTCGGGCAGCAGGCCGTCCGCGCCGTACGCCGAACGGTATGGCCAGTTGAGCCGCCCCTGACCGGCTCAGACGGCCATACGACCTACTCCGGGCGAGCGAAGATGGACGGCATGCACCAACGGGAGCGGCTGACGCTGACGGCGTTGGTGCTCGTCATCACGGTGGTTGCGGTGGAGGCGATCTCGGTCGCGACAACGATGCCGACGGTCGCCAAGTCGTTGCACGGGTTGAACCTCTTCGGCTGGTCGTTCACCGCTTACTTGCTTGCCGACATCGTGGGCATGATCGACGCCGGCGCGAGAGCGGATCGGCAGGGTCCGCGCGTCCCTCTGATCGGCGGTCTGATCCTGTTCGCGTCGGGCCTGCTGGTCGACGGTCTCGCCCCGAGCATGCCGGTGTTCATGCTCGGTCGGTCGCTGCAGGGACTCGGCGGCGGATCGATGATCGTGTCCGTCTACGTCGTCGTCGCACGCGCGTTTCCCGAGCATCGCCGTCCGCGCGTCTTCGCCGCGATCTCCGGCGCATGGGTCGTGCCCTCGATGATCGGCCCCGCGTTGGCCGGCGTGGTGACCGACACTCTCGGGTGGCGCTGGGTGTTCCTCGGCATCGCGCCGCTTGCCGTGCTCGGCGCCTCGCTGCTCTTGCCCATGCTGCGCGACGTCGGCGGCGGCAGCGTTGAGTCGGCCCGCCGGGTCGGCACGCTCGGCAGCATCGCGCTCGCGGGCGGATTGGCACTCGTGCAGGTTGCCGGTGAACGACTCGACCTCCTCGCCGTCCCGTTAGGCGCGGTTGGTGTCGCCGTGCTGGCGCGACCGCTGCGCCGCGCACTTCCCGACGGCGCCCTGCGACTTGCCCCCGGGCTGCCGACGGTGGTGCTCCTGCGCGGTGTCTTCTCGGTCGCGTTCTTCGGCGCCGAGGCCTACCTGCCGTTGACGCTGACTCGGATTCATCACGGCTCACCGTCCGTGGTCGGAATCCCCCTCACGTTCGCGGCACTTGGCTGGGCAGCCGGGTCGTGGTGGCAAGGCCGCGGCGGCCAGGCCGACCACCCGCTGGCGCTGATGCGCACCGGCTTTGCGGTCGTCAGCGTGGCGGTGGCCGCATTGGTGGTCTTGACGTCCACCGAGGTTTCCCTATGGTTCGCGGTGCCGCTGTGGGCGATCTCCGGTGCCGGGATGGGCCTCGGCTACCCGACGATCTCGGTGCTTTTGCTGCGGCTCTCACCGCCCGCGGAGCATGGCGCCAACAGCGCGGCACTGCAGATCTGCGACGTCATCGGCGGCATCGTCGGCGTGGCGGCCGCGGCGACGTTGGTCGCCGCGGCCGGCCCTGCTCACCTGGCCCACGCCATGCGGATCGCCAACCCGCTGCTGGCTCTCATCGCGTTGCTCGGCGTGGTGCTCGCGAAGCGCGCCGTGCCGTCGTCAGGAAGTGCTGCCGATCCCGACGACGCCGCTGATGCCGGCCGTCGAGACGCCGGACGCCGTCGTGCACTGCGTCGGGTCGGTGACCTGGAAGGTCAGCAAGCCCTGCGCGCTGTTGCCGACCGGCGCCGCAGCACTGTTGCTCGCGAGGGTATACGTCGCTGGCGCCGTCGCACTGGTCACGCTCTCGCTTCCGGGCACCAGGGCGAGCTGGACGCTCGGCACCACCGTGCCGGACAACGAGACGCCGGCGGCGACGGACTGGGTCGTGTAACCGATGACGGTGGTCGACTTGTCGCTCCACTGAGTGACGGCGATGCCCTGGGTGGCACCGGAGGCGCATGACGCGCCGGGCACGTTGGTCGTGCCGGTCGGCGACGGTTCCTGGTAGCGAGCCGTGCCGGTCGACGTGGTGCCGTCAGGATTCGTCAGGGTGACGGATTCGGTCAGTGCCTGGCCGGCGCCGATCGTCCCGCCCGAAGGCGCGCCAGAGACTGTTGACTGGCAGTTGGACAGAGTGCCGGTGAAGCCGTAGCCGAACGTGTCCTGCGTGCCCGGGCCGTTCGGGCTGAAGACCGCGGTGCCCTGGAGCAGGCAACCGCCGCCTCCTGCTGCTGCCATCGCCGGCGCACCGGATGCCACAGCCGCGATCGCCACGCCGACCGCCGCCGCAGCGACCGCGCGCCTCGTCACTCGCCAGTTGCTCATCGAACCGCCTTTCCTTGGCCTGGAATGGCGGCATCTTTGCGGGTATGTCCTTGTTACTGCAAGGTAGGTTCAGACGTTGAAGCCCAGCGCGCGCAGTTGCTCGCGGCCCTCGTCAGTGATCTTGTCCGGGCCCCACGGCGGCATCCAGACCCAGTTGATCGTCACGCCGGCGGTCAGGCCGTCCAGGGCGCTCGCAGCCTGGTCCTCGATCACGTCGGTCAGCGGGCACGCAGCGCTGGTCAGCGTCATGTCGACCACGGCAGCGTTGTCATCGTCGATGGTCACGCCGTAGACGAGCCCGAGGTCGACAACGTTGATCCCGAGTTCGGGGTCGACGACGTCCTTCATCGCCTCGAGCACATCGTCGACAGAGGGCTTTGTCATCTCGGTCATGCTGCTGATCCTCCTCCAGACGAGGACGAGAGTGCCTGGTCGGTGGCGTCGCGCCAAGCCATCCATGCCAGCAGCGCGCACTTGATCCGCGCTGGATACTTGGACACGCCGGCAAACGCAACGCCATCCTCGAGCACGTCTTCGTCCGGCTCGATCTGTCCTTTCGACTGCATGAGCCGCAGGAATTCGTCGTACGTCGACTCTGCCTCCCCCAGCGTCTTGCCGATCAGCAGATCGGTCAGCACGCTCGCGGATGCCTGGCTGATCGAGCAGCCTTCGCTGTCATAGGAGACGTCGGTGATGGTGTCTCCGTCGAGATGGACGCGGAGCGTGATCTCGTCGCCGCAGGTCGGGTTGAGGTGGTGCACCTGGGCGTCGTAAGGGTCCCGCAGCCCCTTGTGGTGCGGGTTCTTGTAGTGGTCCAGGATGATCTCCTGGTACATCGAGTCTGTGCCCATGTTCATCGCGCTCATCGCTCGAAGTAACGCCTCACTGCGTGCAGACCTTCCACCAGCGCGTCGATCTCGCTCGTCGTCGTGTAGCAGTGCACGCTTGCCCGGGTGGTGGCCGGGACGCCGTAGCGGATGCACGTCGGACGCGCGCAGTGATGACCGACGCGGACCGCGATGCCCATCTCGTCGAGCACCTGGCCGACGTCGTGCGGGTGCAACTTGCCGAGCGTGAAGGAGAAGATGCCGCCTCGGTCGACCGGGGTCGGAGGTCCGATGATCTTCAGTTCCGGCATGGACTGGAGCGCCGAAAGCGTGTACTCGGTGAGCGCGTGCTCGTGTGCGCTGACCTCGCTCATGGTGAGCTCGGCGAGGTAGTCGATCGCCGCCCCCAGCCCGATCGCTTGTGCGATCGGTGGAGTGCCGGCTTCGAACTTGTGCGGTGGCTCGGCGTAGGTCGAGCCCGCCATCGTGACTTCCTCGATCATCTCGCCGCCGCCGAGGACCGGCGGCAGCTCTTCCAGGAGCGACAACCGCGCCCAGAGCACGCCGATGCCGGTCGGGCCGAGCATCTTGTGACCCGTGCACGCGAGGAAGTCGACGCCGAGCTGTTGCACGTCGACGCCCATGTGCGGCACCGACTGCGATGCGTCGAGCATCACAAGCGCTCCGACCTGCCCCGCGCGCCGAACGATGACGTCGACGGGGTTGACGGTGCCGAGGATGTTGCTCATGTGCACGAACGAGACCGCTCTGGTGCGCTCGTTGAGCAACGTGTCGAGATCGGTGAGGTCGAGCCGGCCGTCGTCCGTGAGCGGCAGCCAGCGCAGCGTTGCTCCAGTGCGTTCGCAGAGCAGCTGCCACGGCACGATGTTGGAGTGGTGCTCCATCTCGGTGATGAGCACCTCGTCGCCGGCCTTGACCCGGCCGGAGTCGCCGAGCACGCGCGCCACGAGGTTGATCGCCTCGGAGGAGTTCTTGCTGAAGACGACTTCCCGCTCGCTCCCCGCGTTGAGGAACTGTGCGACTTTCGTCCGTGAGTGCTCGTAGGCCTCGGTGGCCTCGGCGCCGAGGGTGTGGATCGCACGCGCGACGTTGGCGTTGTGCAGCTCGTAGAACTCGCGCATCGTCTCGATGACGATCTGCGGTTTCTGCGATGTGTTCGAGCTGTCGAGGTAGACGAGCGGCACGCCGGGGCGGATCTCCCGATCGAGGATCGGGAAGTCCTTGCGGATCCGTGCGACGTCCAAGGTCACGGGGCGACCTCGGCGTCTGTCTCTGCGGCTGCCGGACCGGCGCCCTTGACCCACTTCTCGTAGCCCTCGGCCTCCAACTGGTCGGCGAGCTCCGGACCGCCTTCCTCGACGATGCGACCGCCGACGAAGACGTGCACATGGTCGGGCTTGATGTAGCGCAGGATCCGCGTGTAGTGCGTGATGAGCAACGTGCCGGTTGCGCCGGCTTCGCGCACCCGGTTGACACCCGCGGAGACAACGCGCAACGCGTCGACGTCGAGTCCGGAGTCGGTCTCGTCCAGGACGGCGATGCGGGGCTTGAGGAGCTCGAGCTGGAGCACCTCGAAGCGCTTCTTCTCGCCTCCGGAGAAGCCCTCGTTGAGCGAGCGCTCCTTGAAGCTCTGGTCGATCGACAACTGCTCGAAGGCGGTGTTGAGGTCCTTGACCCACGTGCGCAGCTTGGGTGCTTCGCCTTGCACGGCGGTGACCGCCGTACGCAGGAAGTTGGAGACCGAGACGCCGGGAACCTCGACCGGATACTGCATGGCGAGGAAGAGGCCGGCGCGGGCTCGCTCGTCGACCTTCATCGCGAGGACGTCATCGCCGTCGAGGGTGACAGCGCCCTTCGTGACCGTGTAGCGCGGGTGACCGGCGATCGAGTAGGCGAGCGTCGACTTGCCCGACCCGTTGGGACCCATGATCGCGTGGGTCTCGCCTTGCTTTACGGTCAGGTCGACGCCACGGAGGATCTCCTTGTCGTCCACTGCAACGTGCAGGTCGCGGATCTCGAGCGTTGCCATGGGTCAGCTACTCCTTCACGGCCACGAGCACGTCGTCGCCGTCGATCTTCACGGGATAGACAGGAACCGGCTGTGTCGCCGGCAAGCCGGTGGGGCGACCGGTGCGCAGGTCAAAGCGTGATCCGTGCAACCAGCACTCGACAGTGCCCTCGCCGACATCGCCTTCCGACAGCGGGATGTCGGCGTGCGAACAGACATCGGAAATGGCGAAGACCTCGCCCTCACTCTTCGCGACGCACACCGGCACGCCGTCGAGCTCGACCGCGATCGCGGTCTCGTCCGCCAAGTCGTTGACGGCGCAGGCGCGGAGATAGTCGCTCATGCGTGGCTCCGGGCGAGCTCGTCCTCGATCGCCGCGGTCAGCCGCTCCTCGATGTCGGGTAGGCCGATCTGCTCGATGATGTCGGCGAAGAAGCCACGTACGACGAGACGACGAGCGGCGTCCTCGTCGATGCCGCGGGCCATCAGATAGAAGAGCTGTTCGTCGTCGAAGCGACCGGTCGCGCTTGCATGCCCCGCGCCGGCAACTTCGCCGGTCTCGATCTCCAGGTTGGGCACGCTGTCCGCCCGCGCCCCGTCGGTGAGGATCAGGTTGCGATTGAGCTCGTAGGTGTCGGTGCCGATCGCATCGCTGCGGATAACCACGTCGCCGATCCAGACCGAGTGCGCTCTCTTGCCTTGCAGCGCGCCCTTGTAAGTCACCCGACTGCGGCAGTGCGGCTGGTCGTGCTCGACGAGCAAGCGGTGTTCGAGGTGTTGCCCGTCGTCGGCGAAGAACAGTCCGAGCAGCTCGGCGTTGCCGCCCGGGCCGGCGAAGTGGACCCGTGGGTTGATGCGCACGAGGTCGCCGCCCAGCGTCACGACGACGTGCTTCAGCGTCGCGTCGCGACCGACAGACGCGACCTGATGCGCGAGGTGCACCGCGTCGCCGTCCCAGTCCTGCACGCTGACGAAGGTCACCTTCGCACCATCACCGATGCTGAGCTCGACGTTGGCTGCGCGGGTCGTCGTGCCGATGTGGTCGATGACGACCGTTGCCTCGGCGAAGCTGCCGACGCGGATCGTGGTGTGCCCGTAGGTCGAGCCACCCTCACCGCGGACGACGACCGACACGGGTTGCTCGAGCCTGAGCTCGGCCGGGATGTCGATGACCAGCGCCTGCTTGGTGCCTTCGAAGGCGAGCGCCGCGACCCGCTCGGTTGGAGTGAAGACCGCGCCGACGCGATCGTCGGCCCGCGGGTCGACCCGGTCGATGGTCACGCCCGCAGGAGCATCGACATCGACGACAACCTTGCCGTCGCCGCCGCCTTCGAACGGCTCGAACAATCCGCGCAGTCGGCGCGTCGGGGTGAACCGCCAGGCTTCCTCGCGCCCGGTCGGAATCGGGAAGTCGGTCATCGCGTCAGCCGACCGCGCCTTCCATCTGCAGCTCGATCAGCCGGTTGAGCTCGAGGGCGTACTCCATCGGCAGCTCGCGTGCGATCGGCTCGACGAAGCCGCGCACGATCATCGCCATGGCCTCGTCCTCGGACAGGCCGCGACTCATCAGATAGAAGAGCTGGTCCTCACTGACCTTGCTGACCGTCGCCTCATGCCCCATCTGCACGTCGTCCTCGCGAACGTCGACGTAGGGGTAAGTGTCGGAGCGGCTGATCGTGTCAACGAGGAGCGCGTCGCACTTCACCGTGCTCTTGCTGTGGTGGCTGCCGGGCTGCACCTGCACCAAGCCGCGGTACGACGTGCGCCCGCCGCCACGAGCGACGCTCTTGCTGATGATCGTGCTGGACGTGTGCGGTGCTGCGTGCACCATCTTTGCGCCGGCATCCTGATGCTGGCCCTCACCCGCGAAAGCGATCGACAGCGTCTCGCCCTTGGCGTGCTCCCCCACCATCCAAACGGCGGGGTACTTCATCGTGACCTTCGAGTTGTGCACGATGAAGCCCTGCGAGACAAAGTTGCCGGTGCCTTCGACTTCGATGTCCCACGTCGGGACCACCTCGAGCGGATCAGAGACTGACGCCTTCCTCACCTCGACCGAGGACGGCAGCTCGATGCTGGACCTCCCGATGGTTCGGTGATGGACCAACTGCGCCGGCACCTGGCCGTCTGCGGCATTCTGCAAAAGGGGTGACACATACCAAAGCAAGCGGGCGTCGGCGGGCAAGTCGAGACGATACGCAGCGCGCGCTGTCACCGTATTGCCGACGACGGTGACCTCACGCGGCGTCTCGAACTCCGCGGTCAAGCGCGACGTCATGCCCAGCGAAGTGAGCACATCGGCGGTGCCTGTCAGCAACTCCCGGTTGACGGACTTGAGGCTGAGTCCCCGTCGCCCCCTCGCGGCGCACCCATCGGTGTCGAGGTATCCGGCGATGAAGCTCAGGCGCTGCGACTCCGGCACGCTGAGCACCCAGGCGGGAATCCGCTTCGCCGTCGCGCCACTGACGAAGCCGTTCTTCTCGAAGAACTCCGCGAGATCGATCGAGTTCCAGGTGATCGCGACTTCGTCAGCACGCTCCGTGGGGCGCACTTCCGGCATGAGCCAGTCCATGACCTGAAGCAGGCGGTCGCGAGCCCGGTCGGTTGCGGGAATCGAGAACGTGACCTTCGACCACCGCTTGCCTCCGTTCTTGGCAGACTGCGAGGCGATCGAACCATCGCCGACGAAGGCGCCGAACAGCCACATCAGATCGTCGTTGGTCTCGACGACATTCGTCATCCTGGGCGAGCGCTTGCGCACAGCGCTCAGAGCGTCTCCGTGCTGATTGGCGGTCTCGAACGAGGTGGCCAGCTCCGGCAACTCGAGTTTGTGGGGCTCGCCGTAGTCGATGCTCGTCGAAGGCACGATCGCTTCGGCAAGATGATCGGCACGCACGTATGCGAGCCGGTAGCGCCCGAGCTTCTTGGGCTGACTCTCGTCGTAGGTCCACGAGTAGAACGGGTGATTGTCGGTGACCCGCAAGCGGCGCTCGCCGACACTCACCTCTCGTACGGGTTGGTTGCCCGAGAACTTCTTGCCCAGGACCGTCCGGAAGCAGAGCTCGCCGGACTTGTCGTCGTACGCAAGCACTTTCTCGCCAGGGGTCAGTGCCTCGATCGGTTTCACGCCAGCCGGCGTGGTGACGGTTGACCCTTCGGCAAGGCAGCCGATGTTGCCGTCGATCCACTCCATCGTCGCGCCCTCGTGCGCAAGTGCCCGCTTGGTCACGAGGTTGTAGACGTTGTTGGACCAGTTCTGGATCGTCGTGTAACGGACGCGTGCGTTCTTCTTCACGATGATCTCGACGACAGCGCTGTGGAGCGAGTCAGAGGAGTAAATGGGCGCCGTGCAGCCCTCGACGTAGTGCACGTAAGAGTCTTCGTCCGCGATGATCAGCGTCCGCTCGAACTGGCCCATGTTCTCGGTGTTGATGCGGAAGTAGGCCTGCAACGGAATGTCGACGTGCACGCCCGGCGGCACGTAGATGAACGACCCGCCGGACCACACGGCCGTGTTGAGTGCGGCGAACTTGTTGTCGCCGGCCGGAATCACCGAACCGAAGTACTCGCGGAAGATGTCCTCGTGCTGACGGAGCCCCGAGTCAGTGTCGAGGAACAACACGCCCTGCTTCTCGAGATCCTCACGAATCTGGTGGTAGACAACCTCGCTTTCATACTGAGCGGCCACTCCAGCGATGAGGCGCTGCTTCTCGGCCTCGGGGATTCCGAGCTTGTCGTAGGTGTTCTTGATGTCGGCCGGCAACTCGTCCCACGAGGTCGCCTGCTTCTCGGTGGAGCGAACGAAGTACTTGATGTTGTCGAAGTCGATGGCCGACAGATCGGCGCCCCAGCCCGGCATTGGCTTCTTCTCGAACAGCCGTAGGCCCTTCAGCCGGAAGTCGAGCATCCACTCCGGCTCGTTCTTGAGCGCGCTGATCTCGCGCGCCACCGCCTCGGACAAGCCGCGCTTTGCGGTTGCACCCGCGACGTCTGGGTCGGCCCAGCCGAAGGCATAACGACCGAGACCTTCGAGGTCTGGACGGTCGGTGGTGGTCATGAAGAAGTCCTCTCGGACGTGATGGGCAGGAGCGGGATGTGCGTCGTGCAAACGCCGTCGCCGTGCGCGATGGTGGCGAGGCGCTGGACGTGCCGGCCGACGAGCCGGCCGATTGCTTCTGTTTCTGCCTCGCACAATGCCGGGAACTCCTCGGCGACGTGCTGGACCGGGCAGTGGTGCTGGCAGACCTGAGCACCGCTCTGTCCGGGGACACTGGCGCCCTCATGGACGGTCGCGGCGTAGCCGTCGTCACACAGCGCGTCGGCGAGCGCAGCCGGGCGGTCCGCCAGCGGCAGCGAGGCAAGCTGGCCGGCGTAACGCGCCTCCCAGGCGGCGATCCGCTTGCGGGCGAACTCCTCCACCGCCTGCTCCCCCGCGGTCTCGCGAAGGAACCGGAGGGCGTCGACGGCAACGTCGTCGTACGCCGTGGGCCCCGCGGTCGCGTGGCCGGCGTCGGAGAGGGCAAACAAGCGGGCCGGACGCCCCCGCCCGCGCGGCCCGCGGGTCGGCGCCGAGCGCGCGACGAGAGTGCCGTCGGCGAGCATCGCGTCGAGGTGCTTGCGGACGCCGGCGGCGGTCAGGCCCAGCGTGTCGGACAGGCTCGCCGCCGTGGACGGCCCGCGTTCGAGCAGCAGCTGCGCCACGCGGGCACGCGTGCGCCGGTCCGCCGCGGAGGCGGGAGCAGGCGCCGTCTTTTTCACAACAACATTGTCGCGTAATTGCCGACCAGGATCAAACCCGGGTCCCCCAACGCCCCGCCGCCGCTCAACTTTGGCTGAAGAAACGGACATCTCGCGCTTGGAATGTCCGATTCGGTAGCCAAAGTTCGCGCCGGCAAGTGCGGGCGGGCCGCTGCACGGGCAACGGCGGTCAGGAGGCGGCTTCGAGGTCGCGAAAGCGGGCCTCCAGGCCGGAGTAGCAGGCGAACACCAACAGGCCGAGGGCCACGACGCCCAGAACCGCGGGACCCCAGGCGTGGCGGGCGACCCGAGCAAGGGCGGCGTCCAGCCCGTCCGCGCGACGGGGGTCGCTCCGGACCGCAGCGACCACGAGAAAAACGCCGATGGGCACGAAGACCAGTGCTCTGGCCGCGATGCCGACCGCGCCGATGACGGAGACGAGCCGGCGCACCCAGTGAGGCTGGCCGGTCAGCTTCAGCCCGTCGTCGAAGCTGCGGGTGAGCGCCGTGCGGATCTGCCACGCGCAGACACAGACGAGCACGACCCCGACCGCAGCGACGATCTCCCGGCCGAGCGGCCAGTGCAGCACCGTCGCCGTCTCGTCGTGCTGCGACTGCTCGGAGCCGACCTGGCGGCGCCCGAGCGCGAACTCGAGCGGCACCCAGGCGAGGGCGACGTAGAACAACCCCTGCAGGCCGGTGCTCGCCCGCTGCCACCACTGCGCTTGCCCGTCGCGGGCCGCCCCGACGATGCGAAGCACGCCGAAGACGAAGAACCCGACCGCGGTGGCAACGACCGCCGCATCACCGACCGGATTGCTCGCAACCAGCGAGAGCGCTCCGTGCGCGTTGGCCTGCCGGCCGCCGCGCCCGCGCTCGACCGCGACCTCGATGACGAGTCCGACGAGCAGGAGGTAGAACGTCGTGCGAGCCGCGAGCCCGAATCGGGCGACGCCTCGAGCCGCGCGCTCGCCGCGATCGTTCACGTCGGCAGTTGTGCCCGACATTCTTAGACTTGATCACGTGCTGGGCGCCGAGGTCGCCGTCGCTTGTCGCGACGTCGAGAAGCGCTTCGCGGCAACCCAGGCTCTGGCCGGCGCCTCGTTCACCGCTCCATTGGGGGCGATCACGGCCCTTCTCGGCCGCAACGGCGCGGGCAAGACGACGGCGGTCAGCGTCGCCACCGGTCAGATTCGGGCCGACGCCGGCACCGTGACGGTCCTCGGTCGACAGCCACGCGACGCAGGGTTGCGGTCACGGGTCGGCGTGATGCCCCAACCGGTCGGCTCGGGTGCTGCCGGCGTGTACCCATCGGCCCGCGTCACCGAGGTGCTCGCTCTGTTTGCCTCGTTTCACCGCAATCCGCTGGAGCTCGGCGGCCTGCTCGAACGTCTCGACTTGACGCGCGTCGCCGGCACGCAGTGGCGACGCCTGTCCGGCGGGGAACAGCAGCGCGTCTCGCTCGCGCTCGCACTCGTCGGACGTCCGGAGCTCGTATTCCTCGACGAGCCGTCGGCAGGTCTCGACGTGCATGGCCGGCTGTCGATGTGGCAGCTGCTCGAAGAGCTCCGCGCCGTCGGCGTCACCGTGGTCATGACCACTCACGACATGGAAGAAGCCGAGCACCTCGCGGATCACCTGATTGTCATCGACCGTGGGCGAGTTGTCGCCGCAGGCGCAGTCGCCGAGCTCGCCGCCGGCGACGCACCGCAGCTGGTCTTCGACGCGACCTCGGGACTTCCGGTCGCCGAGCTGCAAGCGGGCCTGCCGAACGGCACGACCGTCCGCGAGGTGCGCCCGGGTCACTACGTCGTCTCCGGGGCGATCGACCCCGCGATCGTCGCCGACGTGACCGCCTGGTGCTCGGAGCGCGGCGTTCTGCCGCAACGGCTGGAGACGCGCGGCCGCTCTCTCGAAGACCTCTTCCTCGAGCTGACCGGCCGGCCATGACCGCCCTCGACCTCTCCCCTGCGCCGGCCGCCGCACCGCCGCTGCGGCGCGTGGCCGCGCAAGCGGGCCTCGAGCTCCGGCTCCTGCTGCGCAACGGGGAGCAACTGCTGCTCACCATCGTCATCCCGACGCTGCTCCTTGTCGTGTTCACCAAGGCGCCGATCGCTGACCTGCCGAAGCCACGGGTGGCGTTCCTGCTGCCGGGGGTGCTCGCGCTCGCGGTGATGTCGACCGCGTTCACCGGACAGGCGATCGCCACCGGGTTCGAACGCCGGTACGGCGTGCTGCGCCGCCTCGGCACGACGCCGTTGCCCCGAGCCGGGCTGCTTGCCGGCAAGACAGCCGCGGTAGTCGCGGTCGAGGTCCTGCAGGTGGTCCTGCTCGTCGTGGTGGCGTTGGCCCTCGGGTGGACCGCGCGCGGCAATGTCGCCACGGCCATCGCCCTGATGCTGCTCGGCACCGTGGCCTTCAGCAGCCTTGGCTTGTTGATGGCCGGCACCCTGCGCGCCGAGGCGACTCTTGCCGGCGCGAACCTTGTCTACCTCGTGCTGCTGGTGCTCGGCGGCGTGGCGTTTCCGCTGAGCGACTTCGGCAGCTCGACCCGGCAGGTGCTGCAGCTGCTGCCGATCGCGGCGCTCTCCGACGGAGTCCGCCACGCGCTCCAGGGATCGTCCGGAGTCCCCCTGCACGACTGGATCACGTTGGTGGTCTGGGCCGTCGCCGGATCGGTGCTCGCCTCGCGACTGTTCCGTTGGCAGTGAAAGGATCGTCGGGTGCGCGTCGTGATCGTCGATCCTGACCTCAAGGCCGGCCGCAAGCTCGCCGCATCGGTGGAGCAGATGCTGCCCAGCGTCGATGTGCTTCTCTACGCCGAGTCGCAGGAGGCACTTGCCGGCATCGTCGCCAACTCCCCCGACGTCACGTTCGTGGCGCCGAAGATCGGCGCGCTGGACGGACCTTCGTTTCTCGCTCAGGCACACGAGGTGAGCGACGGCCCGAAATACGTCGGTCTCGTCGACGCTCCCAGCGCGGAGCTTTCGGCGCGCTACGTCGACGCCGGAGCCCATCTGGTCGTCGCGAGACCGGTCGACAGCCTTGGCATCCGCAACGCCCTGTCGCACACCGCCGGCGGAATCCAGTGACATGACGCCCCGCCTGTTTCACCGCCTTGCGATCCTCGCGACCGCGTTGCTCGCCGCGATCGTCGTCACCGGCGCAGCGGTGCGGCTGACCTCGTCCGGCCTCGGTTGCCCCACCTGGCCACGCTGCACACCGCACTCGTTCGTCGCGCCGCCGAGCTATCACGCTCTCGTCGAGTTCATCAACCGCGTCGTCTCCGCACTGGTCGGAGTCTTCGTCGGTGTTGTCGCGCTCGCCTCGTTGCTGCGCCGGCCGCGACGGGCCGACCTGGCCTGGCTGTCGTGGAGCCTCGTCGCCGGCTTCATCGGGCAGGCGGTGATCGGCGGGCTCTCGGTGAAGTTCGGCCTCGCCCCCGGCTGGGTGATGGCCCACTTCCTCCTGTCGATGGTCCTCCTGTGGGCCGCATTGGTGCTCGTCCACCGCGCGACGCCGACTCCGGTGCCCCGTCAGCATCGGATCCGAAGAGAGCTGCGCGCGCTCATCCTGCTGGTTGCAGTCGTCGCGTCCGGTGTGCTGGTGCTTGGCACCGTCACGACCGGCACCGGCCCGCACGCGGGCGACTCGACCCGCCATGTCACGAGGTTCGCTTTGCCGTTGGAGCGGGTGACGCAGTTGCACGCTGATGCCGCCCTGCTCCTGACCGGTCTCGTCATCGCGACGTTGTTCGCCGTGCGACTGACCGATGCAGGCGCCGTCGTGCGTCGCCGGGCCAACTGGCTGGTCGCGGCCGTCGGCGTGCAGATCGTTATCGGCTACGTGCAGTATTTCTCGAACTTGCCGGCTTCGGTGGTCGAACTGCACGTTGCCGGTGCTACTGCGCTCTGGTGCGCCGCGGTCTGGCTCGCGTTGTCGACGTCGGATCCGATGCGCTCTCCGCGGTCAGGCGCCGGGGTCACCGAGGTCGTAGATGGCCAGGTGGTCGACAGCCATGACGGGCTTGTCGTCGGCAAGCACTAGAGCGTCGAAGCGCACCCACGACCTGCCGTTCTTGTCGTAGCGGTCGGTGACGACGCCTCGTCCGACCAGGGTCGCGGGCACTGGGGCCGGCCCGAGGAAGCGCACCGCGCTCGACGTGTGAATCCAGGGCCCCATGCGGACGTTGCGGTGCAGCACCGCATTGACCACCCGCAACAACGCACCCGGGTGCACGAACCGTTCATACAACGCCAGGTCGTCGCTCACGCCCTTGCGATACAACGCGTGCTTCTCCTGGTCGGCCGGCTCGACGACGGTGCCCAGCCGGGTGCCGGTGGCCAACGACCGCTCGTCCGCTACCGGCGGCGCGTCCGGCTGCGCCGACGGACCGAAGCTCTCCGTCTCCGGCGCGACCACCGACTCGGCGAGTCCGGCGTTGCCGGTCGCCCGCACGACTCCGTCCGGACCGACAACGCTCAGCCCATAGCGCCCGCCGTCGAGTCGCTCGGTCACGACGTCGACGTCGTCACCGTCGTAGACCGGCTTGGAGAAACGTACGTCGATCACGCCGCGGGAGAGAAACTCCTCGCCCCAGGCCTGGGCGAAGGGATAAGTCGCGTAGGCGAACACCTCGACGCCGGGCACAAGCGCGCCGGTGAAACCGAACCGGCGGGCCACGTCATCGTCATGGATCTTGTTGTCGGAGTCCGGAGCGAGGTTCGCCGCGCGGACGCGGTGCGCGTTCACACGAACTGCGAGATCGCCACGGCGGCGAAGAGCAACGACAGATAGGTGATCGACAACCGGAAGAGTCCGAGCGGCTTGGCCGTCTCGCCCCGCACCACTCGCCGGTGCAACCGGTGCGCCTCGACGAGGAACCAGGCGCCGAGCGCGGCAGACGAGGCGGCGTAGAACCAACCGGCCCCGAAGGGCACCAGGAGCAGCGATGCGGCCACCATCGCGTAGGAATAGAAGACGATCTGCCGGGTGACGGACTCCGGCCGCGCGACGACCGGCAGCATCGGCACACCGGCCGCGGCATAGTCGTCCTTGAACCGCATCGCGAGCGACCAGAAGTGCGGCGGCGTCCAGAGGAAGACAACTGCAAAGAGCACGACCGCGGGCCAGCCCACGTTGCCGCGCACGGCCGACCACCCGATCAGCACCGGGAAGCATCCGGCGGCGCCACCGATGACGATGTTGGACGGCGTCCGCCGCTTGAGCCCCAGCGTGTAGATGAAGACGTAGAAAAGAATTGCGCCGTCGGCCAGCAGCGCCGAGGTCCAGTTGACCGCCAGCCCGAGCAGCGCGGTCGCAAGCATGCCGAGCAGCACTCCGAAGCGAAGCGCGGCGACCGGACCGATCTGGGCGCGGACCATCGGGCGGCGCTTGGTGCGCGCCATGACCGCGTCGATGTCGCGGTCGACGACACAGTTGATCGTGTTGGCGCTGCCCGCTGCCAATGTGCCGCCGACCAGCGTCGCGAGCAGCGTCCACGTCGAAGGCCAGCCGCGGGCGGCCAGGATCATCACCGGCACCGTCGTCACCAGCAGCAGCTCGATGATCCGAGGCTTGGTCAGAGCCACATAGGCACGGATCACATCGAGGGCTGTCCGCCGCTCGGCTGCAGCTGTAGCGGCAGGAACCGCTGGCGCCGAAGCGGCTGCACTGGTCATCGCGGCCAAAGTCTAACGACGGCCGCATGCTCCGAGCGGCGCCGGGTGTTCTCTCGTGTTACCGGGTGTGACTAGCAGAGTTGGGTAGGGCTCTACGCCGATAGGCTCGGACGCGATCAAGCATGGAAGGACACATCGGTGGCCGCGACGCTCGAGTGGACCGATCAGGACAAGCTTGCAGTCGATGTGATCCGGGGCCTGGCCATGGACGCCGTCGAGGCTGCCGGCAACGGGCATCCGGGCACCGCGATGAGCCTCGCGCCCGCGGCGTACCTGCTCTTCCAACGCCTGTTGCGGCACGATCCCACCGACCCGCACTGGCTCGGGCGTGACCGCTTCGTGCTGTCGTGCGGGCACTCGAGCCTCACCCTCTACATCCAGCTGGTCCTCTGCGGCTACGGGCTGACGCTCGACGACCTGAAGCTGCTGCGCCAGTGGGGCAGCCGCACCCCGGGTCACCCGGAGCACGGGCACACGATCGGCGTCGAGACGACGACGGGGCCGCTCGGTCAGGGGGTCGGCAATGCGGTCGGCATGGCCATGGCAGCGCGCTACGAGCGAGGCCTCTTCGACCCGGACACCGCGCCGGGTGAGAGCGTGTTCGACCACACGATCTGGGCCTTTGCCTCCGACGGCGACATCGAAGAAGGCATCTCGAGCGAAGCGAGCTCGATCGCCGGGCATCAGCAGCTCGGCAACCTGGTGCTGTTGTACGACGACAACCACATCTCGATCGAGGGCAACACGCGCGTCGCCCTGTCCGAGGACGTCGTGAAGCGCTACCAGGCCTACGGCTGGCACACGCAGCGCGTCGAGGACGTCAACGACGTCGAGGCGATGCACAAGGCGTTCGTCAACGCTCGCAACGAGCGCAACCGCCCCAGCCTGATCAGTGTCCGTTCGATCATCGGCTGGCCGGCGCCGCACAAGAAGGACACCGGCAAGGCGCATGGCAGCGCCCTCGGGGCGGACGAGGTGCGAGCCACCAAGGAGATCCTCGGCTTTCCCCCTGACGTCTCGTTCTACTGCCCGGACGAGGTGCTCGCGCACACGCGCGAGGTAGTCGACCGCGGCCGGGCCGCGCATGCGAAGTGGCAGGAGGGCTTCGACGCGTGGGCGTCCGCTCACCCGGACAAGGCCGCCGAGCTGGAACGCATCTCCCAGCGGCGGCTTCCGGACGGATGGGATGCAAAGCTCCCTGACTTCGTCGGTGAGACGAGCATGGCGACCCGGAAGGCGTCGGCCGCGTGCATCAACGCGATCGCGCCGGCGCTGCCGGAGCTGTGGGGCGGTTCGGCCGACCTGGCCGAGAGCAACAACACCGAGATCGACGGCGCGGAGTCGTTCCTCCCCGAGGAGCACGGTGGTTCGCCGTACGGCCGAATCCTGCACTTCGGCATCCGCGAGCACGC
Organism: Mycobacteriales bacterium; assembly: GCA_035695245.1. Lineage (GTDB taxonomy): Bacteria > Actinomycetota > Actinomycetes > JAFAQI01 > JAFAQI01 > DASSEQ01. The sequence continues at coordinate 918 of DASSEQ010000014.1, read as the reverse complement.
CATGGGCGCGATCCTCAACGGCATCGCCTTGCACGGTGGCACGCGACCGTTCGGCGGCACCTTCCTGGTCTTCAGCGACTACATGCGCGGGTCGGTGCGGCTCGCGGCGCTCATGGGGGCACCGGTCATCTATGTCTGGACGCACGACTCCATCGGGCTCGGCGAGGACGGTCCGACGCACCAGCCGATCGAGCACCTCGCCGCCCTCCGCGCGATGCCCGGGCTCGATGTCGTGCGACCCGCAGATGCGACCGAGACGGCGATTGCGTGGCGCACCGCGATCGAGCACATCGACCGGCCGACCGCGCTGTGCCTGACCCGCCAGAACGTGCCTGTCTTCGACCGCGCGGTTCTCGGCTCGGCCGACGGTGTCGCGAAGGGCGCCTATGTGTTGGCCGAGGCCGGCAGCGGCAGTCCTCGCTGCATCCTCATCGCGACCGGCTCAGAGGTGCAGATCGCGTTGGCGGCACGCGATCACCTCGAAGCCGAAGGCACGCCGACGCGCGTCGTGTCGATGCCCTGTCGCGAATGGTTCGAGGCGCAGGACGCGTCCTACCGCCAGGAGGTCCTGCCGCCGGAGGTGCGGGTGCGCGTCTCGGTCGAGGCCGCAACACCGTTCGGGTGGCGCGACTTCGTCGGCGACGACGGGGAGTCCCTCGGGCTCGACCATTTCGGCGCGAGCGCGCCGTACCAAATCCTCTACGAGCAGTTCGGCCTCACGGCGGATCGCGTTGTGGCGGCCGCCCATTCATCGCTGTCGAAGGTGGGCGCCACCAAGGGCTCGACAACAGGAAACTGAGGAGACGGCATCGTGTCTCAAGAAACGTTGAAGCAGCTCAGCGACGCCGGTGTCGCGATCTGGTTGGACGACCTGTCCCGGGAGCGGCTGCTCACCGGCACGCTCGCGACGATGGTCCG
>DASSEQ010000013.1:0-5169 GCA_035695245.1 Mycobacteriales bacterium | reverse complement strand
GGGATGCTCGTGCAACAGGACGCCGGCGTCATCCTGTCGCTGCCGGACGTCGCAGTGCCCACCCTCGTGTTGGTCGGCGCCAACGACAGCGGCTTCCTCGCGGCGGCCGACTACATGACGGCAACGATCCCGAAGGCGGAGAAGGCGGTCATCCCCGACGCCGGCCACTCCGCCAACATCGACCAGCCCGAGGCGTTCAACGCCGCCGTCAACGACTTCCTCGCCCGCTTCGCCTAGCGATCGCGTGTTCGTCGCCACGTAAGCGCCGGTCGCTGAGCCGCGCGGTCAATCCGGCGACGGCGCCCAGCTAGCGCCGACCGGCGGTGGATTGTGCCCTGGCCGGGTCTTCTCGGCACGATTCGACCCGGTGAGGGCACGATCCACGACGAGCTGACCGCTGTGGCAAGGCCGGCGCTGAGTTGGGTCGATGCGATACCGAGGCGATCGAGCGACCCGAGGGGACCTAGGGTGACGTCGTGCGGGCGGGGCGGTTGTTCGGAGCGGGCGGGTTGCTGGCGCTCATCGGCGTCGTGTTGTTGGTGCTCGAGGTCGCGCGCACACTCGGGTCCAACACTCTCGGGTCGACCGGGACCATCTTGCTCTGGGTCGGGCTAGGCCTGTTCGCGGTCGGCGCCGTGCTCATCACCTGGTCGATCGCACGTGACGAGCGACCGCTGCCAGACGACTCAGACGGCTGACAGCCAGCGCACCGGCGTTCCGTCGCCGGCCTGCCGATAGGGCTCCAGCTCGTCGTCCCAGGCGGTGCCGAGCAGCCGGTCGACGGCCTGGCGCAGCGAGGCGATGTCGGCCGCGCAGGCGACCGCCGTACGCAGCCGGTCCTCCTGCACGAGCACGTCCCCGTTGCCGCTCATGGTGGCCCGGAACACGCCCAGGTCGGGGGTCATCGAGTAGCGCTCCCCGTCGCTGCCGTCACTCGGCTCCTCGGTGATCTCGCACCGGATGAGCGGCCAGTCGCGCAAAGAGGCCGCGATGCGGCCGGCTGTGCCCGCCGGCCCCCGCCAGCCGGTCTGGGCCCGCAGGCAGTCCGGGGCGAGCGGTTGCACGTCCCAGTCGAGGCGCACGGGCACACCGAGCACACCGGCGACCGCCCACTCCACATGCGGGCGCAGCGCCGGCGGGCAGGTGTGGACGAACAACATCCCGCGAGCAGCCACCGTGGCCTCCTTGGTCCGAGGGTCGGCTTCCCCACCTACCTCGGGCCGGCGAGCCACGTCGTACACACAGCCAGCTTCGAACACACATTGTGCCCCATCAGTCACAGGAGCACCATCGTTTCGGCCATTTCGGCGGCCGTGCGGCGCCGGTTTAGGACGAATTGCCGCTTGCGGCCGTGGCCTCGCGGTTGCCCGGCTTCGGCGACGAGCCGCGGTGCGGGCTCTCGAACGGGGCTGCGTCGCGCGGATTGGACCCCTGCAGCTCGTGCACGACCGGCGAACGGTCGAGAGTGACGATGCCGATCACCAGGAGCGCGATCCCGAGCGCCTCGAAGACCAGGGCGGACATCGACGTCGACACCTGTTCGGAGAACGCGAAGACCCCGATCAGCACGGCGACGCTGGGCTCGACCGCGTCCATGATCGGCACGCTGGCCGGCAGCGGACCGGCCTGGAAGGCGCTCTGCTGCACGATCGCCCCGCAGACGGCGACGACCAGCATCGCGTAGGGCTGCCACGACGTGAAGAAGGTCGCGGCGCCCTGGCTCAGCAGGTGGGTCGAGGCCTTGGTGAGCGCCGCGAGCAACCCGAACGCCGCACCAGCGGCGAATCCGTACGACGACGCGCGCGCCGGCCCCCGCACCGCGCGCCCGGTGAGGACGCCGAGCGCCATGAAGCCGCCGACGGCGATCAAGATCAAGATCCAGCGGTCCCAGGTCGTCTGGGGCAGACCGTCGCTGGGCGAGGCGGCCGCCAGGAACGCGGCCAGGCCGAAGCCGATCGCGATCGTGCCGGCCCACTCGGTCCGGCCGAGCCGGCGCCCGCGCCAGCGCACCGCGAGCGGCACCGCGACCAGCAGCCCGGTCACGACGATCAGCGGCTGCACCATCGCGATCGGACCGAAGGCCAGGGCTAAAGCCTGAAGGCCGAACGAGCCGAAGTCGGAGGCAATGCCGATCTGCCACTGCCGCCGCTTCGCCAGGTCGACGAGCAACCGCCAGGACAGCGCCACCGAGGCGGGGGCTTGCCGGGCGGCGTTCTGCTGCAGCACCGAACCCACGGCAAAGGTCGCTCCGGCGGCCAGCGCCGCGAAGACCGACACGACTAACACCTGAAGACCCCCTCACTCCCTTCTTCAGGTGACCTGCCTACCCTGCCACTACCCGCTTCCCGGCGCCCCCGGAAGGGACCGACACACTCATGACGGTGCTGCTGGCGTTTGCGGCGTCGGTCTTTTTCGCCGCCGCTTACGTCTTGCAGTATCACGAAGCGCACGAGGCTCCGCGTCGTCTTTTCTTGTCCCCGCGTCTGCTGGTCGAACTCGCCCACCACCGGATCTGGGTCGGCGGGATCGCGGCGATGCTGGTCGGCGACGGCCTGCAGGCGCTTGCCCTCGGCAACGGCAGCCTCGCGGTGGTCGAGCCGATCCTGACCACGAGCCTGCTCTTCGCCCTGCCGCTGTCCGCGGCCTGGCGCCGAGAGCGGCTCCGCCGAAGCGAGTGGGTCGGGGCCGTGATGGTGAGCGCCGGCCTCGGCCTCGTGCTCGGTGTCGGCTCGCCGACCGCGGGCAGCGCCGACATGGCCGGCTACGAGTGGCTGCTGGTCGCGCTGACCTCCTGGGGGCTGGCCAACATCCTGGTCGCAGCAGGGCAACGCACGCCTTGGCCGTCGTATCGCGCCGCGCTCATCGGGGCCGGCGCAGGCGTCCTGTTCGGCCTGCAGGACGCGCTGACCCGCTACTGCCTGCACTGGTTCAGCAAGGACTTCGACCACCTGCTGTTCTCGTGGCAGCCCTACGTGCTCCTGGTCACAGCGGTCTACGGGCTGACGCTGGCGCAGTCGGCGTACGAGGCGGGGTCGTTGTCGGCGTCGCTGCCCACGATGGCCATCGGCGAGCCGGTGATCGGCATTCTCATCGGTGTCGTCGCGCTCAACGAGCACCTTGCCGCCGATCCCGTCTCGCTCGCCTTCGAGACCGGCGGCGCCTTGATCATGATCTGGGGCGCCTGGCTGCTTGCCCGTTCCCCGCTCGTGTGCGGCGCGGCGCATCCGAGCCGGCTGCACCGTCTCGAGGAAAAGGTTCTGCATCGGGAGAAGGTGTCGGTCGAATCGTGACCGGTGGCACCTCGACGATCGCGTAGGTGCCGGAGGCGACTTCCAGACCGTGCTCGGCGAACGCATCGGCCACGTCTTTGGCGATGTCGCTCTTCACCCGGCGAATGTCGTGCGTCGGTACGACGAACCGCACCGCCAGCTCGAGCCAGTTGCTTGTCATCCGGTAGAACACCTCGGGTTCGAGGCTGACCTCGTCGGCGGGCACAAAGTAACGGCGACGCAACTGGGACAGCGATGTCGGCCCGACGTCGATGCGGCCTTCGGTGTTGCGTCGTACGGCGTCGAGGATGATCTGCTCGGCGAGATCCCTGTCCTCGTCGTATTTGATCGGCACCTGGAGCTCTTCCCAGATGAACGGGAAGTCCCGGCTGTAGTTGTAGACCGGCTCGTCGAAGATCGCGCCGTTGGTGACCGTGACGATGCGGCCGGTGTATTGGCGGGCCTGGACCCACACCGGCACGGTCGAGTCGTCGTCGCCGTGCGGCTGGCCCATTTCGAGGATCGTCGTACGCAGGAAACCGAGTCCGATGACGTCGCCGCGCACACCACCCATGACGATGCGATCGCCCACCGAGAAGATGTCGCCCCGCAGGATCAGGAAGTAGCCGGCGACCGACGTCACTGCCTTCTGCAGAGCGAACGCGAGCGCGGCGGTGAGCACGCCGAGGGCGGCAGCTGCGTGCAACCCGTTGTCGAACCAAATCGAGACGAGCCCGAGCACGACGATGATCGCGGTCGCGAGGTTCATGCCCTGGCGGGTCCAGAAACGCCCGCGCGTGTGCGCGCGGCCGGGCAGGAGCTTGACGACGAGCCAGCGGGTGAGCAGGCGGACGATGACCAGAGCGACAACGAAGACTGCCGTATATAGCAGTTTCGTCGCCGTGGTCATGTCGACGCCGACCAAACGGACGCCGCCGGCTAGCAGCACGAGGCAGACGTACCCTTGTCGGCGTGCAGGTGCACCTGTCCAACCCAAAACGCCTGGTCGAGGTGACCGGTCCGCTGCGGGTGGCTGACCTGATGCACCAGCTAGGGCTCAACCGCGAGTCGGTGCTCGTCATTCGCGGTGACACGCTGGTGACCGGCGACGTGACGCTGAGCGACACCGACGACGTCGAGATCCGTCCGGTGATCTCTGGTGGTTCGGCGTGAAGTGCAAGCCGTGCGGTGGCGAAGCCGTCATCGAGCTGCGTCGACATCGTGCGGCGTTCTGCCGCGAGTGCTTCCTGCACCACTGTCGCGAGCAGGTGCGTCGAGCGGTCAGCTCGCACCGGATGATGGGACACAGCGAACGGGTGCTCGTCGCCATCTCCGGCGGCAAGGACTCACTCGCACTCTGGGACATCCTGCTTGACCTGGGTTACCAAGCCGACGGTGTCTACCTGGGGCTCGGCATCGCCGACTACAGCGACGCCAGCCGTGACTTCGCAGAGAAGTACGCGGCCGGAAGGGGAGCGACCCTGCACGTCGTTGACATCCCGACCGAGCACGGGTTCGCGATCCCCGACGCCGCCCGCGCAACAAAGCGTGTGCCGTGCTCGGCCTGCGGTTTGTCCAAGCGGCATCTGCTCAACAAGGCCGCGCTCGATGGCGGCCACACAGTGCTGGCGACGGGTCACAACCTCGACGATGAGGCTGCGGTCCTCTTCGGCAACGTCATGCAGTGGCACGTCGGCTACCTCGCCCGACAGCGCCCTGTGTTGCCGGAAACCGCCGGCTTTGCTCGCCGAGTGAAGCCGCTGATCCGGCTGAGCGAGCGGGAGACCGCTGCCTACTGCCTGCTCACCGGCATCGACTACATCGTCGACGAATGCCCGATGGCCGCCGGCAACCGGCACCTGCGTTACAAAGAAACGCTCAACGAGCTCGAGATCAAGTC
>DASSEQ010000012.1:0-17931 GCA_035695245.1 Mycobacteriales bacterium | reverse complement strand
CTCGGCTACCTTGCCCCCCGCATGAAGGCCCTACGGCTCGACGGGCAACCCGAGTTCGGCACCGTGCAAGGCATCTACGGGCTGCATGCGCTGCCCCTGGCGTGGGAACCCGGCTAGCCGCAGTCGATCGACCAGACGCGGCGCCAACCACAAGGCGGCAGCGTCGAAGAAGCCATATCCACCGGCGGCGCCCGACGGCGGGTTGCCCATCGCCACGATGCCGAGGATCGGGTCACGCACCTGCCACGTCCACGTGCCCAGCCGCGTGCCGAGAAGCTCGAGATAGGTCACGACAAGGAACGCACCGACGAACACCAGCGGATTGCGGCCACGCAACAAGAACAACGCAAGACACGCGAACCAGAAGGCCCCGAGCACATCCCGCCGGCCGGAGAGGAACAGCCCCCAGGTGGCATAGCTGCCGGCAACCGCCAACGTCGCCGGCACCAGCCACCGCCGGTGCCGGGCGAAGAGGGCGGATCTCCCCATCGTCAGCGCACCGAGATAGACGAGACCGTGACCCGGCGGCACGAACCACGGCACGTCATGCAGCCGGTAGGTATAGACGCCGAGCCAGCCGGAGAACGTGTATTCGACCGCGGTCGCGAAGACGACCACGACGCCCACCTGCAATCGCGTGCGAACGTCGTAGCGACTCAGGAGCGCGGCCAGCAGCAGCCACGTCCCGACACCGAGCAGCCGTTGTTGACCCAGCGATGCGTGCCGGTCGAGCACGAGCACGAGCGGGATCCAGGCGAGGACGGCAGCAGGCGTCATCGACGCCAGCCTCGCACTGTCAGGCCGCGGCGCGTGCGTCGTAGCCCGGGCTCAGTTGTGCCATGCACGGGTGACGCCTTCGGGATAGACGAGGTCGCGGATGGCGCGGCCCGGGTTGCCGCCGACCAGTGTGTCGTCGGGCACATCACGGCTCACGACGGCGCCGGCGGCGATGAGACAGCGCCGGCCGATGGTGACTCCCGGCAGGATGATCGCCCTCGCGCCCACCCAGGTGCCGTCACCGATCCGCACCGGCGCTTCTTTCACCGGGCGCCCTTCGACGCCATGGCTGTCGCTGTCCATCACGTAGGCCTCGTTCGCGATCGCGACGTCGTTGCCGATCGTCACCTCGCACGCGCTGAAGATGATCGCGCCGGAGTTGATGAAGACCCGGTCGCCGATGGTGATCTGTCCCCAGCCGGTGATGAGTGTCATGCGGTGCGCGGACCAGATCTGGAAGTGGTCGCCGATGACCATGTTGGTGCCGTCGACGCGCGGTCGCCCGAGCACCGTCGGCTGCGCGCCGATCTCGAGCGCCTTCCGCAGATGCCAGTCGGCGTTGAGGCGCTGCCGGCCATAGGCCCAGTAGAACTGCGCGACTTCGATCCGGCGCGCGAGCAGGGGGTTCACGGTGCAGAAGGTTAGTTGGCGTGCTCGCGGGCGTGTTCGACGACGAGCCTGGCCATCTCCTCCGGCTCCTCTTCCGGAAGCCAGTGGCTGCGACCTTCCCGTCGCTCGAAGCGATAAGGGGAATCGACGAAGTCGGGGGTCAGTCGGGCCGCCTTCGGCCCGAGGAAACGGTCACCCGTCGCATAGACGTACATCGCCGGCACGGTGACGTTGCCCCGCACCGGCGGCGACAGTGGCAAGCCTCGGTACCAGTTCACCGCCGCCCTCGCGGCCGTGCGCTCGCGTAGTGGCGCGACGTAACGCTCGGCTGCGGCTTCATCGAGACCGGCCTGGAGCAGGCTGCGCTTGAAGTTCGCGCCACCTCGGGCGGTGATCGCGGCCTCCGGCAACCAAGGCAGCTGGAACATCGCCATGTACCAGGAGTGAAGTGCCTGGCTTCCGGTGTACATCGCTTTCAGGAACGCTCGCGGGTGCGGCGTCGTGAGCGAAGTCACCGTGTGCAGCCGATCAGGGTGTGCATGCGCGAAGGCCCACGCGACTGCACCGCCCCAGTCGTGTCCGACGAGATGCACCTTGGCTGCACCCGAGGCGTCGACGAGGGCGAGCACGTCGGCGACCAGCTCCGGCATCACATAGCTGCGGCGCTTCAGCGGGCGCGCACCGGGCGAGTAGCCGCGTTGGTCCGGCGCCAGCACTCGGAACCCGGCCGCCACCAGCGCCGGCGTCATCGCCTGCCACGACGAGCGGTTCTCCGGGAAGCCGTGCAGCAGGACCACAGTCGGGCCATCCGCTGGTCCTGAGTCGTCGACGTCGAAGGTGAAGGCGTCCCGCCTGAACTGCTGCATCAGCGCAATCTAGGGCACTGCCCGGGCCTGGCCGAGACAACCTACGGTCGCGTAGGTTGGCTCTCGTGACCGCAACGGTGACGGCGTACGACGAGCGCGTGCGGGCGCTGCAGCAAGCCCTGCTCGCAGCACCGCCAGGCGCGCCCGTGCGCTTGCACAAGCGCACGTCGAACCTTTTCCGTCCACGTGAGCGCGGATCGAGTCCACTCGATGTCGACGGCTTCCGCGGGGTGCTGAGCATCGACACCGCAGCGCGCACCGCCGACGTGCTCGGCATGACCACGTACGAGGACCTGGTCGACGCGACGCTGCCGCACGGGCTGATGCCGCTCGTGGTGCCGCAGCTCAAGACGATCACCCTCGGCGGAGCCGTGACCGGACTCGGCATCGAGTCGACGTCGTTTCGCAGCGGGTGCCCGCACGAGTCGGTCGTGGAGATGGACGTGCTCACCGGCACCGGCGAGGTCGTGACCGCACGACCGGACAACGAGCACCGCGATCTGTTCTTCGGCTTCCCGAACTCCTACGGATCGCTGGGCTATGCATTGCGGTTGCGCATCGAGCTCGAGCAGGTGCATCCCTTCGTGCACCTGCGGCATCTTCGCTTCGACAGCGTGGACACCTGTTCAGCTGCTGTCACCGAGATCTGTTCGAGTCGGTCGTGGGACGAGCAGCGAGTGGACTTCCTCGACGGCACATGGTTCGGGGCCAACGAGGTCTACCTGACCCTCGGAGCCTGGAGCGACAGAGCGCCGTATGCCTCTAACTACACCGGTCGCGACATCTACTACCGGTCGATCCAGAAGCATGCGGAGGACTACCTCAGCGCACGCGACTATCTGTGGCGCTGGGACACCGACTGGTTCTGGTGCTCGCGAGCGTTCGGTGCCCAGAACCCGACGCTGCGCTCGCTGTGGCCGCGACGGTGGCTGCGGTCGAACGTCTATTGGAAGCTGGTTGCGCTCGAGCGCCGTTACGGCGTCAAGGCCCGGCTGGACCGAGCCGCGGGAAAGCCCGAGCAGGAATACGTCATTCAGGACGTCGAGATTCCGGTCGCTCGGCTGGCCGAGTTCCTCGACTTCCTGCACACGCAGACGGGCATGTCTCCGGTCTGGTTGTGCCCGCTGAAACAACGAGACCCGACCGTCTCGTGGGACCTCTATCCCCTGCAGCCCCAAGCCGTATATGTCAACGTCGGCTTCTGGGGCGGCGCGCCACTGCCGCCCGGCGAACACGAGCCGTTCCACAATCGCGCGATCGAGATCGAGGTCGCCCGGCTCGGCGGTCGCAAGTCGTTGTACTCGACCGCGTTCTATCCGGAGAGCGAGTTCTGGGACAACTACGGCGGCCCCACCTACGAAGTGCTCAAGAAGACCTACGACCCGGACGGACGACTGCTCGACCTCTATGCAAAGACGGTCCAGCGCCGATAGGAGGCACCATGCCACGCACACCCGTCGCGACGCTCCTTTCTCGCGTTCTCGCCGGCGCGCCCGTTGGGGTCTCGGCGTACGACGGAAGCACTGCCGGTCCATCCGACGCAGCCGTCACGCTGGTGCTGTGCTCGCCACGAGCGCTGTCCTACCTCATCACCGCACCAGGGCAACTCGGTCTCGCCCGCGCCTACGTGAGCGGCGAGCTCGAGATCGACGGCGACCCTTATGAGCTGTTGAAGCTGGTGTGGAGCGACCGCATCGGGCAGCTGTCCTGGAGCGAGCGACTGTCGATCCTCCGCAACGTCGACCCGAAGGCGTTCCGTTGGGTTGATCCGCCGGATGAGGAGTACGGCGCCCGCCGGCTCAAGCAGGGCATGCGGCACAGCAAGGAACGCGACGCCGCGGCGATCAGCCACCACTACGACGTCTCGAACCGCTTCTACGAATGGGTCCTCGGACCGTCGATGACCTACACGTGCGCGTGCTTCCCGCGCGACGACGCGACCCTCGAAGGGGCGCAGGAGCACAAGTACGACTTGGTCTGCCGCAAGCTCGGACTGACCGCGGGCATGCGGCTGCTCGACGTCGGCTGCGGCTGGGGCGGCATGGTCATGCACGCCGCCAAGCACTACGGCGTGCAAGCGCTTGGCGTGACCTTGTCGCGTCGCCAGGCCGAGTGGGCGAAGGAGCGGATCGCAAGTGCCGGGCTCGGCCACCTCGCCGAGGTCAGGTTCAGCGACTACCGCGACGTGACCGAAGGCGAGTTCGACGCCATCTCCTCGATCGGGCTCACCGAGCACATCGGTCGCGCGAACCTGCCCGCGTACTTCTCGTTCCTCGCCGCCAAAGCCAAGCCGCACGCGCGACTGCTCAACCACTGCATCACCCGCCCGACGACGACGGAGCCAAACCGGACCGGCGGCTTCATCGACCGCTACGTCTTCCCCGACGGCGAGCTGGAAGGTGCCGGCACCATCGTCAGCGCGATGCAGGACAACGGCTTCGAGGTGCGGCACGAGGAGAACTTGCGGGAGCACTATGCCCGCACTCTCGCCGGATGGTGCAGCAACCTCGCCGAACACTGGGACGAAGCCGTCGCCGAGATCGGCGCCGGCCGCGCGCGTGTGTGGGCGCTCTATATGGCTGGATCACGCCTCGGCTTCGAGCGCCGAACCATCGAGCTGCACCAGGTGCTCGGCGTGAAGGTCGCCGACGACGGGAGCAACGGCATGCCGCTGCGCCCGGACTGGGGCGTCTAGCGTCTACCGTCCTGCGGCTCGGCCGGTGCACACCGTGACGCAGCAGTCCGGCGGCGCACCATCGAGACGGGCAGCGCAGCGATCGTCGACCCCCAGGCCTTCGAGCACTCCGGCGACGAGTTGTTCGTTGAGGCTGCAGATCAACCCTGGCGCGACGTCGACGACGTCGTGGAAGGGGCAGTTGCGTAACCGGACGCGTTGGTCGGCATCTTCGACCGGCTCGTAGCCGAGGTGGTTGAGCGTCTGCTGGGCCGCTTCGATCGCGGCACGCCCGCGGGGCTTTCGTGGCGGTCGCTGCAACTCACCCGCGCGCTTGCCCTCGGCTCTGGCGAGTGCGATCGCCGACGCGTCGGCGTCCTTCGGCTTGGTGGCGATGGCTGCAGCGAGGATGCGCGCCACCCAGTTGTACTGCCGCGGTGGCAGCGCAAGCTCGAGGTCGACCGACGTGGCTGCGTAGCGCTTCGCAGGCCGCCCGGCGCCGGGGCCGCTTCGACCCGGCGGCCGGGCGTAGTCGACGGCGACCAGCCCGGCATCGGCGAGCCGGTCCAGGTGAAAGGCCGCCAGCCGCTGGGTGATCCCGATGGCATCCGCAACGGCTTCTCGCGTCACTGGCGTGTCGGACCGGCGTACGACGTCATAGACGCGCCGGCGCGTCGGCTCGGCAAGGACGGCCACCGAGTCCCAGGAAGTCGACCCAGACATTGACAGGGGGGAATCCTTCTTCTAAAACTAACGTTGACTGTTAATAGTGTGCCGCGGCAACGTGGGCACGTCAACCAGGGAGACATATGCGGCACTTCTCGTTCCGGCCGGCGCTCACGATCTCCGGTCGCAAGTTCAAGGGCTGGCGCGGTTTCGCCGGCAAGCCCTTCCACCCTCCGCTCACCGACGTGCCGGTGACGGCGTACATGTTCGTTGCCGCTTTTGACGTGATCTCGATTGCTGTACACAGCTCGCACTCTGAGGTGGCGCGGCAGCTCTACCTCGCCGGCAGCTGGACCATCGCCGGTGGAGCCGGCGCATCGCTGCTCACCGCATTGACCGGCTTCTTCGACTGGTGGCGATCGAGTGAGCCGGGCACCCAAGCGCGGCGCACCATCAACGCGCACGCGATCACGATGATCGTGGTGACACTGTTGGTGCTCGTCGACCTGCTGGTCAGGTTCATCGGCTACCCGGACCGCAGCTGGACACCGATCGGCATCGTTGTCATCTCGGTCGTCGCCGCGGTGCTGACCTTCGTCGGCGCAACTCTCGGCGGCAGCCTCGTCTACGACTACGGCTTCAACATCGAGACCGGCGGCGACCACCCGGTGTGGCACAAGAGCGAAGAAGACGTCTTCCCGGGACAGAAGCACTGACATGACGACGGCGTTCGTTCTCTCCGGCGGCGGCAGCCTTGGTGCGGTCCAAGTGGGCATGCTGCTCGGGTTGTCCGACCGACAGGTCATTCCGGACCTGCTCGTCGGCAGCTCCGTCGGGGCTCTGAACGCCGCGTTTCTCGCCGGGCGCCCTGGCCCGGCCGGAGCAGCGCAGCTCGCTGACGTCTGGCGCGGGCTGCGCCGCTCCGATGTCTTCCCGACAAGTCCCGGCCGGCTCCTGCGGGCCGCGGCCGGCCGGGCCAACTGCCTTGCCGACCCCCGACCGTTGCGTCGCCTCGTCGAGTCGCAGCTGACCTACGAGCGGCTCGAGGACGCACCCTGGCCGGTCACCGTCGTGACGACCGAGGTGACGACCGGCCGCGAGGTAGTCCTGTCGTCCGGCCCCGCGGTCGACGCCGTGATGGCAAGTGCTGCGCTGCCGGCAGTCTTTCCGCCGGTCTGCGTCGACGACCACCTGCTGATGGACGGCGGAGTCGTCAACAACACGCCGATATCCGCGGCGCTATCCCTCGGCGCCGACGTCATCTATGTGCTGCCCACTGGCTACGCATGCGCGCTGCCGGCGCCACCCGCCTCGCCGTTGGCAACGGCGATGCACGCGGTCACAGTCGCGATCCAGCGGCGACTGATCGAGGACGTCGTCGCGCTCGGTGACTCGGTCGACCTGCGGGTCGTGCCGCCGCTTTGCCCGCTCGCGGTCACCCCGATCGACTTCCGTTCCACCGCGACGTTGATCGATCGGGCCCGGGCGGCGACAAGGGCATGGTCCGACGCACCGCGCCCGGACAACCCGGCCCGCGACCTCGCACTCCACCGGCACGAACCATCCATCCCTCACACCCGTGAAAGTGAGCACAATGACCGCGTCCGATCCGTTGCCAGTCACTGACGAAGCCGACCGGGAGACCGGGCCTCGACTTCGCGTTGCAGCGACCTCGCGGCCGATCGACGTCGAGGCCGCGGAGCAAGCCGCCGGCGACTTCCTGCGCGCGCTCGGGATGGATCTACGCGACCCGACCATCGCCGGCACTCCGCGGCGCATGGCATCCGCCTTCGCCGAGCTGCTCACGGCGCGCGACTTCAACCTGACGACGTTCCCCAACGAGGAGCACTACGACGAGCTGGTCCTCGCGCGCGAGATCCCGTTCACGTCGGTGTGCGAGCACCACCTGCTGCCGTTCAGCGGGACTGCAGCAGTCGGATACCTGCCCGGCAGCCGCATCCTCGGGCTGAGCAAGCTAGCCCGTGTCGTCGAGATGTTCGCCCGCCGCCCGCAGGTGCAGGAGCGGATGACCAAGCAGGTCGCTCGCTGGCTGGACGACCACCTGAAGCCGCGAGGTGTCGGCGTGGTGCTGCGCGCCGAGCACAGCTGTATGACGCTCCGCGGCGTGCAGGCCCGCGGATCAGAAACCGTGACCAGCGCTTTGCTCGGGCTGGTGAGGGAAGACCCACGTACGCGCAGCGAGTTTCTCGCCCTGACCCAGGAGACACCGCGATGAACAAGCTCGACGACTGCATCCACTGCGATCACTTCAGCGCCACCATCGAGGCGGCCCACCAGCGCGCACTGCGCGCGCTCAACGAAGAACGCGCGCCGCTCGACACGGTCATCTGGCTGTCGGCTCACCTGGCCGCGGTCGATCGCGTGGTGCTGCCCGCCGTACGACGGCACGTGCCGGACACCGATGCGGCCATCAAGGAGCAGGAGAAGCTCAGCACCGAGATGCAGCACGCGCTGCGGATGCTCGAGCAGCTTCTCGCCGGTGACGCGCTCGCCCGCCGTCACGACCGCGCCCAGCTCACCGAAGCGGTCGCGGCGCTGCTGTCGACACACGCCTCCGGCGAGCACAAGTTGCTCGACGCCTTGGCGCGCGCCATCGGCCCGGAGGACGCGGCGCGACTCGAAGAGCGCTACGAACGCGCGATCAGCGACGGGCCAACCCGGCCGCACCCGCACAGCGCCCACGAGGGCATCACCGGCCGAGCGCAGTTCTTCTTCAACCGAGCTCGCGACCACGTCATGGACGTGTTGGACGCTCGCCACGTGCCCATCCCGAGAAGGCGCCGCCCCGCACCCAGCAACGGCAAGTGGGGAAGCTACCTGCTCGGCACGCAGCACACGCCGGAGAGGTGACCGGCGCGCGGATCATGCACGTCGTCTGCGTCGACGGCCCGCTGGCGGGCGCGCAAACGACGTGCCCGGAGGGCACTCGTGATCTGACGCTGCATGACCAGAGCGGCGCGCCGCAGCGTTATCGCATCGATGGGTTGCTGAGCAGCTTTCCCGGTGAGCACTACGCGGCACGATTTCAGCCCGAGAACGGGTAAACCGAGAGGATCGGCCGGGCGTCGCAGGGATATGACAACGATCGGCGCGGCGAAGGTGATGGTGGCGCTGCTGGTTGCGCCCGGCCTGCTCGCCGCATGTGGTGGCTCATCGTCGGGCAAGACCTCGCTCGGGACCACCTCGTCGCCGCCTCCGGCGACTGGCGCGCCGGCGGCCGGCACCCCTCAGACGTCCGGCGCCAGCGACACGAGCACGTCGTGCGCGACCGCCGACCTGAAGGTGTCGCTTGGTCAGTCGGGTGCGGCCGCCGGCACGTTCTATCAGCGGGTCGACTTCCGCAACACCGGCACGCAGCCCTGCACGTTGACCGGCTACCCCGGCGTCTCCTTCGCCGACGACTCCGGCCACCAGGTGGGTGTCGATGCCAGTCGAAACCCGGCCAACGCCTCGACGACGGTGACACTGTCGCCCGGCAGCACGGCGTACGCGAACCTCGGCGTCCCGGACTGGGGCAACTTCCCGGCCGGCAGCTGCTCGGCCGCGAACGCCACGATGCTCCGGGTCTACCCGCCGAACCAGCGCGACTCGGTCTTGGTGCCGGACGCCCAGAAGGTCTGTACGACGACGAACGGCCGGCCCAGCATCACCGCGGTGCAGCCTGCCGCCTAGTGACTCGGGCCACCAGCTATACGGGGGCTTCCAGCTGGAGTCGCGGCTGGCGCGGCGGCGGCGCGTTGTCGAGCAGGTCGGCGAGAAGGTCGTCGCGGATGCCGGCGCATGCCGGGTCATCCCATCGGTTGTGCTGCTGCAGCGGGTCGGCGACGGTGTCGTAGAGCTCGCCCTCGGTGCCGTCGTGCACGGTGCCGGGGAGGTAGCGGGTGAGCACCCAGCCGGCACGAGTGATGGTGCGCAGGTGAACCCCGACGCCGAACAGCTCGCTGTCCCACTCGGTCAGCACCCGCTCGAATCCACGCGCGTCCGCATCTGTGTCGCTGACCGGGAGAGATGCGCCTTGCATCCAGTCGGCGGCCGGCAGCCCGGCAATCGCGCACAACGTCGGCGCGATGTCGACGAGGCCCACCGGGCGGGTCACGACGGCAGACGTGGGTTGGGCCGACGCGGCCGGCTGCCAGATCAGCGGCAGGCGCATCAGCGAGTCGACGTGGTACGGCCCCTTGAACAGCAAGCCGAAGTCACCCTGCAGCTCGCCGTGGTCGGTGGTGAAGATGACGTCCACATCACTGCCCCAGCCGCGCTCGTTGATCCGCGCGAGCACCCGGCCCAGCGCCTCGTCGATGAGCTCGCACTCGACGGCGTTGCGGGCGTTGACCTCTCGCACCTGGTCGTCGGTCAGAGTCGCCGGCACCCAGCGCGCCGGGGCTTCATAGTTGGAGACGAGGGTGCCGTCGTACCACATCCGCCAATGCCGCGGCTTCGCGTCGAGGATCCGTTCGCGTTGCTGGCGGTTCTGCGGGTAGCCGGCCGGCAGCGGCACGTCGCGCCAGTTGATCCGGCCGACCTCTGACTCGGGAGGATCCCACGGATGATGCGGGTCGGGGAACGACATCCAGCAGAACCAGTCGTCGTCGGCGGCGAGTGAGTCGAGCCACGCGATCGTGCGGTCGGCGACCCAGTCGGTGTGGTACCACTCGCGCTGGATCGGATTGACGTGAACCTGAGGTGCTGCTGTCGCGCCACCACCGTCGGCGTTGACCTGCAAGGCGTCATCGAGGACGCGGTAGAAGCCGCCAACCGCTTCCGGGTGCATGGCCATCAGCCAGCGCGAGTAGTGCAGCGGCCCGACCGGTCCGTGCGTCGCGAACTCGAGATGCTCGAAACCGCGATGGCTGCCACCGGACGGCACCGTGCTGTCGCCGAGGGAGTTTTCCAGGAACCGCTGAAACGGGTCGAAGAACGGCTGGAAGTGCGGCTTGCCGACCAGAGCGGTTCGGTAGCCACTGATGCGCAGCAGCTCGGCCACTGACGGAGCGTTCAGCGGCAGCGGCACACCGTTCATCCAGACGCCGTGCGTCGACGGATGCTGGCCGGTGAGGATCGTCGACCGCGATGGCATGCACACGACTGACTGCGGCGAGCAACGCTCATAACGGATGCCGGCAGCCGCAAGCCGGTCGACGACCGGGGTGCGCGCGAGCGTGCCGCCGTTGCAGCCCAACGTGTCGTAGCGCTGCTGGTCCGTCGTGATCAGCAGGATCTTGCGTCGCGCCATCAGGACTCCCCTTCGAGCATCGCGCGCAGGTGTTCGAGTGCGTTGCCGGCGGCGCCGGCGATGACCAGCGCCATCGTCGCGGGGTCGGCGTCGATCGAGTAGACGACGAGGCTCGTGTCGTCGCCTAGGTCATGTACGTCGATGGTCGACGTGTGCTCGCGAAAGAGCGGGCCGGTGATGCGGTATTGAAACCGATGCTGGATGTCATCGATCGTCAGCAACTTCTCCGGCATCGGCAGGCCGCTGCCGAGAGTGATCGTGCGCTCGTCGCCGTCGACCTTGGCCGCCGTGATGCCGGGCCACCACTCGGGGAGTCGCTCCGGGTCGCCCACCCATCGCCAGATGTCGGCAGCGGGACGTCGAATCCGTGCTTCGCGGCGCACACTGCCCCGCGCCGCCGTCATGACGTCATGCCCTGCAATCCGACCAGGGCCCGGGCGTGCTCCACCTCGCCCATGTGCCGGAGGCCGTGTTGGTAGACCCAGCACTCGACCGCATCGAGTCTCTTGATGCCGGCCTCACCGGCGACGCGAGCGCTGTAGGTCGAGGCGATCTGGTCCGGAAACGGCCGCCGGACGATGACCTGCTCCAGGTCGTCGTCGGTCAGCGACTCCAACCACTTCTCGGTCTTGGCGAAGACAGTCGCCTGGTAGTCGCGGAACGCGTCATAGTCGCCGATGCGCTGTCCGGACATCTCCTCGACCGTCCGGGCCTTGCCGTTGTCGGCGATCGCGAGGCCGATCCGGTCCGTCCAGGCGGGACTGATCTCAGCCGGCGGACCGCCCAGCATCGTCACCGACCCGTCCTCGATCTCGGTGAAGTGAAACAGCGAGAAGGCGATGGGCAGGACGCCGGTGCGCTCGACGTGGTTGACCTGGTCCACCGTCATCGTTGCGACGGCGTCCTCCCACAGCGAGTGCATCGCGCGCATGCGACGCCGGAGCGAGTCGAGGATGTCCACGGGCATGCGCGGACGATATTCCGACCGCCCCGGCCGGTCCATCTGGGGTCATACCCTCCAGGGGTATGCTGGGTGGCGTGGAACGTGGTTACTCATCCAACAAGGAACAGGTGCAAAAGCGGCTACGACGGATCGAGGGGCAGGTCCGCGGGCTGCAGCGCATGGTCGACGAGGACCAATACTGCATTGACGTCCTCACCCAGATCTCCGCGACGACGCGGGCGTTGCAGGCGGTCGCCCTCGAGCTCCTCGAGGACCATCTCGGTCATTGCGTCACTCATGCCATCGAAGCGGGCGGCCCCGACGCCACGAGCAAGGTCCGCGAAGCGGCGGCGGCGATCGAGCGGCTGGTCAAGTCGTGAGCACGGTCGGCAATAGCCTGCTCGACGCACTGGGCATGCTGTGGGAGACGCTCTGGGCGCTGGTTCTCGGGTTCGGCCTATCGGGTGCGGTGCAGGCCTTCGTCTCCCGCAGCGAGATGCAGCGTGCGCTGGGTGACCACCGGCCACAGACCGTCGCGAAAGCCACCTTCTTCGGCATGGTCTCGTCGTCGTGCTCCTACGCCGCGTCGGCGCTCGCGAAGACGCTCTTCCAGCGCGGCGCTGACTTCACCGCGGCCCAGGCGTTCATGTTCGCCTCGACCAACCTCGTGCTGGAGCTCGGCATCGTGCTGTGGCTGCTGATCGGCTGGGAGTTCGCCGCGGCCGAGTTCGTCGGCGGCGCCATCATGATCGCGCTGCTGGCCCTCGTCGTACCTCGGGTTGTCTCGGAGCGCGAGCAGCTGGCAGCACGCAACGCCCTCGGCGCGGCAGGCCACGAACACCATCACGCGGACGGGGAATCGTCGGGCGAGTGGCGCGACCGCGCGAAGTCGCTGGCCGGCTGGTCGGACGCTGCGGCCTACACCATCAGCGATCTCACGATGCTGCGCAAGGAGCTCGTCATCGGCTTCGTCGTGGCCGGGTTCGCCGACACCGCGGTCCCGGTGCGCTTCTGGAAGTCGTTGTTCGTGACCGGACACGGCTTCTGGTCGGTGCTCGAGAACGTCGCGCTCGGACCGTTCCTCGCGGTCATCAGCTTCGTCTGCTCGATCGGCAACGTGCCGCTCGCAGCCGCGTTGTGGGCCGGGGGCATCAGCTTCGGCGGCACTGTCGCGTTCGTCTTCGCCGACCTGATCGCGCTGCCGCTGCTGCTCATCTATCGCAAGTACTACGGCACCCGGTTGACGTTGAAGCTGTTGGCCGCCTTCTGGGCCACGATGAGCGTCGCCGGCCTCGTGACGGAGTATCTGTTCAAGGCGGTCGGGATAGCGCCCGGCAGTGACACTGCCAAACACGGCATGGTCGGTCGGGACATCTGGGGCTGGAACTACACGACTGTCCTCGACATCATCGCGTTGCTCGCCTTTGCCGGGCTCTACTGGCTCTACCGCAACCGCGACCGCTTCGGCGGTGGGTCGGGTTACGCGAAGGACCCGGTCTGCGGCATGCAGGTCGAAGTCGCGCACGCACCGGCGCACCTGCGGCACGAGGACAGCGACTACTACTTCTGCTCCGACCACTGCGCGCACCGGTTCCGCGAGGGTCTGGTGAGCGTGCGAGAGTGAGCGCCATGTATCCAGGTGCCCACGCAGCGGTGACGCCGGACAAGCCGGCGGTTGTGATGAGTGACGGCAGCGAAACGCTGACCTACGCCCAGCTCGAGGATCGGTCGGCGCGACTCGCCAAGTTGCTGCACGACACCGGCTTGCGGCACGGCGACACGATCGCGTTGCTTTCCGAGAACAGCCCCCGCTACCACGAGGTCTACTGGGCCGCTCGTCGCAGTGGTCTTTACGTCACCGCGATCAACAATCACCTTGCAGCGCCGGAGATCCTCTACATCCTGCGCGACTGCGGCGCGCAAGCGTTCATTGCGTCGACCCGTTTCGCGCAGATCGCGGCGGACGTGGTCAACGAAGCGCCGGAGGTCAAGCTGCGGCTTGCCTTCGGCGGTTCGATCGTGGGGTTCGACTCCTACGAGGACGCCATCGCTCGCACGCCGGCCGCTCCGCTCGAGGATCGACGCGTCGGCGGCGACATGCAGTATTCGTCCGGCACGACCGGCTACCCCAAAGGCATCCGCACTCCGCTGCCCGACCGCGCCTTCGACGACCCGATGGACCCGCTGGCGATGGTCTTCGGACCTGTCTACGGCTTCGACACCGAGACGGTCTACCTGTCGCCGGCACCGATGTACCACTCGGCTCCGCTTCGGTTCAGCTCGGTCATCATCGCGCTGGGCGGCACGGTCGTCGTGATGCCGCGCTTCGACCCGGCGGCAGCGCTGGAGGCGATCGAGCGACACCGCGTCACTCACAGCCAATGGGTGCCGACGATGTTCGTGCGCATGCTGAAACTCGACCCGAAGGAGCGCAGCGACTACGACCTGTCCAGCCACCGGGTCGCCGTACATGCAGCGGCGCCGTGCCCGGTCGAGGTCAAACAGGCGATGCTCGACTGGTGGGGTCCGATCATCTACGAGTACTACGCCGCGACCGAAGGCATCGGCATCACGATGATCGGGCCGGAGGACTGGCTGAAGAAACCGGGCTCGGTCGGCAAGCCTTTCGGCGATGTGCGCATCTGCGACGCCGATGATCCGGACCAGCCCGAGCTCTCCACCGGGGCGGCAGGCCTCGTCTACTTCGCCCGCGAGGAGCTCCCGTTCGCCTACCACAACGACCCGGACAAGACCCGCAAGGCGCAGCACCCGCACAACCCCGGCTGGGGCACGACGGGTGACATCGGCTACCTCGACGACGAGGGCTATCTCTACCTCACCGATCGCCAGGCGTTCATGATCATCTCCGGTGGCGTGAACATCTACCCGCAGGAGATCGAGAACGCGATGACGATGCATCCGAAGATCGCCGACGTCGCGGTGATCGGCATCCCTGATCCGGAGATGGGCGAGCAGGTCAAGGCCGTCGTCGAGCTCATGCCGGGCGTGGAGCCCGGCGACGACGTCGAGCAAGAGCTCATCGCCTACCTGCGCGAACGTATCGCCGGCTTCAAGGTGCCGCGGTCGATCGACTTCGCCGAGTCACTCCCCCGCACACCGACTGGCAAGCTGATGAAGCGGGTGCTCAAAGACCAGTACGTCGGCACATCGGGCTAGGAGCGCGAGTCGAGCAAGGCGCCTTCCACCAGGTCGTCGAAGCGCGACAGCCCGTCCCCCGGGTCGGCAATGCCGCGCAGGGCATCGCGGTCGGCAAGGTGCTCGGCACACCAGATCTGCGCGACGATGCTCTTGCGATCGGTGCCGGCACTCCGTTGCTCGTGACCGGCCTGCTCCACCAGCAAAGCGCCGGTGAGCACGTCGATCATGAGCTGAGCCAGGGGGAACAGCCGGGCTTCGGCGATGTCCGCAGGCAGGCGCTGCCACGCGTTGATGGCGTTGTCGAGGTCGGTGATGCGGCGTTCCACCAGTGCTGTCGTGGCGTCGTTCGACGGGCCGCTCGCGGCCGCCTCGCGGATGTGCGCAAGGAAGGGCTCGTGCGCGCTCTCCCTCGTCATCGCGCGGCGTACGTCGAGGCAGAGGATGTTGTCACCGCCCTCCCAGACCGTGTTGACCTGGGCGTCGCGGAGGATGCGCGCGACCGGCCACGTCTCGCAGTAGCCGTTGCCGCCATGCACCTCCACCGCAGTGCTCGCAGCAGTGATGCCGAGACGGGCCGCGCGCAGCTTGGCGAGAGCCGGTGTCAGCCGGAGAGTCCTCGCATGCGCGTCGAAAACCAGCGCCTGCGCCGCTTCCACCTCGACCAGGAGCTCCGTGAGTGTGCGTCGCATCAGCGGCTGGTCGATCAGTCGCGCCCCGAACGCCGCGCGCGAGCGCGCGTAGCAAAGCGCTTCGACGAGCGACCGGCGCGCGCACCCGAGCCCCATCATCGCGACACCGAGCCGCGCGGCGTTGGTGAGCTGCATCAGCCGACCCAGCCCGTGACCATCACCGGTGTTGCGCTCGCCCTCGACCGGCGGATCCGACAGGAGAAATGCCTCGGCGTCGACCAGCTCGACCTCCGCGGATGCGACCGCCTTGGTGCCGAGCTTGTCCTTCAACCGGCGGATGTGCACGCCGTTGGGCGTGCCGTCGCGGCGCTGCCGCAACACGAGGAAGGAGGCAACACCGCGCACACCTCCGGCAGCTCCTTCCGGCCGCGCCAGCACGACCCAGGCGCCACCGTTGGCGTTGGAGACGAACCACTTCACCCCGTTGAGGAGCCACACGTCGCCGTACGGCGTTGCCGTCGTCTCGAGCGCGCCCAGGTCCGAACCACCGCTGCGCTCGGTGAACGACTGCGCCGTCTCCCCCATCAGCCCACCCGGACCAGCGATCTCGTCCAACATCACTCGCACGTCGGCCGGTGCATAGCGCTCGGCCATCCGGTAGACCATCTCGCCGCCCGTGCCGAGCGCGCACGTCATGCCGATCTCGGCCTGGTTGAGCAAGTAGCCCGCGGCCGCGCCGGGTAGCCGCAGGTCGACCCCGGCTGCGGCCGCCTCGGTGCGCACGGCAGTGTTGGAGAAGCTCTGCTCGACGAGCTGCTGGCGGTTGGCCTGGAAGGACGCCGGCATGACGACCTGGCCGACGTCATGGCCCCAGCGGTCGTAACGCTCGAGCCGCGGTGGGTTGCGGTCGGTCTCCTCCGCGCGCCGGGCGACCGGTCCTCCACATAGCTCCCCGTAGGCCTCGAGACGAGGGCGCGCCCAGTCGAGATCCTGCGACCGCATGTGCTGACCCAGCACGAACTCCAGCGTCGGATCGCAGGTGTACCAGTTGAGACCGACTGCACCAGGATAGGCATCGGTGTCGTAGCGATCTGCCATGTCGCTTCGTTGTTGGCTGCCCGCAACGTCGTACGTCGTCATGACCGAACTGTCGCAGAGTGCGCGAGCCCCGTCACCACCGCGTCGTGGTCCACTTCTCCGCATGCGGGCGACGAGCCATCCCAACTACCGGCAACTGTCGTCGCTGCCGCCGCAGCTGCGGCGCACCACAGTGCCGCCGGCGGCTCGGGCTTGGGTGCAGGAGGCCGTCGGCTCGCAGGTGGTTCGGTGGCGGCGGTTGCCCGGGGCCTCGACGAGTGCAGTGCATGCCCTCGACCTGGCCGACGGCCGGCGGATGGTGCTGCGGCGTTGGGTGTGGAGCTTCGTGCTCAGCGACGAGCCGGCCGTGCCCGGGCGCGAGCTCGATGCGCTGCGGTTCGTCGCCGAGGCCGGTGTTGCGGCACCGCGAGTCCTCGCGTCGGACGTGACCGGCGAACAGATCGGCGATGGCGTGCCGGCCGTGCTGATGACGTTTCTGCCCGGCCGCGCCATTGCTGTGCCGGACCTGCAACGCCTGGCCGAGTGCGCGGCGGCGATCCACGACATCCCAACGGCGGGTTTTGGACATGAGTTCTTTCGTTGGTCGCTCGATGCTTTGGACGGGCCGCCTGCAACGGCGTCGGACGCCGGCCTGTGGCGACAGGCGCTGGAGCTACGACGTATGGCGATGCCCGAATTCCAACCCGTCTTCATCCATCGCGATTTTCACCCGGGCAACGTGTTGTGGTTTCGCGGCGCCGTCACCGGTGTCGTCGACTGGCCGAACGCGTGCTGCGGGCCATGGGAGTGCGACATCGCCAGCTGCCGGCAGAACCTCATCTGGTTGTCCGGCGACGAAGCTGCCGACGAGTTCCAAACGCACTACACCGCACTGACCGGTCGCGACTACAACCCCTACTGGGAGCTCAACCGGTGGCTCGAGTTCGACGCCGATCATTGGACGGCCGAGCGAGTCAGCGATTTCGAGCCGCGCCTGCGTCGACTCGTCAGCGCACTGGGGTGATGGCGCGGGGTGGGACGGCGGTGCCGTCTAGGGATGTCGGGTGTCGTGGAGATGTCGGATCTTGTGTTGGCCGTGGGGTCCGGTCCATAGGTAGCTGTGGTCGTGTGCTTGTCGTTGGAGTGTCCAGCCGCCTTCGTGGGCGAGCCAGTGGTGGAACACGCAGAGCCAGGCGCAGTTGTCCAGGCTGGTGGGGCCGTGATGTCGGCGGAAGTGGATGTGGTGGGCGTCGGCGGGGCGGTTGCGGCAGTCGGGG
>DASSEQ010000011.1:0-13834 GCA_035695245.1 Mycobacteriales bacterium | reverse complement strand
GAGCACCGTCGGCGACGTCGGCTACATAGACGAAGACGGCTATCTCTATCTCACCGACCGCAAGACCTACATGATCATCTCCGGCGGCGTGAACATCTACCCGCAGGAGACGGAGAACCTGCTCATCACGCATCCGAAGGTGATGGACGCCGCCGTCATCGGCGTGCCCAACGAAGACCTCGGGGAGGAGGTCAAAGCAGTCGTCCAGCTCATGCCCGGCTTCGAACCTGGCCCCGAGATGGAGCGCGAGCTCATCGCGTTCTGTGGAGAGCATCTCGCTCGTTTCAAGTGCCCCCGGAGCATCGACTTCCAGGCCGAGCTGCCGCGCCTGCCGACCGGCAAGCTCTACAAGCGACTGCTGCGTGACCGCTACTGGGCCGGCCACACGTCGTCGATCGTGTAGACGTCTCGCCGAAGGCATGGAAAGGCGCGCGATCACTCCCGAACTCGTGTCGAAGCTGATCGCCGCTCAGTTCCCGCAGTGGGCCGACGAGCCGGTGACGAAGGTGGAGCTCGACGGCTGGGACAACACGACCTTCCGTCTCGGCGAGACGATGTCGGTGCGGTTGCCGAGCCACGAGGCTTACTCGCCGCAGGTCGACAAGGAGCACGAGTGGCTGCCCCGGCTCGCGCCGCACCTCCCGCTGCCCATCCCCGAACCTCTCGCGAAGGGTGAGCCCTCGCCGGACTTCCCGAGGCCCTGGTCGGTGTATCGGTGGCGCGACGGGACAACCGTCACCACCGACACCGTCAGTGATCTCGACACGCTGGCCAGTGACCTCGCGGCGTTCCTCACCGCGCTCTACCGCTGTGACACCACCGGCGGCCCGGCTGCGGGCGACCACTCGTTCAACCGGGGCAGGCCGGTTGCCGTCTTGGACGACCAGGTGCGCGGCGCCGTGGAACAGCTCGGCGACGTGATCGACGCCAAAGCGGCCCTTCACGCCTGGGAGCTGGCCCTGGCCGCTGGCGGCGACGAGCCTCACACCTGGGTGCACGGTGACGTCACCGGCAGCAACCTGCTCCAGGTCGACGGGCGGCTGTCCGCGGTCATCGACTTCGGCTGCGCCGCGGTCGGTGACCCGGCCTGCGACACGACGATCGCCTGGACCCTGCTTTCCGGCGACAGCCGCCGGCGGTTCATGAGCGACCTCGCCCTCGACGACGCCACCTGGGCCAGGGGACGCGGCTGGGCGCTGTGGAAGGCGCTCATGCACCTGCTGCAGGACAAAGCCCGGCCGGGACGCGGTGCGGCCGCCTCGGTGCGCGTCGGCTGGCGCTGGCCGGCGGAGCGCGTGATCAGCGAGGTGGTCGGCTCTCTCGACTGACCCTCGTAGACCGAACGCCGTTCGGTAATGTCTAATCGAAGACATGCCATTGAGCTACGAAGAGGCGGTCGCCCAGGCCACCGGGCCGGGACAGATGTTCGAACTTGTGCCAGTGACGGTCAACGGCGCCACGGTGAAGGTCTTCAAGAGCGCCCCGCCCAACCTCCGCGAGTTCTACGCGTTCGGCCGCATGCATGCGGACAAGCCGTTCGTCATCTACGAAGACGAGCGGCGGACGTACGCCGAGACCATGGCCGCCGCGGACGCGGTCGCTGCCGCTCTCGTCGAGCACTTCGGGATCAAGAAGGGCGACCGGGTCGCGGTCGCCATGCGCAACTACCCGGAGTGGGTGATCGCGTTCATCGCGATCACGTCGATCGGCGCCATCAGCGTCTCGATGAACGCGTGGTGGACCGAGGACGAGATGGACTACGCGCTCGAGGATTCCGGCGCGACCTTGCTCATCGCCGACCCCGAGCGTTACGAGCGCTCGGTGGCGAGCGCCAAGCGCCTCGGCTGCCGCATCCTCGTCGCCCGCGCGGACGGACCCCTCCCCGAGGCCGAGCTCTGGCAAGACGTCGTCACCCCGGGCAAGGCCCTGCCCGACGTGACGATCGATCCCGACGACGACGCGACGATCCTCTACACATCCGGCACGACCGGTCGTCCCAAGGGCGCCGTCTCGACCCATCGCGCCATCGTCAACGCGCTGATGGGCTACGCCTCGCGCATCGGCATCGAACCGCTGATGCGGGAGCCCGACGAGATCACTGCACCGCCGGAAAATCCCGGCACGATCCTCGCCGTACCCCTGTTCCACGTGACCGGCTGCGTGCCGGTCATGCTCGGCTGTCTGATCAGCGGCTCGAAGCTCGTCGTCATGCGCAAGTGGGACGCCGAGAAGGCGCTCGAGATGATCGAGCGGGAGCGGATCACCAGCTTCATCGGCGTGCCGACGCAGACGATCGACATGTTGCAGCACCCGAAGTTCAACGACTACGACACGTCGAGCCTGCTCCAGATCGGTGGTGGCGGCGCACCCCCTCCGCCGGCGCTGATGAAGCAGATCGACAGCGACTTCAAGGGCGGACGCCCTGGCTTCGGCTACGGGATGACCGAGACCAACTCTCTCGGCCCGGGGATCACCGGCGATGACGCGCTCGCGAAGCCGACGAGCGCCGGCCGGATTCCCGCCTGCATGGAGGCGGAGATCCGCGACCCCGCGACCTTCGAGAACTTGCCGGTCGGCGAGCGCGGCGAGATCTGGTTCAAGGGACCGAACCTGATCCGTGGCTACTGGAACAAGCCCGAAGCCACCGCCGAGACGATCGTCGACGGCTGGCTTCGCACCGGCGACATCGGCCACCTCGACGAGGACGGCTTCATCTACGTCGACGACCGGCTCAAGGACATGGTGCTGCGCGGCGGCGAGAACATCTACTGCGCCGAGGTCGAGGCCGCGATCTACGACCACCCCGCCATCCACGAGGCGGCCGTCTACGGACTGCCGCACGAGCGGCTCGGTGAGGAGGTCGCCGCGTCGATCTACCTGCGCGACGGCGAGTCGCTGACGGCTGAGGAGCTGCAGGACTTCCTGCGCACCAAGCTGGCAGCGTTCAAAGTGCCGACCGTCATCGAGATCCGCACTGAGCCGCTGCCTCGCAACCCGGCGGGCAAGTTCCTCAAGCGCGAGCTGCGCGACTCAATGGCCGCCGCCAGCGCCTGAGCTAGAGCAACGCTCGCATCTTCGGCCAAGCAGATGCGAAGCCCGGATGCAGCGGCAGGGCAACGACGTCATCGACCGCGACCCAACGCAACCCTGCGCTCTCGAACGAGGCCGGTGTGACGTCGACCGGGCGCGGTGAGCGGGCGAGGATCGTCGTATAGGTCCAGCTGCGGCAGTCCGGGCACGGTTCGATGTGCGAACCGGAAAAGTCCAGCATCGCGGGGTCGAGACCACGCACCTCCTCGGCGGCTTCCCGGAGCGCTGCATCGAGCGGTTGTTCGCCGTCGTGGATGGCGCCGCCGGGAATGCCCACCGTGCCGCCGTGGTGCACCCAGGCCGCGCGCTCGTCCAACAGCACAAACGTCGAAGCACCTTCTGTCGCCGCCACGAGAAGCCCCGCCGCGCCGTAGCGTCCCCAGTGCCGGCGCATCGGGCCGCTGCACCTCGACCAGTTCATCGCCGCGCCTGCACCGTCGAGGTCACGCAGGCATTGTCCTTGCGCGTGCTGGCGACCGCCCGCAGCGCGTCACGCAACGTCTTCACCCCGCACGCCGTGCCCGACCAGGCAGTGGCGCCGTCGAGCTGCCCTGCTGGCACCAGAAGCAACGTCGCCCGGCCCGCGGAAGCACCGTGCACCTTCAGCATCAGCCATCCGATCGGCTCAACCCTCCCGTCCGTTGCGATCGCTCCGGTGACGGCGATCACCCGACCTTGGCTGAGGTCTCCCGGAGTCAGCAGGTCGTCGAGTGCGAGCGCATAGACAAGGCCGGCAGACGGCCCGCCGAAGCCGCGGTCCCGGATCCGTACGACGACGTGTCGCGGGTCCAGTCGCGCAGCGGCCAGCGCAAGCGAGATCGCTTCGTGCTGGCTGTCGAGGTACTCCTCGCGCCCTTCGGTCTGCACCGACGAGTCGCCGGTGGCGTCGTAGGCGACCGTGGGCCGGCGTTGCACCCACGCAGTCAGCAGCCCGGCCAGGGTGGGTTGGCCCGCGTGCACCCACAGCAGCAGGTAGTGACCATGCGGCAGGTACGTCGGCGCCCCGACGATCTGGATGTCCGCTGCGACGTCGATCGGGCGGCCGGCGCTCAACACCAGCCGCGGCGGGTGGTAGCCGAACAGCACGCCGGAAATGGCCCCGACGACAGCCGCAACCGCAGCCAGCCGCCACCGGCGCGGCATGGGTGGCATCGGTCCGAGCGCCGTGACCGGGGGTGGATCCGGCAGCGCGGCAAGCGCGTGCACAGCCTCGGCGATCGTCAACGGCCGTCCTGGCAGACGGTCGGCGGACGGCGTCTTAGGCGGCGCGAGTGCCAACAGTCCCTTGGCCTTGGTGCGCGGCTGCCGCGGCAGTCTCGACGCATCGATATGGCGATGCTCGCGGGCGAGCCGCCGCCACTCGATCTGGCCCTCGTCGTAGAGCCGCTTCGCGAACGCGTCATAGGCGTCGAGGTCGACAGCCGGAAAGAGACCGCGGCGTAGATGTGCTGACACGCTGAGCAGCGACAACAGGTAGCGCGGACCGAGCACGAACAACACCGAAGGCCCGGTCGCGCTCGCCGTCTGCCGCTGCGGACGCAGGCCGAGAATCGTGTCCGCGCCGAAGTGCTCGCCCGGACCGATCTCCGTGGTTGCGCCGGCCTTGTCGACGCAGGCGAGCGCACCCGAGACGACGACGAAGAACCACCAGTCGCTGTAGTCGCGACGGGCCAGCACCTGGCCGGCCTCGACCGAGATGAGGTCGCCCCATCGGGCGATGAACTTCAGGTCGCGGGGCGGGCAGGCGACGAACGGCGCCAGCCGCGCCAGCTCACGGGCGCGGCGTGCCGTCGACCGATTGCCCGGTGGCCAGTTCACCCCACGGGCTGGCCGGCGTCCTCCCAGAGCCGGCGCTCGTCGTCGCCCGGTGCATCGGTCACGGACGTGTCGTGGCCGAACGTCATCGTCGCGCGGTTGGCTGCGTCATACGTCGGCCACTGCGGGACCGTCTCGGTGTTGGGATCGCCACCCCGCGCGAACGCCAACCACGCGTCCATCATCTGGCCGGAAAGCCGCTCTGCGTCCGGACCGGCGCCGGCGAACCGATCGATGTTGGGCTTGGACAACGTGCCGAAGACAAACGGAATCTCGAGCGCGTGACAGGAGCCCAGCGCACCACCCATCGCCGGTGACTCCCAGTTGAACAGGTACATGTACGTCGAGGCTTGCGACTGCGACGCCTTCGATTCGGCGGCGCGGATCGAACCGATGCGGAACATCCGGTCGGTCTCGATGGCCGACCAGATCTCGCGCGGGTCGACCGGTTCGCCGCGCGCGGACCGGGCCGCGCGGTAGCCGTCGATGACGTCAGTGGGACTGAGCACGACGTCGTTGGCGCGGAAGATGGCGTCGATCCGTCGGTGCAGGACTTCCTCGTCGGGTTCCCGGTTGGCCGGGTCGGCGACCATGAACATCTTCGCCTCGTCGCGGTTGGTGCCGATGAGCAGTGCGATGTCCTTGGCGGCACCGTCCGCAAGCGCTCGCTGCGGATGCACCGGCAGCGACGCGCCGTCGACGACCGGCACGAGCGGCAAACCCGCCCGGCGACGTTCGGCGGTGAGCGCAGCTTGTGCGTCGAGCAATGCCTGCACCGGAGTCTCGCGCAGCGCCACGACCGCGCCCAGGCCGAGCTCTGCGAGGAGCTTGGCCGTGGTCTCCTCGGCCCGCTCCATCGAGATGGCGTTGGGCGGACCGCTCTGCACGATGGCGCGGCGGAACAGACCCTGTGCGCTCGGCATTGCGAGCAGGTCGGAGACCGACATGCCTCCGGCGGACTCGCCGAAGATCGTGACGTTGGCCGGGTCACCGCCGAAGGCGGCGATGTTGTCGCGAACCCACCGCAGGGCAGCAACCTGGTCGAGCAGCCCCCAGTTGCCCGCCGCTCCACCGGACGCGTCGTCGGCGAGGTCCGGGTGGGCCAGGAAGCCGAGGACGCCGAGCCGGTAGTTGACGGTGACCACGACGACGTCGCCGCGGGCGGCAAGTGCCTGGCCGTCGTACAAGCCGGACGCACCCGAACCACCGACGAAGCCGCCGCCGTGAATCCACACCAGCACCGGGCGGGCGCCTTCGGTGCCCGGCGTGCAGACGTTGAGGGTCAGGCAGTCCTCGTCCTGCGTGCCCGGCGCCTCCCCTGACAGCGACGTGGCGGGCGCGTTCTGCGGCGCCCAGGTGCCGTAGTCGACGGCCGGACGCACTCCGGTCCAAGCCGGCGGTGCGACCGGCGCGCGCAACCTGTTGGCTCCGGAGGGGGCGCCGGCATAGGGAATGCCGCGGAACGCGTGCACCGCGCCCTCGACGCGACCCTCGACCTTTCCGGTTGCTGTCTCGACGACCGTCATGGCACTCCCTTTGCTGGCTGGCCAGTTCAGCGGCTCCTGACGAACCGTAAACGACCGGGCGAAGGGGATCTACCGTCGTACGACGGGAAGGCGATGCGGTCAGGCGGCGGGCATGCCGCGGTTGGCCTGGGTCGCGGCTTCGCCGAGCAGGGCATCGAAGAAGCGCTCCATCCCCCGCGCCGGGACGGCGAGCAGCTCGGCGAGGCTGGGCACCGGCGGTCCCTGCCGCTCAGCCGCGACGAGGTCGATCGGCTCGTGGTCACGGACTGCGGCGTAGGCCTGGGCGAGGTCGATCTGGCGGCGAACCAGCAGATGCGTCACGCAAGGCGCGGGAGCGAGGCAGGTCGGGCAGTCACCGTTGCTGTCGGGCTCGTGCAACGCCTCGAGGTCGGCGAGCACGCGACGCAGCTCCGCGGCCTCGCCGCGCGCGTCGTCACGGGCTTGGCCGAGGTCGGCGATGATGCCGGACAGGATCGGCGTCTCGGGGAGAAGGCGCACGTGACAAAACTAAGCAGCAACGGCCTCTTGCGCTCGCCGACACGCCCTAATCGTCAACCGACGAGGTCGAACTCGCGCAGCAAACTGCGCGCCCCGTCGACGCCGACCGCTCGCCGGGCCTGGAAGCCGGCAGCCAGAGCCGCTTCGACATTGATGGCGTTGTCGTCCAGGAAGAGCAGATTCGTGGCGTCGCTGCCGAGCACTTCGGCAACGTGATCGAAGGCCTCGCGGTCGGGCTTCACCATCCCGATCTCGAAGGACAGGAAGGCGTGGTCGAACGCGGTCCACAACGGCCAGCGGGCGGCGCCGGCATCCCAGTGGACGCGGTTGGTGTTGCTCAGGCAGGCGACGGGGACCCGCTGCCGCACCTCGGTCACCAGCTCCTGTGCACCGGGCAGGGGGCCGACGAGCCACTGCCCGAACTCGGCCAGGAACACCTCAGGCGTGACCTCCAGCCCCCAGTCGGCGACCACGCCACGGGCGAAGTCCTCTTCGGGACAGGCACCGCGCTCGAACCGGCGAACCCATTCGCAGGCAAGCCAGCGACGCCACATCTCCTCGTCGGTCTCGACGCGCGCGAGCATCCGCATCCGCGTCACCCCGCCGAACTCGGCGAGCACTCCGCCGAGGTCGAAGACCACGGCTGTTACGGGTGGCGGCATGTGTCCCACCACTCGAGCACCCGCGATGCGAACAACGTGAGCCACGGTGACGGCTCCCCGACAGCAACGTCGACGTCGAACCAGACCCGCCCCGCGTGCTGACCTTGCTGCAACCAAGTGCCGTCCGGTTGCCGAGCGGCTCGGATCAGCTCGATCGCGTCGCCCATCCGCGGGTCCGGTGCTCGGCCATCGACGGCAGCAGCGGAGAGAAAGTAATCAGCCGCGCTGAGCACGGTGTAGACCCAGCGCTGCGGGTAGACGAACTCGGTGGCCCAGGCACCGACGGGCTGGCCGGTCGACCGCCGTCGGAACAGCCCGCGCTCGAGGAGGTAGTCCTCGCCACGTCGTCTCATCTCGCGGGTGGTGTCGCTCCCGCCGGTCAGGTCGTCGTAGCACAGCAGGCCGTTGAGCGAGTTCAGCGGCAGTTGGTGATCGGCGAACCACATGACGAGGCCGCCGACGTCGGCGCCGAGCCAGGTGCCGTTGGCAAGCGTGTAGCCATTGATGCAGCAGTCGACCTCTCCGCCCCAGTAGGGCAGTTCGTCGTACTCCCAGCGGCTGTTCTCGGCGAGCTTGTCCGCCGAGCCGGCCAAGGCTGACGCGTCCACACCCCAGTCCCGAAGCGCGTTGAGCGACCACGTCGTCGCGGTCCACGGCTGCCCGGCGCCGTCTTGCGCCTCCGGGCCATTGAAGTCGAAGTCGGCCGGGAAGTAGGCGCCACCGGCCCATTGACCGTCCGCGTCCTGCAGCGCGAGCAACCGCGCGCCGAAACCTTCGGTCGCAACCCTCGCCCGGGTGGCGCGCCAGACATCCTCGCCGGCGTGCAGCAGGTCGCGCTCCACCTGCCAGCGAAGCGCCGGGTCCTGGTCGAGCAGCCAGTCGGCAAGGGTGCCGTCCACCACGGCCGCAGCGTATGTGACGGGACCTGTCGGTCCGACCGCCGCTAGGTTTCGGACATGGCGTACGACGAGGACCTCGCGAACCGTCTCCGGGAAGCGCTGGCGGGCGAACGCGTCACCGAGAAGAAGATGTTCGGCGGCCTCGCGTTCCTGATCGGGGGCAACATGAGCGTCTCGGCCAGCGGACAAGGCGGACTCTTGGTGCGGGTCGATCCGGACCAGACCGACGCCTTGCTGCGCGAGCCTGGTGCCGAGGAGTTCGACATGGGCGGCCGCGGGCCGATGAAGGGATGGTTGCGGGTCAACCCGACGGTGCTCGACGACGACACGACGCTGTCCACGTGGGTGCAACGAGGCGTCGTCTACGCCAAGTCCCTCCCACCGAAGTAACGCCGTCGCTTCAGAAGAGCGTCGCCCCTTCGATCGCGAGCATTCGCAGCTTCGTGTCGACGCCGCCGGGCGCGGAGAAGCCGCCGTTGCGCCCACCGGCAGCGACCACTCGATGGCAGGGCACGACGATGGGCCACGGGTTGCTGCCCATCGCCTGTCCGACGACCTGTGCGGCGCCCGGTGCACCGACGTCGCGGGCGATTTCGCCGTAGGTCCGGGTGACCCCGCGCGGCAGCGCGCGAGCAGCCGCGTAGATGCGTTGTTGCAGGTCTGGCAGCCCGCTCTCGTCGAGCACGACGTCTCCCAAATCGACGTCCTCGCCGGCGAGCAGCCTCGTGATCCGGGACACCACGCCGCCGGTCACTTCCGGCGGCGCGCTCTCGACCGACTCGGGGTGGGCTCGGAGCACCCGCCGTCTCAGCACCTCGACGGTCGACTCCGGCAGCCACACGCCGACCAGCCCGACGTCGTTCCAGGCGACGGCGCACTCCCCCAGTGCGGTCGGAAAGATCGTGAAGCTCACCTCAGCCACGCCTGAAAACGTACGCCGTGGCTACGACGAAATCGCTCCTGCGCGCGCGATGATTGGGGCCATGACCGGATGGCGGCGCGGCACCGACCGTGCTTATGCATACATCGCAAGCCTGTTCATGCTCGGGGTGTTCGTTCAGTTCTTCCTCGCCGGCGTCGGCGTCTTCGGCGACCACGCGTCGAAGGTGCAGAACGCCAGCAGCCTCGATCCGCACCGGGCCCTCGGCAACGTGCTGGGCGCGATCGCCCTGATCCTGCTCATCCTCGCCCTGGTCACGCGCGAGTCCGGCAAGACCATGCTGTGGACCTTCGTGCTCGCTCTGCTCACCGTCATCGCTCAGCCGGCATTGGCCGGTGGCGGCGAGAACAACAAGTGGGTGGGTGGCCTGCACGCGTTCGACGGCGTCCTGATCCTGGTGCTCGGCGGCGTCATGACTCGCTTCGCACACCAGCGGGAGGCGGCGCGACGAAGAGGCACAGCGCCCGCCGCTGACGCGGCACCAGCCGCTGGCTAGGTGCGGCCGGGCGCTTCCTTCTCCAGCTCGACCAGCGCGTCATCCAGCCACTCGACCAGACACCAGATGTCGCTCATCTGGTCTCGGTCGGCGATGATGCCGACGTCGATGTGCCCGTCGTAGCTCATCGCGGTGATGTTGAGGCCCATGCCGTCGGTGATGACCGAGACGGGGTAGTGCGCGACGAGCCGCGCGCCGGCGCAGTAGAGCGGGAACTGCGGCCCGGGCACGTTGGAGACGCAGAGGTTCCACTGTGGCCGCCCGATGCCGGAGGTCGCCAACGTGAACGTCGCACGCGCGGCACGGGAGAACAACGCCGGCGGCACGAAGTGGTTGACGTCGGCCAGCAGCTGCGCCGGCATCGCCTTGTGCCGCTCCTTCATCACGCGCAGCTCGCGCTGCGTCGACCGCAACCGCTCGACCGGGTCGGCGATGTTGGTGAACAGCGGCGCCCCCAGCAGCAGGATCCGGTTGCCGTACGTGCCTGCCTGGTCCGTGGTGCGCACCGAGACCGGCACCTGTGTCACGAGCGGCTCCTCGGGGAGCTCGTCGTGCTCCTGTAACCATCGCCGTACGGCACCCGCGCACAGCGTGACGACGACGTCGTTGACAGTGCAGTCGTACGACGACTTCAGTGCTTTGACGCGGTCGAGGTCGAGCTGACCGAACGCGAACCGGCGATGCGCCGAGATCCGCCCGCTGAACGACGTCTTCTGCGCCTCGAGACCACCCCGCACCACTCGGTTGCCGTCGCCGGTGACGAGGCCTTCCAACCGTCCGGCCAAGCGACCGAGCGTCGCGGCGCCGGGAATCGCGGCGAGCTGCGTCTCTTCCAGGTTGGGAATCGCGGACGGGATCGCCCGCAGCACCCGCAGCGGGTAGCGGGGCAGTCCGACTACGGCGCGGCCCAGCATCTCCAGCTGACTCGGCCGACGTCCGGCGGTCACCGGCGCCTCAGCCGGGACCTGCTGCACCTCGGGCGTCAGATCGAGCAGCATGCCGGTGATCTCCGCCCCGGAGACGCCGTCGATGACAGCGTGGTGGATCTTCGTGTAGACGGCGGTGTGCCCTGACTCCAGTCCACTGATGACATAGAGCTCCCACAGCGGCCGGGACCGATCGAGCGGGCGCGAGTGCAGCCGGGCGACCTGCTCGGCCAGCTGCTGGTCGTCACCGGGAGCCGGCAGGGCGACCTCGCGCACGTGGAAGTCGAGATCGAAGTCGGTGTCGTCGACCCAATACGGGTAGTCAGCGCCGAACGGCACTTCGACCAGCCGCCAGCGAAGCGGCGGCAGCAGGTGCAGCCGCGAGGAGATGAGGTCCTGCATCTCGGCGCAGGTCAGTCGCCCCTCGGGCGCGGTGCTGGTGTCGTAAACGGCGAGGCCGGCGACGTGGCCGGTCTGCCTACTGTTCTCGAGCGCGAGGAACTGCGCGTCAAGACTCGTGAGCTGGCGCATGCCGGGAGTGTTCCTGATCGGGTCCCGCGACGTCTACGTCGGTTATGCGGATCCGCACGGCACGGAAGAGCACCGGCGCTCCCTCCAGCACCTGCCGTCGGGGGTCCGGCACGTCGATCCGGTCCGGCTGCAGCAGCGGACGCAGCGGCTGCAGCCTCGGGTCGGCGAGCACTTCGTCACACGACGACCGGTCACCCCCGGCGACAACCGCGTCGAGCGTCTCCACCACCGGCAGCAGCACAGCGGCGACGGCATCGGCGGCCGCCTCGAAGGCCGCCTTGGCCTGGTTGTCACGCCGACGCGCAAACCGCTGTTGGGACCAACCGCCGGCGGCGGCCCGACCCTGCACGTGGCGCGACCCCACCTTCGAGGCAACCAGCTGGGCACCGGCAAAGACGCCGGCAGCAAACCCGCCCCGCCGCACCAGGAGCACGCCGACATGGCGTTGCGCAGACGCATGCGCGAGCAATCCACCGAAAGGCGCCGAGTCGTCGACGACCATCGGCGCGAACGGGACCGAGCACTCGGCGATGCTGCCGTCGGCGGCGGCGACAACGACCGTTGCCGGATCGGGGGTGACGGCGACTTCGCCATGTCGCGCAGCAAAGCGGCCGAGGAAGCCGTCGAGCCGCTCCGGCTCCACGCTCACCCATCGCCCGCCGCCGCGGGCCGGTCGTGCTGCCGGCATGTCAACCGATGTTAGGCGCGTGCGTGCACAACTTGAAGGATGCGTTTTTCCGAAACCGGATGAGCGGTGCCAAGTTGCTGTGCAAACAGGCTCACCCGCAGCTCTTCCAGCATCCATGGCACGTCGGCGAGCGCCGCGGGAACCGCACTTCCGGTCGGAAGCTCGTCGAGAGCGTCCTGCCACGCGTCTTCGACATCGTGCACGCGCTGCATCAGCTTGATGTCGCGCGCCGGGTCGCGGGGCAACCGTTGCAGTCGTTGTTGCATCGCCTGCAAGTACCTCGGGACGTGCCCGAGCCGTTCGCCGCCGACACGGGTGGCGACGTCCACGCTGACCAAAGTCGCAAGCTGGGCGCGCATGTCGTCGTACGACGCCCGCAGCAGGTCCGGAGGGTCGGCCACCAGCGCGTCACGAACTACATGCGCCAGCTGATGAATCTCCCCGACGGTCCGCAGCAGCTCGGCAGCGCGAGCAGCCAACCGCCCGGCAACGTAGTCCCGGAGCCGGTTGAAGCTCTCCGCATCCCAGGCCGGCCCGCCGCCCTCCTCCACCAACGCGTCGACCGCCGCGCTGATGCTGTCGCGCACGGCATCCGCCGCCCGGCCGTCGGTGTCGCGCGCGAGCGCCAGCTTGTCGCGCGACGGCAACGTGTCGAGCACGGCGCGAGCCGGCGATGCAACGGTGAGAAGCAACAGTCGCCGAGTGCCCAACCGCATCGCCTCGTGTTGCTCGGCCCGGGTGGCCAGGATCCGCACGGCGACGGTGTCATCCGTGTCGGCAAGCGCTGGATAACCGACGATTTGCGCGCCGTCCTGCTCCATCTCGAGGCTTCTCGGCAGCCGACCACCGGGCCACTCGCGCAAGCCCTCGCGAGCGAGCGAGGGTGCAGCGGCGGCGAGGGTTCGTCGCAGGTGCGGCGCCAGCTGCTCGCGCAGGACGTCGAGGTCATCACCGGTGGCCAGCGCATCGCCGGCGCCACCGATGACGGTCACGTGCATCCGCAGATGCGACGGGAGCGAGACGTCGTTGAACGCCGAGGGCGGGACGGTCACCCCGGCGACTCGCGTGAGCGCGTGCGACAACGCCTGCGCAAACGGAGTGCGAAGGTCCACTGTCATCTGTGCCAGCGCGGCGCGGGCGGTGTCCGGCGCCGGCACCAGTGCCCGGCGCAGATCCTTGGGCAATGCCCTGATCAGTGCGACGGCCAGCTCCTCGCGTCGGGCCGGCACGTGCCAGCTGAAGGCGGCGGCCGGCACGCGGTTGAGCAACGCCAGCGGCAGCTGCGCGGTCACGCCGTCGTCAAGGTCACCGGGGGCGAAGAGGTATCGCAGCGCCACCTCCACGTCGTCGATGTCGAAGGAGTCCGGACAGCCCGCAACTTCGTCGGCCTGCGCCGGGGCCAAGTCGGAAAGGCTCAAGTCGAGCAACGTCGGATCCTCGCGGCGGGCGGTTTTCCACCATGCGTCGAAGTGCCTGGCGGATACAACGGACGGCGGCAGCCGACGCTCGTAGAACGCCAGCACTGCGTCGTCGTCCACTACATCGCGTCGACGCAGCTTGTCCTCGAGCGAGCGCGCCTGCAGCGCGACCGTGCGGTTCCGGTCCAGGAACGCATGGTGCGACTTCCACTCGCCGTCGACGAGCGCGTGCCGGATGAACAGCTCGCGTGCCATCACCGGATCGACGCGCGCCCAGCCGACGCGGCGCCGGGCCACGAGAGGTATGCCGTAGATGGCGACGCGCTCATAACCCATGACGGCACC
>DASSEQ010000010.1:0-3289 GCA_035695245.1 Mycobacteriales bacterium | reverse complement strand
TTTGTCAGTAGTAGTTGTAGTTGTTGCTGTGCTCGAGCGCGTTGCACGGCGACCCGTAGGACTCGCCGATGTAGTAGATCCCCCAGCGGATCTGCGTTATCGGGTTGGTTCGCCAGTCCGATCCCATCATCGACATCTTGTCCGCGGGAAGTGCTTGCGGGATGCCATAGGCGCCGGAGGCGTTCTCGGCCTGGATCTCCCAGTTGCTTTCGCGGGTCCATAGCTGATCGAGACACTGCCACTGCGCCTCGCTCCAACCGCGCCGCAAGACGAGCGCGTGCGCGATCGTCTGCGGCGAGCCGTCGAGGGACGCGCGACGATGCTCGCGGCTCGCCCGGTGCACGACGCGCTTCTTTCGCACCAGCGGATGCGGCGCTGGGTAAAGCACCCTTTCCAGAGGAGGCGTAGCGGTTGCCCCGATGGTCGGCGATGACTGGCTGGTATCCGGTGATGCTGCGAGCGCGGTGCCCGCGATAGTTCCCCCGGCAACGACGACCACGGCGATCAAGCCCGCAGTTACCCCCCGGAACAAAGTCCGGTTCAAAACAGATTGCCTCTCGTGCTCTCGCGGGCCGCTCGGTCAGCAGCCCTCGGGGCACCCCGGCTGGCAGCGAGACGCCGACGCTGCTGTCGGTGTCTACAACGCGCTCGTGGCGCGGCCAGGGCGGTGACGGACTGGTGTGGTCCGCCGGACGGGCACCAGTGCGGCGCCCTGGGCGATCAGCGTTGGCTCAACCGATCGCGCTGCACCTCCTAGTGAACACTGCTAACTGCTGCAAGCACTAGTTCGAGTGCCCGATTTGGGCGGTGACTAACCTCACACTTTGCCGAAAAGACGTGACAACAAGGCACAGATGCCCCACAAGTCACAGCGGTCGTGAGGAATTCAGCAAAGGCCGTGCCAGCAACGCGATCACCACACCCGCCGCGAAGCCAAAGACGTGAGCGAGATAGGCAACGCCGGCACCGCTCGCGACCGCGGTGCCGCTCGAGTAGAGCCACTGCAGCAGGAACCAGCTACCGAGCACGACCCACGCAGGCAACCGAATCGGAATGAAGATGATGGCAATCGGCACAAGACTCGTGACGCGAGCCCGCGGAAACATGACGAGGTAGGCACC
Organism: Mycobacteriales bacterium; assembly: GCA_035695245.1. Taxonomy (GTDB): domain Bacteria; phylum Actinomycetota; class Actinomycetes; order JAFAQI01; family JAFAQI01; genus DASSEQ01. Next base: position 2,168 of record DASSEQ010000010.1, on the reverse strand, counting down.
GAGCACTCCGGCGATTGCACCGGACGCACCAACCAACGTTTCGGTTGAGTTGGGACTGCCGTAAGCGAATCCGTACGCCGCGACGTAGCCACAGAACAGATAGAAGAGCAGGTATCTCATTCTGCCGAATCTGTCCTCGACGTTGTTGCCAAATATCCACAGGAACAGCATGTTGCCGAGGATGTGCAGCCAGCCGCCGTGCAGGAACATCGACTCGAGCACCGACAAATACGGCTTCTTCCCCGCCTCGGTGATGACCGGGCACGAGACGGTGCCGCCAGCTGTCTGCACTTCGTATTGATGCGGCGGCAACAACTTGTTGTGCGTCAGCTCATACGGAATCGCGGCGTGGTCATCGAAGTACTGCTGTTGCTGACATACCTGAGCAACCGACTGCTGGCCAACACCGATCTGCGAGACGACCGGCTCACTGAAGAAGAAGACGAAGTTGAGCGCGATCAGCAGGTAGGTGATGACCGGCGTACGACGAGTCGGGTTCTCGTCGTGAATAGGGATGACCACGGGGGTTAGATTCCCAGGTCCTCCAGCATCTCCGTGACGAGCGCTGCGATCGGAGACCGTTCCGACCTCGTCAGCGTCACGTGCGCGAAGAGCGGATGACCTTTCAGCGCCTCGATCACTGCCGCGACGCCGTCGTGCCGGCCGACGCGCAGGTTGTCCCGCTGCGCCACGTCGTGGGTCAGCACGACGCGCGAGTTCTGACCGATGCGGGACAAGACCGTGAGCAGCACGCCGCGCTCCAGCGACTGCGCCTCGTCGACGATGACGAACGCATCGTGCAGCGACCGGCCACGGATGTGCGTCAGCGGCAGCACTTCGAGAAGATCACGGTCGACGACCTCGTCGATGACGTGCGGCGAAACAAGAGCACCGAGGGTGTCGAAGACTGCCTGGCCCCATGGCGACATCTTCTCCGCCTCAGTGCCCGGGAGGTAGCCCAGCTCCTGGCCGCCGACGGCGTACAAGGGTCGGAACACGACGACCTTGCGATGTTGCCGGCGTTCCATCACGGCTTCCAGCCCGGCGCACAGCGCGAGTGCTGACTTGCCCGTGCCGGCTCGCCCGCCGAGGGACACGATGCCGATGTCGGTGTCGAGCAACAAGTCGAGCGCGATGCGCTGCTCGGCGCTCCGACCGTGCACGCCGAACGCATCACGATCGCCGCGCACCAGCCGCACCTGCTTGTCCGGCGTCACGCGACCGAGTGCATGCCCGCGCTCCGACAGCAACACCAGCCCGGTGTGACACGGAAGTTCGCGGGCTTCCGGCAGATCGACGACGTCGTTGGCATACAAGGCGTCGACCATGTCGCCGCCGAGCTCGAGCTCAGCCATGCCGGTCCAGCCCGACTCGACCTGCTCAGCGAGGTACTCCTGCGCCTGCACTCCGATGCTTGCCGCCTTGATGCGCAGCGGCATGTCCTTGCTGACCAGAACGACATCGGCGCCTTCTGCGGCAAGGTTGCGCGCGACCGCGAGCAGCCGGCTGTCGTTGTCACCGAGTCGGTAACCGGGCGGCAGCACCGCGGGATCGGAGTGATTGAGCTCTACGCGGACCGTGCCGCCGGCATCGTTGACCGGCAACGGGTCATCGAGCCGACCGTGCGACATGCGCAACTCGTCGAGCAGGCGCAGCGACTGCCTGGCAAACCACCCCAGCTCAGGATGAGCGCGCTTGGCTTCGAGCTCGGTGATGACGACGATGGGGAGGACGACCTCATGCTCGGCAAATCGCGCTATCGCGCCAGGATCGGCGAGCAGGACACTGGTGTCGAGGACGAAGGTCCGCTTTCGTGTTCGCTTGCGGGATCGAGTGCCGGTGGTTGTCGTCGCAGGAGTAGGGGTCACTGGTCCTCCGAGCGAGGGGCGGCCCGGGTCGGTCCGCCTCTGCCGACGGTACGGCGGTCGGGCCCCGCAGCCGCGGCGACACGCAGGACCGTTCGGTCGACCCGGACCGCCGCCTAGGCTCGGGCGGTGACCGACGACGTGCTCGCCCGCCGCGCGACTTCGTTCGGCGTCGGGGCGGATGACTACGTGCGAGGTCGTCCGGGCTACCCGGCCGACGCCGTCGCATGGTGCCTGCCGGACGGCGCCCGGCGCGTCCTTGATCTCGGCGCCGGCACCGGGGCGATCGCGCGCGTGCTGATG
>DASSEQ010000009.1:0-2584 GCA_035695245.1 Mycobacteriales bacterium | reverse complement strand
GACTGTCCTGCCGATGCTGCGAACCGGACTGGTGCTGGCGTCGTTCGCGTTCTACACCGCCGCAGAGATCGGTCCGTGCGCCTGGGGCTATGTCTACCTGACCGAGCATCGTCATCTGACCAGCACGGTCGCGGCGGTTGCGGTCGCGTTGTTCTGGATTGCGCTCACAGCCGGTCGCGTCGCGTTGGGTGTCTTCGGCGAACGATCGGATGCGAGGACGCTGCTCGTCAGCAGCTGTGCGCTGCTGGTGGCAGCCCTCGCGTTGTTGTGGCTTGCACCAGCCGACGCAGGCCTGGTCGCGATGCCGCTGGCCGGTCTCGGGTCGGCCGCGGTTTTTCCGGTGCTCGTCAACGTCACGCCTTCCGTTGTCGGCTTCGGCGCCGCCGATCGCGCGATCGGGTTGTCGATCGCCGCGGCCGCGATCGGCGGTCCGCTGGCCGTGCTCGTCGAAGGCTTGATCGTGAACGCTTCCGGTGCGGGTGTGCTAGCACCGGCGATGCTGGTCGTCGCGATCGCTTTGCTCGCGCCGATCGCGCTGCTCGTGGGGGTGCTTCCTCGATCGCCGTAACCTCGTAGGGTGCCGGATCGCTCCCTCGTGCTCGCCTCCGCGTCGCCGGCGCGGCTGCGGTTGCTGCGCGATGCCGGCTTCGACCCGAAGGTCATCGTGAGCGGCGTCGACGAGTCAGTCATTCGTAGCGACGACCCATGGGACAACGTGCAGCAGCTCGCGATCGTCAAGGCACGATCGGTCGCGGAAGGCCTGGGCCCGGGCTTCGTCGTCGTCGGATGCGACTCGATGTTGTTGTTCGACGGCGCATTGTTGGGAAAGGCAGCATCGCCCGCCGACGTCGTCGAGCGCTGGCGGCGCATGCGTGGCCGGAACGGCGTGCTCCTGACCGGGCATTGCGTCATCGATACGACGACAGATCGCTCCGTGCAGGAGGTCGGCGACACGGTCGTGCGGTTCGGCCGCCCGACCGATGCCGAGATCGCGGCGTACGCCGAGACCGATGAGGCGCTCGCGGTTGCCGGTCCGTTCACGATCGACGGGCGCTCGGCGATGTTCGTCGACGGCATCGACGGTGATGCCGGCAACGTCATCGGCATCAGCCTGACGGTCCTGCATCGCCTGCTGGCGCAGCTCAACGTTGATGCGGTGTCGCTGTGGTCCTGAAGATCGGCCCGATCGCTGTCGAGCCGCCGGTTGTGCTGGCGCCGATGGCCGGCGTCACCAATCCCGCGTTTCGCAGCTTGTGCCGGTCATATGGGCCGGGCCTTTATGTCACCGAGATGGTGTCGTCGCGCGCGCTCGTCGAAGGCAACCTGAAGACGCGCACGATGATGCAACGCGAAGGCGATGCACCCGTGCACAGCGTGCAACTGTCGGGCGTCGATCCCAACGTCGTCGGCGCCGCGGTGCGGATCGCTGTTGATGACTTCGGCGCCGACCATGTGGACCTCAACATGGGCTGTCCCGTGCCGAAGGTGACAAGGCTCGGCGGCGGTGCCGCGTTGCCCGTGCATCGCGTGCTGCTGCGCGACATCGTTCGTGCTGCCGTTCGCGCGGCTGGTGCGGTGCCGTTGACGGTGAAGATGCGAAAAGGCATCGACGACGCGACGCTCACCTATCTCGATGCCGGGCGCATTGTCGAAGGTGAAGGCGGTGCCGCGGTTGCGTTGCACGCGCGTACGGCCGAGCAGCTCTACAGCGGCCGCGCGGACTGGACTGCGATTGCTGAGCTCAAGCAGGCGGTGACGTCGATCCCAGTGCTCGGCAACGGGGACGTGTGGGCGGCGCCGGACGCGGTGCGCATGATGCGCGAGACCGGTTGCGATGGTGTCGTCGTCGGCCGCGGCTGCCTTGGTCGGCCCTGGTTGTTCGGCGACCTTGCGAATGCGTTCAACGGCAACGAAGTTGCGGCGCCGCCGACGCTCGGCGTCGTGATCGCGGTGATGCAACGACACGCGCGGCTGCTCGCCGAGTTCAAGGGCGACGAGTTCCTCGGCGTTCGCGATTTCCGCAAGCACGTCGGGTGGTATCTCACCGGCTATGCCGCCGGCTCCGAGCGGAGGCGCCGTCTCGGCCAGGCATCGTCGTTCGCCGAGCTCGACGACCTTCTCGGCGAGCTCGACCCGACCGTGACGTTGCCGCCCGAGTCGGAGCACTTGCCGCGCGGCCATTTGCATGGTCCGCGTCCCGTGACGTTGCCGGCTGGCTGGCGCGAGTGTGCCGAGGACCCCACCCCGCCGGAGGGTGCAGACGTGGAGTCGTCCGGGGGCTAACCTCGCCGGCATGACGACGGCGCAGATCCAAGTGCGACGGGCCCGACTGGACGACGCGCCGCTGCTCGCGGCGGCGCTGGCCGATGCGTTTCGCGAGGACCCGGTCGTGGCGTGGCTGATCCCGGCCGATGCGCGGGGGAGAGAAGGACGCATGCAGGCGTTCTTCGGCAGCATGGCTCGCAGCTATCTGCGCCGGGACAAGCACGTGCTGATCGCCGGCGACGGGCAGGGCGGTGCCTTGTGGTCGCAGCCTGGCGCCTGGCGGCTGCCACCGGCCGAGATCGTTCGGGAGACGGCGGCG
>DASSEQ010000008.1:0-2342 GCA_035695245.1 Mycobacteriales bacterium | reverse complement strand
CTGGCCGGCGGGAAGCTGCAAGAGCGCGTTCACCTCGGCGTGGGCGATCCACGTTCCTGCCACCTGACCGGCCGGCGCCTCTGCGCAGAAGACTCGGTTGCGTCCCGCGGCGACGAGCGCGCCGGTGGAGTCGCTGACGGTAGCTCCGATCGGGATCGTTCCGGCGCACCACGCTGCCCAGGCCTGCTCGTACGTCGCTTGCCAGCAGGCCGACAACCCCGACATGTCCAGGTCCACGAGTGGATGCTCGCAAAGCAACCCGTTGCAGCGCTGCCTAGGTCGGCACGCACCCAGTGCCGTCGCTCGGCTGCGAGTCGTGGTCGCGCGCGGTTATTGTGCGACTGTGCAAGCGCGGCGGGGGATGCACGCAAGACGGTGGCGCCGAGCATCGCTAGTTGCGGGCATCACGGCTGTGGCTTGCCTGGGCTGCTCGAGCTCAGCGTCGGGTCCGACTCCGGCGGCGACTGCCTATTTGAACGAGGCGCTGGCCGCGTTGCGGGACCACTCGATGGACGTGAAGCCGAGCACGTGGCCGTCGATCGAGAAGCGCGCCGAGCAGGATTCCCGCGACGCTCGCACACCGGCAGATACCTACGCCGCGATTCGACTTGCCATCACCTTGATCGGCGACCCTCACTCCTTCTTCCTCACGCCGAGCCAAGCGCGCAGCTCTACCGGTTCGGGGGCCACCACCTTCACCGCGCCCTCCGGAGTGCTGATCGATCATCGCTACGCGTTGTTCGAAGTCCCGGCGTTCGAGGGCAACGCGCAGGCCATCGCCGGCTATGTGACCGGCGGGATTCGCGAGCTGCGCAGACTCGACGCAACAGCTCCGTGCGGCTGGATCGTCGACTTACGCGGCAACGGGGGCGGCAACATGTGGCCGATGCTCACCGTCCTCCTGCCCTTGCTGAAAGGCTCACCGGTCGGCTACGTCGTCACGAACACCGGCCACCGCACCGCCTGGACCATTCACGACGGTTACGCGCTCAACGGCGGCAATCAACTCGTGCCCCAACACAACGCCTACAGGCTGAAGGAAGGAACACCAGCGGTCGCGGTGCTACAAGACCAAGGAACCGGCAGCTCCGGCGAGGCCGTCCTCGTCGCCTTCCGCGGACAACACAACGTCAAGACCTTCGGCCTGCCCTCAGCCGGAGTGCCCTCCGCCAACACTCTCGTCACCCTCTCCGATGGGGCCCAACTAGGCATCACCGAAGGGCGAGACGCCGACCGCACCGGGCACATCTATCCCAATCTGACGCCGATCCAACCGGACGTCATCGCCCAACCAACGGGACGACGTCAGCCACCCGGCCAGCCATACCGCCCTAGCGCAGCGCCAGCCGTCACGAGCTGGCTGGCGAACCAACCAGCCTGCGCACGCGCGTAGCCTCCCGACGTCGGCGGCGGACTGACAGGCGAGGACTCGAGATACTGGTCACGTGGACTCTGAGCGAGCAGCTTTGCTCCGTGACTTCTACGCCGCGATCGACACCAAGGATTGGCAGCGCGCCATTTCGTACCTGGCACCGGACTGTCGCTGGCACATCCTCGCTAACGACGTGACGGATCCGGCGTCGGTTGCGGGCCCGGTCGCCGTGGCGGCCTGGTTCGAATCAGCGCTGGGTGGCGTTGCAACCCGACAAGTGATCGACCAGATCGTCGAGCGGGATAACGGCGTCGCCGTCTTCACCTCAGCCGTAGTCACGTCGAACGGCAACTCGAGCAACAGTGAGTGGATCGACGTCTCCACGTTCGCGGGAAACCTCATCAGCGAGCACGTCAGCGTTCAGACCGGCTGACGCATTCACTCAGACCGGCCGGCTATGAATCGGTAACCGACGCCAGGCTCCGTAACGATGTACCTCGGGCGGGTCACATCGGGTTCGAGCTTCCGGCGAAGCTGTGCCGTGTAGACGCGAAGGTAGTTGGTCTCGGTCTCGTACGACGGCCCCCAGATGTCGTGGAGCAGTTGTCGCTGAGTGACGAGCTTTCCTTGGTTGCGGACGAGGGCCTCGAGGAGCTGCCATTCGGTCGGGGTGAGCCGCACGGTGTCACCGGCAGTTCGGGTGACAGTGCGGTTTGCGAGGTCGACGGCGAAATCGTCTGTGGTCACGACCGGCTCCTCGTCCGCGGGAGCGGATCGGCGTACCGCCGCCCGAAGACGTGCCAGCAGCTCGTCCATGCCGAAAGGCTTCGTCACGTAATCGTCGGCCCCGGCGTCCAGCGCGGCGACCTTGGCGGCTTCCTGCCCACGCGCGGACAAGACGAGGATCGGGACGTTGGACCAGCCGCGGACTCCTGCAATCACGTCAGTGCCGTCCATGTCCGGGAGTCCG
>DASSEQ010000007.1:0-3364 GCA_035695245.1 Mycobacteriales bacterium | reverse complement strand
CCAGGTGATCGCCCCGGACAGCAGCGCCGCCAGGGTGCCGGGCAGGTGGCTGGTCAGCTGCCGGGCGTCGGCGACCAGACCCCGGGCCGAACCTTCCCCGACCGACAGGGCGGCGCCGATCTCGGTCCAGGCGAACGCCGCCGCACCGGTGTCACCACGGGCGGCGGTCGGGGCCGGTCCGGCGAAGCGGGCGATCGCGGTGAGTTTCTGGGCGACGCAGTGCGCTTCGTAGCGCTGCCAGCCGATCATCACCGCGACCCGCTCGTCATCATCCAGCGGCAGTGCACTGACCCGGGTCAGTTCGGCGAACAACGCCGGGGTGACCGGCCCGTGCTCCACCTCATCCAGCAGCTCGGCCAGCGACCGGCGGGCGGGTTCTTCGTCGACCGGTGCGAGGCCGGCGAGGACCTCCGCGGGTCGGTCGTCGCCGGGATCGTTGGCGATGGCTTGGTCGATCCAGTCGGGGTCGTCGAGCTCGCTCGGCTGCGTGCCGTAGTCCCGGATCCCGATGTCGAACATGTGTTCGAGTATGCCAGAGGGCTACGACAAGTTCAAGCCGAAAACCGTTGCTGTGCAAAGAAAAATCTGCCTTCCACGAGCGTCGCGTGTCAGCCTGCGGTGACGCCATGGGGTCGGGTGATGCTGACAGGTTGGTGCATGGCCGGTGGACTTGTCAGCCTGCAGTGACGCTATGGGGTCGGGTGACGCTGACAGGTGGTGCATGGCCGGTGGGGGGCTTGTCAGCCTGCAGTGACGCTATGGGGTCGGGTGACGCTGACAGGTCGTGCACGGCCTGCGGCCACGCGGCTGCAAGGTCCGAGAAGCTCAGACGCCGGCCGGCTCCTTGACCCGATCGAGCGTTGGTCCGAGCAGGTCGGCGAAGTTGCCGCTGTAGAACGCCTCGCGAGCAGCAGCGTCGCAACCGGCAAGTGATGCCTCGAACCTCTTGACCGGGTTGCGGCCGCCTTCGACGTGCGGGTAGTCGGAGGAGAACATCGGCACTTCGGGACCGCAGTTCTCGACGATCCAACCGGCCGGCTCGTGCGGGTAAGGGCACACACGGATCTGCCGTTGCACGTATTCGCTCGGTAGCAACGACATCTCCTGCAGCCGCGTCTCGTTGCGACGAAATGCGTCCGCGGCCGAGTCCATCGAGCGCATCCATCCAGGCACCCAGCTCGCGCCGAGTTCGATCACTCCGATCTTCAACTTCGGGAACCGCTCGAGGACGCCGTCGATGATGATCGCGCCGAGCGTCTGCATGGGCGAGTAGGGAATCGCCATGTAGGACACCGACGTGAAGTTCGTGTCACCGCCGTGGAAGTCCGGCACCGGCGGCAAGCCGTTGTTCTTGTAGACCGGATCCATCGGTTGCTCGCCACCGACGTGGAACACGATCGGCACGCCGGCTTCCTGCGCCTGTGCCCAAACTCGGTCGAGACCGATGTGCGTCGGTGCGTGGTGCTTGGGCGCCTGCGACGCGATCATCAACGCGGCCGCGCCCAGCTCGATCGCCTCGCCGGCCGTTTTCGCCGCGAGGTCGAGATCGGCGAACGGCACGTAGCAAACCGGAAGCAGGCGCCGGTCGACACTGCAGAAGTCGACGAGCCCTCTGTTGTGACCGCGCGCAAGGCCATAGGCGAGTTCGACGTCAGCCTCGACGTCGAACTTCCGCAGTGGCCCCAGGTACGTCGTCGTGAAGACCAGCTGCGCTGCGAAGCCGAGCAGGTCCAGCGCCTTGGGCCGGTCTTCCTTCAGGATTGCGCCGACTGCGACATGGTTCTTGCGCAGCATGATCTCGTCCGCATCTTTGGAGCGGAACTCGGCATCACTCTGCTTCGCGATCGCTTCATCGACGTACGACGGGCGCTTCGCCGAGCCGAGTGCCTCGCGCAACCGTTCGCGCACGTCGGGATCGGCGTGCTCTTCGGCGTAGCCGGGTGGTTCGTGCACGTGCGAGTCCGCGTCATACACGAGCTGGTCTTCGACGTACGGCATCTTCGCCTCCCGCGAGCGGTTCCGTCGCAGTATCGTCCGCCGCCGTCGGTCGCGGAAAGACAGGTCAGGCCCGGGCCAGGGCGTTGCCGAGGAAACGGAGCTGGCCGGTGGCGGCGTGGCGCCAGAACGCGACGTCGTGGCCGCCGCGGCTGAAGTCCGTCGCCGGACGTGGTGTGAGCCCGCCGACGAAGCGTCGCGTCGCGACGTAGAACGGGTCCGACGTGCCGATCGCGATCCGCACCGGGATGTTGCCGAGCCGGGCGCGGCCGGCGAACACATCGTTGGCGATGAAGTCACTTCGGTCGTCGAACGCACCCGGCGCGCTGTCACCGGGCGAGAGCCAAAGCGCCGGGCTGTCCGCGGCGACTGCGGCGCAACCGGCGCTGCCGAGCCGCTCGGCCAACAACAGCGCCCCGTAGCCGCCCATCGACCAGCCGGACAGCCCCAGTCGTGCGGTGCGCAGTCCGCGTTGCTGCAACCGCGGCACGAACTCGGTGCGGATCATGCGTTGCGGGTCATCGCCGTTCGCCCGCATGTGCCAGTAGTCGTGGTCGGCGCCATCGACCGACGCGAGGGCAAACGCCGGCGTGCCGCTCCGCACGACGGCAGCGAGGAAGTGCTGCAGCTGGTGGCTCCCGAACGCCGTGGCGTGGTCGTTGCTGCGGCCGTGCAGGACCAAGGCAACAGCCAGCGCAGCATCCGTGCTGACTCCAGGCGGGTAGGCGACGGTCCAGCCGATTTCACGGCCGCCCATCGCCGGCGAGGCGAACGACCCGGACACCAACCGGCCGGTCGGGCCGGCGGGGACCGACGTCTTGGGTTCGGGGACGGGGTCGACCAGCCGCCGCACGTCGTGCCGGACGCTGCTCGAGCCGGCCGCAACTGAAGCTGCCGTGACGCTGCCTGCCCCGACGGCGCCGATGAGCAACGCACGACGCGAGGCGGGCACCGGATCAGTTTGCCGCCGAGGCTTTGACAGCGCCGGAAACGGCAACAAAGAAGACAGGTCGTGGCGCGAGACGGCGAAGGGAGCTGCCGCATGGACAGGGTCGTTGTCGTGACAGGGGCGAGCGCGGGCGTCGGTCGAGCGGTAGCCACCGCGTTCGGTCAACGTGGCGACAAGGTGGCCCTGCTGGCACGAGGTGAGGTCGGGCTCGAGGCTGCGGCCAAGGAGGTGTCCGCTGCCGGTGGCACTGCGATCGCGGTGCCGACCGACGTCGCTGACTATGCGCAGGTGGAAGCGGCCGCGGCGCAGGTCGAGCGGGAGCTGGGCCCGATCGACATCTGGGTCAACGTCGCGTTCAGCAGCATCTTCGCGCCGTTCAAGGAGATCTCGATGGAGGAGTTCCGCCGTACGACGGAAGTC
>DASSEQ010000006.1:0-8817 GCA_035695245.1 Mycobacteriales bacterium | reverse complement strand
CGGCAATCCAGCCATCGAGCGCATCGACTACCCGGGACTTTCCGGCCACCCCCAACATGCGCTTGCCCACAAGCTCTTCGATGCCGGCGCGGACGGCACGAGATACGGCGCCATCGTCACCATCACGCCTCGTGGCGGCCGCTCGGCCGGGATGGCGCTGTGCGACCGGTTGCGCCTCGCGCGCGTGGCGACGAGCCTCGGTGGCGTGCACACCTTGGTCAGCCACGTGGCCTCGACGACGCACCGACAGCTCGACGATGCCGGCCTCCGCGCCGCTGGGATCGGGCCTGCGGCGGTGCGCTGCTCCATCGGCCTCGAGGACGCGGACGACCTCGTCGCGGACATTCTCACCGCGCTGGCGACCCTCTAGCAGTAGCGCACTGACGCCGGCGAAACTGGCGTGACGCACCGTCAACCCCTACAGTCACATCTGTCACATCCGTCACAACGACGGGAGGGATCGTGGCGAGCAGGGGCAGGCGAGCCGGATCGGCCGGTGTCGCCGGTGCTGTCTGCCTCGCTCTCGGTCTCGTCGCGCCGACCACGGCGAGTGCTGATCACGGCGGGCCCAGTGCGTCCGCAGTAGCCGCCAGCAAAGCTCGCGTGGCCAAGCTCGAGCGTCAGGTCGCCGCTGCTGCTGACGCGGTGACAAAGGCGCAGGATCGTCTCGATCAGATGCGCACCCAGGCCGAGGTTGCCGTCGAATCGTTCGACCGCGCACAGGTTGTCGAGGCCGAGGCCGCCCGCGCTCTGGCCGCGGCACAGCTTGTCGTGGCTGCCGCGGACGGGCGAGTGCGTGACGCACGGACGAGCCTGGATCACTTCGCCGTAGCCGCGTATGAAGGCGGCACGCTGTCCTCGCTCGACGCGCTGGTCACCTCGAACGGGCCTGACTCGATGCTCTACCGGCTCGGTGCGCTCGACGCCGTGTCACGATCTCAACGCGATGTCGTCGAGTCGCTCCACGGCGCAACGGTCTTCGACGGTGTGGTGCGACGCGAGGCCGCCGACCAACTGGATCGGGCGCAAGCAGCCGCGGTCACAGCCGAGCGAGCGAAGCAGAAAGCCCAACACGCCGTGACGTCAGCCACCTCCGCCGTAACAGCGGTGACAGCTGCGCAGCACGGTCTTGCTTCGATGCTGAAGCAAGCGCAGGCGCATGCGAGCGCCCTGGAACGAGCCCGGCTCGCCGCACTCGCTCGGGCTCGGGCCGAGGCGGCAGCGGCGGCCGCCCGCCGCGCCGCAGCAGCGCGCGCGGCTCAGCTCCGTGCGCAGCAGCCGGGTGACACGTTCGTCTCCTCCAGCGGCGGCGCGACCGTCTCGGCGTCGACCGAACAAGCCGCGGTGCAGCAGGCAGAAGCGCAGATCGGCAAGCCCTACCAGTGGGGCGCCGCCGGTCCCGATACTTACGACTGCTCCGGCCTCGTCATGTGGGCTTACGCACAGGTCGGAGTGCAGGTCGACCACTGGACCGGCTATCAGTGGAACGAAGGCGTGCACATTCCGCTGTCGGAGCTCCGTCCCGGCGACCTGGTCTTCTTTGCCACCGACACGAGCAATCCCGACACGATTCATCACGTGGGGATGTACATCGGCAACGGCGAGATGGTCGAGGCCCCATATACCGGTGCTGACGTGCGGATCAGTCCGGCCTTCCGTCCTGACCTGATCGGCGCGGTGCGGTTCTACGCCTGATAACGACTGGCACAGCGACCACCCCGGCGCACTAGTGTCGATGCGATGACCCGTCGAGTCCGAGTTGCCGTCGTCTTCGGCGGCCGCAGCAGCGAGCACGCCGTCTCATGTGTCTCGGCGGGCAGCGTGCTCTCCGCTCTGGACCCGGATCGCTACGAGGTCGTGCCCATCGGCATCACGACCGAGGGCCGATGGGTGCTGAGCTCCGCCGATCCGAAAGAGCTGGCGATCGCGGCCGGGCAGCTGCCGAGCGTCGACCCGACCGGCACGTCATTGGTGCTGCCGGGAGATCCCACGGCGAAGGAGCTCGTCGTGCTCGACGCACCCCCGGACGCAGCTGCCGAGCTCGGTGCTGTCGATGTCGTCTTCCCGCTGTTGCACGGCCCCTACGGCGAGGACGGCACTCTTCAGGGCCTCCTCGAGCTGGCCGGGGTGCCGTACGTCGGTTCGGGCGTGCTCGCGTCCGCTGTCGCGATGGACAAGCATCGGATGAAGCAGCTGCTCGCGGCCGCGGGGCTCGAAGTGCCGTCGTACGTCGTCGTGCGCAAGGGCGACCGCGTCCCGGTCGAGGTGCACGAGCTCGGTCTTCCGGTGTTCGTGAAACCGGCGCGCGCCGGCTCGAGCATCGGCATCAGTCGCGTCGACGAGATGGGCGCGCTCGACGTCGCGCTGGCCGAGGCACACCGCCACGATCCCAAGGCGCTGGTCGAGCGCGCCGTCATCGGTCGCGAAGTGGAATGCGGTGTGCTCTCCGGGTCCGACGGCAACGCCGAGGCCTCCGTTCCGGCCGAAGTGCGTGTTGCCGCTGACCATTCGTTCTACGACTTCGAAGCGAAATATCTCGAGGAATCGACGGAGTTCGACATCCCGCCGCAGCTCGACGACGAGACGATCGCCCTCATTCGGGCACGGGCCGTGCTCGCCTTCGACGCGCTCGGGTGTGAAGGGCTTGCTCGTGTCGACTTCTTCGTCACGGACGCTGGTGCGGTCATCGTCAACGAGGTCAACACCATGCCCGGCTTCACGCCGAGCTCGATGTTCCCGCGCATGTGGGCCGCGGCCGGTGTCGACTATCCGACGCTTGTCGACCGGTTGGTGCAGGACGCCTTGCGGCGCGGCACCGGCCTTCGTTGACCGTTGTTCAACGAATGCTCGCGGTGATCGCAGCGCCGATGTCGACGAGATAGGCGCCCTGCGCCTCGTAGTGGCGCGGCACGGTCAGCTCGATGTTCGCCGTGCGGCGCACCGCGGTCCAGATGACCTGGGTCGGCTCGATCTGCTGGAACCATGCGACGCCGTTGACCAGCGCCGTCTGCGATGACGAGTCGGAGTAGTCGTGCGGCTTCGGCACGCCGCATCTCAACACCACCGGATTCGAGTTGCCCCACGCATGAACCAGCGACGACCGTGGCGACGTCGGTCGCGACTGCAGGTGCTCCAGCAAGTTGGGGAGCTGGTCGTTGAGCTGGTCGCAGATCGCTACCACAGGGTTGGCTGGTGACGGCGGCGTGACGTGCAGGACTGCCGCGGCGCATCCGCTGACGACAAAGGCGCAGACAGCCGCGGCGGCGGTTTTTCTCAGAGGTGAACGACCGGGCAGGTCAGAGTGCGGGTGATGCCCGGCACGCCCTGCACCTTGGCAACCACGAGCTTGCCGAGCTCGTCGACGTTGCGCGCCTCGGCGCGGACGATCACGTCGTAGGGGCCGGTCACATCTTCGGCCATGGTCACGCCCTTGATGCCGGCGATCTCGGCAGCAACGGCGGCGGCCTTGCCGACTTCGGTCTGGATGAGGATGTAAGCCTGAACCGTCACCGGGCTCCCTCCCACTCTTAGGCGTGTGTGCGGGACGCTATCGAACGCGACCAAATCGGTTTACCAGCAGGCCGTCGGGAGGCAGCCATCGTCGTTTCGGATGTCGGTGAGTTCGCGCTCATCGCCCGCATCACCGCGCGCATCGGCGGCGATCGCGCGGCAGGTGTGGTCGTCGGTCCCGGCGACGACGCGGCAGTGCTGGGGCTCGACGGCTCCACGGTCGTCGCGTCCACCGACGTGCTGGTGGACGGCGTGCACTTCCGCCGTGACTGGTCCTCTGCCGCCGACATCGGTCACCGGACGGCCGCCGCCAACCTGGCCGACATCGCCGCCATGGGCGCGACGCCGACCGCACTTCTCGTCGGCCTCGGCCTGCCTGGCGACGTGGAGCTCGAGTGGGTCGACGGTCTCGCTGACGGCCTGCGCGACGAGTGCGCGGTCGCGGGCGCGAGCATCGTCGGCGGTGACGTCGTCCGCTCGCCCGTCATCACGGTGTCGGCAACCGCGCTCGGCACCATCGCTGGACCACCCGTGCTCCGTAGTGGTGCACGCCCCGGCGACGTGGTCGTCGTCGCGGGACGGCTCGGATTTGCCGCGGCGGGCCTGGCGTTGCTCCACGCAGGCCGCACGGCAGACGCACTTGCCGCGGCACATCGGCGGCCGGCAGTGCCCTATGCGGCTGCGCTCAGACTGGCCGAGCTCGGCGCGACATCGATGATCGATGTCTCTGACGGGCTCGTTGCCGACTTGCAACATGTGTCCAGCGCCAGCGGCGTACGGATCGAGCTCGCCCGTGACGACCTGCCCCTTGATGCCGCGCTCGTCGACGCCGGGTTGTCCGTCGGGGTCGATCCCCTGACGTGGGTCGCAAGCGGTGGCGACGACCACGCGTTTGCCGCGACGTTGCCGCCCGAGGTCGCGCTCCGCGCGGTCGCGCGAGTCGCCGATCTGCCCGACCCGGTGCCGTTCGCGCAGATCGGCAGGGTGGTGCCCGGCTCCGGCGTCGTGTTCATCGACGGCGACGGCCCACAGCAGACGGGTCACGAGCATTTCTCCTAACCTCGACCGTCGTGACGTCGGGGTTGGACCTGCGCGAGGAGCCGTATGACGGGCCAGCGGCGCAGGCGCTGATCGCGGCCGTTCAGCAGGAGTACGTCGTCCGCTACGGCGGCCCGGACGAGTCGCCGGTCGAGCCAGGCGAGTTCGCTCCGCCCGCAGGACGCTTCCTGGTTGGTTACATCGGCACCGAGCCGGTGGCGACCGGTGGCATCCGGCGGCGCGGTGACGGCACGGTCGAGATCAAGCGCATGTACGTCGCGCCGGTTTGGCGCGGCCGAGGCCTTTCGCGCGAGGTGCTCGCGGCGCTGGAAGACCTGGCTCGGCTGTTGGGTGCGTCTCGGGTTGTGCTCGAAACCGGTGTGCGCCAGCCGGAAGCGATGCATCTGTACGAGACGTCCGGCTACCAGCGGATCGAGGGCTTCGGCCACTACTGCGGCACCGAGCTGTCGGTGAGCTACGGCAAGACCCTGTGACGCTTGCCCTCGCCGCGGTCGCTGTAGCCATCGGTGCCGCGGCGCAGTCCATCAGCGGCATCGGCTTCGCCCTCGTCAGCGGCCCGCTGCTGTTCACCGTGTTCGGCGCTCGCGAGGGCGTCCGCGTTGCCGTCGTGCTGTCGATGCTCGTCAACGTCGCTGTGCTCACCCGCGAACATCGGTCAGTGATGTGGCGTCGCGTGTTGCCGGTGCTCGTCACCGCTCTCGCCGCGACGCCGCTCCTCGTGCACGTGCTCGCCGATGCACACCCTCGACTGCTGCGGGCCGCCGCAGGCGCCGTCATCGTGCTCGGCGCCGCACTTGTTGGCTCCGGCCGATCGGCCGACGTCGGGCTTCCCGGCGGCATCGCTGCAGGGCTCGCGTCCGCGACGATGAACGTCCTCGCCTCCGCTGGCGGTCCTGCGGTTGCTGTCTATGCCACCGGAGCGCGCTGGGAGCCGACGGGTTTGCGGGCCACCCTGCAGGCGTATTTCCTGTCCCTGAACGTCGTCACGCTGCTCACGCTCGGACCGCCGCATCAGGACCCCGGTCGGCTGGCCATCCTCGCGGTGGCGCTCGTGATCGGCGCGCTTGCCGGGGCCCGGATGGCACCACGGCTGCCCACCGGTGTGGCGCGGGTGGCAACGTTGGTGCTCGCCGCCGGCGGCGGGATCGGCGTCTTGGTCAGCGCCCTGGTCGGCTGACGCCGTCGGGGCTATCGACCCCGCTAGCGAGAGACCTTGCCGGCCTTCAGGCAGGCGGTGCAGACGTTGAGGCGCTTGCGGGTGCCCCGGCCGACCAGCGCACGCACCGGCTGGATGTTGGGGTTGAAGCGGCGACGGGTGCGCCGGTGCGAGTGCGAGACGTTCATGCCGAAGCCCGGCCCCTTGCCGCAGACGTCGCAGACGGAAGCCACGGGAACTCTCCTGATCGCACTCGGTTGTCGAACTGGCGATCCAGGTTATCCCGAACCTCGCGTCGTGCCCAAAAGTCCGCACCTGCCCGACCTACGCTCGCAGGCGTGCCGACATTGCGATCCCCGCTGTCCGGCGCCGTCGGTGCCAAGACGGCAAAGGCGCTGGAGAAGCACCTCGGCATGCGAACGTGCGCGGAGCTGCTGCGGCACTATCCCCGACGCTATGTGCTCCGCGGGGTCCTGACCCCGCTCGACGACCTCCGTCACGACGACTACGTGACGATCCAGGCGGAGGTGCTGAAGGTCAGCTCCCGCACCATTTCCGGGCGATCGGGCTCCGGGCGATCGGGCAACCGGCCGCGCTCGCTCACCGACGTCGTCGTCACGGACGGCCGCGCGACGCTGCGGTTGGCCTTCTTCAACCAGTCCTGGCGGGGTCGACAGCTCAGCCCGGGCCAACGGGGGCTCTTCGCGGGCAAGGTCGGCGAGTTCAGGGGCCAGCTGCAGCTGGTCAACCCGCAGACGCAGCTGCTCGACGAGGACAGCAGCGTCTCCGAGGAGCTGCTGTCCGGCCTCATCTCCATCTACTCCGCGACGACCGCGGTGCCGTCGTGGAAGCTCGCCGCATCGATCCGGCTGGCACTCACACAAGTGGATGTCGACGAGGACCCGATCCCCGAAGAGATCCGTGAGCGGCACGACCTCTTGCCGCTTGCACAAGCGCTGCGTTGGGTGCACGTGGCCGACGAGACGAGCCAGACCGATAAGGCTCGTCGGCGACTCAAGTGGGACGAGGCGTTCGTCATGCAGACCGTGCTCGCGGGGCGACGCGCGGCGGTCGTGGCGCAGCCCGCCGTGCCGCGTCCCCGTCGCACGGGCGGGCTGCTCGAGGCGTTCGACACGGCACTGCCGTTCCGGCTCACCGCCGGGCAGCAGGAGGTGGGCGAGCAAGTCTTCGACGACATCGCCCGCGAACATCCGATGCACCGACTGCTTCAAGGCGAAGTCGGTTCGGGCAAGACGGTGGTTGCCCTGCGGGCAATGCTTGCCGTCGTCGATGCGGGCGGCCAGGCGTCGCTTCTCGCGCCGACGGAAGTGCTCGCGCAGCAGCACCACCGCACGATCCGCACGTTTCTCGGACCGCTCGGCACCGCCGGGGAGCTCGGCGCCGCCGACAACGCCACGCGCATCGCGCTGCTGACCGGGTCGCAGGGTGCGCAAGCACGTCGAGAAAACCTGCTCGACGCAGCAAGTGGTGCCGCCGGCATCGTCGTGGGCACGCACGCGCTGCTCGAGGACAAAGTGCAGTTCGCTGATCTCGGTCTGGTCGTCGTCGATGAGCAGCACCGGTTCGGCGTCGAACAACGCGACGCCTTGCGTAGCAAGGGCGACCTGCCCCCGCACGTGTTGGTCATGACGGCGACCCCGATCCCGCGCACGGTCGCGATGACCGTGTTCGGAGATCTCGAGACATCAACGCTTCGCGAGCTGCCCGCCGGTCGCGCGCCGATCCAGACCTCGGTCGTGCCACTCGCCGAACACCCGCAGTGGTTCGAGCGAATCTGGACCCGAGTGCGGGAAGAAGTCGCAGGCGGTCGGCAGGCCTATGTGGTGTGCGCCCGCATCGGTGGCACCGACAAGGACGACGAGATCGAGGCGCCGTACGACGAGGACGACGAGCCCACCAACCGCCGACGGTCGGCTGCGGCAGTTGCCGACGTGGCGCCGCAGCTCACCGAAGGACCGCTGTCCGGCCTGCGTGTCGAGGTGCTGCACGGACAGCTGCCGCCGGAGGTCAAGGACGACGTGATGCGTCGCTTCGGTGCCGGCGACATCGATGTGTTGATTGCGACCACAGTCATCGAGGTGGGTGTCGACGTGCCCAACGCAACGGTGATGGTGGTTCTCGACGCCGATCGGTTCGGTGTCTCACAGTTGCATCAGCTCCGCGGGCGGATCGGGCGTGGTGAGCATCCCGGTCTATGCCTCCTCGTCACCGACACGCCGGTGGACAGTCCCGCCCGCGAACGAGTTGACGGAGTTGCCGCGACCCTTGACGGGTTCGAGCTCGCCCGTCTCGACCTGACGCAGCGACGGGAGGGTGACGTGCTCGGAGCCGCGCAGTCCGGCCGCAAGTCGAGCCTCAGGCTGCTGCGGCTGTTGCAGGACGAGGACATCATCGTTGCCGCTCGCGCAGAGGCGACGAAGCTCGTCGACGAAGACCCGACCCTGTCGCGTTACGACGACCTCGTTGCTGCGGTCCGCGACCTTCTCGACACCGAACGCGCCGACTACCTCGAGAAGACCTGACCGTCCCGCCATGAGCCGGATCATTGGCGGAGTTGCCGGTGGCCGTCGGTTGCAGACACCCCGCGGCCGGAGCACCCGCCCGACCTCCGACCGGATGCGCGAAGGCCTGATGTCCGCGCTCGGCGGTGCGCTGACGGGGCGCGCGTTTCTGGACCTGTTCGCGGGCTCCGGTGCTGTCGGCCTGGAAGCCGCGAGTCGAGGCGCGGCGCCCGTGCATCTCGTCGAACGGGAGCAGGCGGCGGTCCAGGCCATCCGGACCAACGTCGCTGCACTGGACATGGCAAATGTGCACGTGCACGCAGTGTCGGTGTCGCGTTTCCTGTCCGGGCCTGCGATCGCCTTCGACGTGGTCTTCGTCGACCCGCCCTACTCCGACCCGGTGCAGGACCTCCTCACCGTTCTCGTGAGGGATGGCTGGCTGGCCGCCGATGCGGTCGTGGTCGTCGAGCGCTCGAGCAGAGATCCGGCGCTGGAGTGGCCCGGCGGATTGGTGGGTGACAGGTCGCGTCGCTACGGCGAGGGGACGCTTTGGTACGGTCGCCGACCGTG
>DASSEQ010000005.1:0-3401 GCA_035695245.1 Mycobacteriales bacterium | reverse complement strand
CGTCTTGTCACCGAGGGACCGAACGGGCTCTACGCCGGAATCCTGGCGACATCGCCGCGACTGTCTGCTGCGGTCGATCACCTCGACCAAGAACATGCGCAGATCAGCGACCTGGTCGATGACTTGCTCGCCCGGACACTCACGCCAGGAAGCAGCGATGTGGATAAGGTCCGCCGGCTGGGCACGGCGCTACTGGGACGTCTGGTCAGCCACCGACAGCGTGGCTCGGACCTGGTCTATGAGGCTTACGAGGTCGACGTCGGGGGCGAGGCATGAAGCCCGATGGCGCCGCGCCGAACCTGCTCATCGCCATCTCCGATCGCACAGACGGAATCGACCGTGACCCAGCATGGACGGCTCACGTCCGAGTGGCCTCCCACGCACAGTGCCGTGCGAAGACCGTTTCCCAGAGTCTGTGTCGCCACTCCGGTGGGTGGCCGTCGAAGCTGAGGTCGAACACGTCCGCGAGCACGTCGAACCACTCCGACTCTCGGACGATCGGCTCGGCGGTGAAGGCCCCGCTGCCGATCCGGGCCAGGGTGACCGTACGGATGACGTCGATGCCCGTCGCGTCACGTCGCTCGGCCATCGGCACCCGCACGAACCCGGACTCCGGTGCCGTGGACAGCCACTCGTGCTGGGCGACGAAGTCCCCGGCGGACGCCTGGGCGGTGTTCCATCGCATGCTGCGAAAACCTCCGGCCGGGTCATGGATGAGCGTCCAGGCACGATCACCGTCTGGCTCGAGCGTCAACCGGAACGGCGCCTGCACGTGCTCGCCGGGCCGCAGCGGCAGCGGCTCATGCAGTGCGTCGCCAAGGCCCGTGTCGACGTACCACACGCCCGAGGGGTTCGTCTCGACCGGGAGCCCGGTCACGGTCAGCACCAGGTGGTTGCCCATCGCGGCGGGATTCGGCTCACCAGCCTGCACACCACCGACGTGCGCGTGCACCGCATAGCCCAACGAGGACAGCAGCAAACCAAGAGCGCCGTTGAGGTGGTAGCAGTAGCCGCCGCGCCCGTGCAGCGCAATCCGCTCGGCGGCCCGCACAGGGTCGATGTCCCAACGCTCACCCGCTGCTATCCACCATGTCTCGTACGGCACCCGTTCAGCGTGACGCCGCACCAGGCGACTCAGCGCATCCACCGATGGGATCTCGGGCCCGACCCCGAGCCGACTCAGATATCTTGCTCGGACCTCGGGGTCCAAACCCCTCGACGACTCGAACAACGACCCCACCTCCGCTCGGTCCAGCAGTTCTCACCACGCGGCAGCGCGGCCGTCCCGAGCGTCGTCAACCATTGTCACGGGTCCTGGGAACCCAGCCAAGACGCCAGGACCGCGTCAACTGCGTCCTAGCGCCGCGAAGCGGCCGTGTCTCACCGCCGCCAGGAGGGCGCTTCGGCTTTCACGGACACGGCCGATGTGCGGTCGTGTCCGGAGAGCGGACCAGTAGACGCACCTCGCGCCTAGCCGGCTGGGTGGCCGGCGGCTTCATGACGTGCCGCGCGGATGACTTGCCTGACCGCCTCTTCGCCCGCCGCGCGGGCCTCGTTGTGATCGAGGTGCAAGACGTCGCGCAGGACGATGGTGGCCTCGGTGCCGATCAAGATGGCAAGCGTGTCCTTGAGCCTCTGGAGCTGGACCGCGTCCAGCTCACCTTCGAGGGGCTCGAGCGCGGCGTCGAGCAGCTCCAGCCGGCCAGCGCGACGCCGGGGCTCCTCGCCCCGGTCGGGGTCGAGGGAGCGCAGTAGGGAGTTGCGCAGGAACAGTCGGAACTCGTTCTCGTGCTGGCGGATGTGGTCATACAGCGCGTTGTGGACCAGCACGGCACGGTCCTCTGCGTCGGTCGGGGCCGATTTTCCGGCGAAGAGGGATTCGACCGTCGGAGCACCGACTTGCAGCGGCACCTCGACGAGCAGCGACTCCTGGGAGGGGAAGTACCGGTACGCAGTGGCGCGCGAGACCGCGGCCGCATCGGCGGTGTCGGCGACCGTCGGCGTCTGGCCCGCCGCGACCAGGTCGCGTGCGGCGTCGAGCAGCGCCTGGCGGGTGCGCAGCTTCTGGGAGAGGCGTTCGCGCGTTCGAGGAGTCCTTGACATCGCACCTCTCATGATACACGCTCTCATCATAAGACGCATTCTCATAAGGGGATGAGATGGCAACTACACAGATGCCCGGCAGCACGCGCAACACCGCGTTGACGCCCGACGACATGAACGAGCTGATCGAGCGGCACATCGCCGCCGAGATCGCCGGCGACAGCGAGGCCGCCGTGGCGATGTACACCCCGGACGTCGTGCACGATGACGTCGGCGCACCCCACGGTCCCCTCCGCGGTCCCGAGGCAGCCAAGGGCTTCTACGACTTCCTCTCGGCCAACTTCAGGACCGAGCAGATGGACGTCAACCACGCCTGGTACGGCGAAGACTTCTGCGTCATCGAGCACCAGTGCACCGGCACGGCCCTCGGCGAGATGCTCGGCATCCCGGGCAACGGCAAACGGATCAACTTCCGCATGCTCCACGTCTGGGAGTTCAAGGACGGAGGGATCTGCCGGGAGAACGTCTGGCTCGACAGCGCGGCGATCATCGGCCAGCTCACCAGCTGAGCAGAGCCCGGACCCGCCGAGTTTCCACGGCAGCCGAGGGCCGCGTGAAGCGCGGCCCGGGCACCGGCTGCGGCAGGCTGGGCGAGCGCGTGCGAGTGTCGAACACTCGCTCCGTCACTCTCCCTCAGAACTGGTCTCAGGCTGCACTCCGAGGTCGACTTACTCCCGATGACGCAGGAGCTCATCGGTGACTCCGGCTCGGCGTCCTGCCTCGTAGGTCGAGGGCGGAGCTCACCGACGCATCGACAACCCGGTGAAGTGCACCCACCCGAACGCGCCGGGAAAGATCGCCGCCACGACGAGCACGACCAGCACCGCCGCGACCACGACAAAGGTGGCCTTCATGCATGCTCCCCGAGCAGTGACGTCGGCGGAACTCGCATGGCCCCATGGTAGGCGGCATGTCCGGCACAGATTTCCCGCCGTCGTCGCCGCCGGCACCTCGCGTCCCGACTTGGTGGCGCGTCCCGGGGGTCGCCAGTCGACTGCGTCGCCCTCTCCATTGATCGGCAAGCGAATCCCGACGGCTACGAGATCGACGCCGGCCAGCGATGCCTGCGCCACTCGTTCCATGTCGCAAAACCCGCCGGTGGCTCATCGACAGGTTCGCTGCCGCCGAGCTCCCCCTGCGTCGGGACGCTGATGAGGGCAGCCCACTGGGCGAGCTCCTCGTCGGACATGTGCCACGTCGTGTGCGGGTCCTCGGCTTGGCGCCGGTCAAGTCGTCTCCGCTGCTCGGCCGGTCGAAGCTCGAAGTAGCGCATATCCACCGCCGCCCCGAGGTCGACC
>DASSEQ010000004.1:0-18518 GCA_035695245.1 Mycobacteriales bacterium | reverse complement strand
GCGAGCGGTGCCGGCGGAACCCGGCGCGTCCTGTCGGGTCCGTCGCGAGACGTAGGCGGGTTCGCCAGTGCAGCCCTGATGTGTCTCCGGGAACAGCCTCGACCACGACCTCGCGCGTGATCCCGGCGAGGCGGAACAGCTGCTCGGACACCACCGCGGCCTTGAGCCGGCGCTGCTCGTCGAGCGCCACGTGCTGCCAGTCACACCCGCCGCACCGGCCCGGCCCCGACCAGGGGCACGGCGGCACCACCCGAGCCGCGGCGGCCTCGAGGATCTCCACCGCGTCGGCGCGCAGGTAGGACCGTCGCTCCTCCGTCACCCGCACGCGCACCCGCTCGCCGGGCAGCGTGTGCCGGACGAAGACGACCCGCCCGTCGGCCGCGTGAGCAACGCAGACGCCGCCGTGCGCAACCCGCTCGACGTCGACGATCACGCGCGGCTCACGTCATCCCGTCGGGATCTCGTCGCGCCCTTCACTGGAACGCAGCTGGTAGGGCACGCTCGTCACCATCACGCCGGGCGCGAACAGCAGCCGGCCCTTCAGGCGCAGCGCACTCTGGTTGTGCAGCAGCTGCTCCCACCAGTGGCCGACGACGTACTCCGGGATGTAGACGGACACGATGTCGCGCGGGCTCTGTCGCTGGATGTTGCGCACGTAGTCGATGAGCGGCCGCGTCACTTCACGGTACGGCGACTCGAGAATCTTCAGCGGCACGGGGACACCCCGGGCGTCCCACTCCTGCTGCAACGCCTCGGTCTCGGCGGGGTCGACCGACACCGTCACGGCTTCCAGCGTCGACGGACGGGTCGCACGGGCGAAGTTGACCGCGCGCAGCGTCGCCTTGTGAATCTTCGAGACAAGGACGACGGCGTGCACGCGTGACGGGAGCATCGTCTCCTCGTCGGTGGGGGCGAGCTCGAGCCGCACGTTGTCGTAGTGACGGCGGATGGCGCGCATCATCAGGAACAGCACGCCCATGGAGACGACCGCGATCCATGCACCCTCGGTGAACTTCGACACCAGGATGATGACGAGCACGAGCGAGGTCACGACCGCCCCGACCGAGTTGATCACGCGTGAGCGCTGCATCTGCCGACGCCGGGCCGGGTCCTTCTCGTGTGGCAGGTTGCGGTTCCAGTGCCGGATCATTCCGGTCTGGCTGTTCACGAACGACACGAACACGCCGACGATGTAGAGCTGGATCAGCCTGGTCGGTGAGGCCGAGAACGCCACGATGAGCACGATCGCGAACAACGAGAGCAACAAGATGCCGTTGCTGTAGGACAACCGGTCGCCGCGGTTGCGCAGCTGCCGCGGAAGGTAGCCGTCCTGCGAAAGGATGGACGCCAGCACCGGAAAACCGTTGAAGGCGGTGTTGGCCGCGAGCACGAGGATGAGCGCCGTCACAGCTTGCAGATAGAAGAAGCCGATGGAGTGGTCGCCGCCGAAGATCGCCGAGCCGACCTGGGCGATGACGGTCTTCGGCACTGCGGTGCCCTTGCCGATGTAG
Source organism: Mycobacteriales bacterium (assembly GCA_035695245.1). Taxonomy (GTDB): domain Bacteria; phylum Actinomycetota; class Actinomycetes; order JAFAQI01; family JAFAQI01; genus DASSEQ01. The sequence goes on along the minus strand of DASSEQ010000004.1, from coordinate 17,007 downwards.
TTCTCGGAGTGCTCGGCCACATGGACATGCGCCACGATCGCAAACGCGGTGATGGCCATGAACATGCTGACCGCGATGCCGCCCAGCAGAGCGAGCGTCGTTGCCGCGTTCTTGCTCTTGGGCTTCTGGAACGACGGCACGCCGTTGCTGATCGCCTCGACTCCGGTCAGCGCCGTGCAGCCGGACGCGAACGCGCGCAGCAGCAGGAACGCCAGCGCCAACCCGGCGAAGCTGTGCTCCTGTTTGACCGACCAGTGCGCGCTCTGCGCGCTCAGGTGGTGTCCGGTCGCCAGCTTGGTCACGCCGACGACGATCAGGGCGCCGACGCCGAACATGAACGCGTAGGTCGGCACGGCAAACGCGTTGCCCGACTCCCGCAGCCCACGCAGGTTGAGGATCATGATGAAGAGCACGATGCCGACTGCCCAGGCGACCTCGTGCCCGTTGATGACCGACACCGCTGACGCCATGTTGGCGACGCCCGAGCTCACCGAGACGGCGACCGTGAGCACGTAGTCGACCATCAACGCGCTGGCGACGGTCACGCCGGCGTAGCGCCCCAGGTTGGTGGTGGCTACCTCGTAGTCGCCGCCACCGGACGGATAGGCGTGCACGTTCTGCCGGTAGGACGCGACCACGACCAACATGAGAAAGGCGACGGCGGCGGCGGCGTACCAGGTGTAGTGGATGAACGCCAGCCCGCCGGCGGACAGGACGAGCAGGATTTCCTCGGTGGCATACGCGACCGAGGACAGTGCGTCGCTCGCGAAGACGGGCAGCGCGATCTTCTTGGGCAGCAGCTGTTCGCCGAGCTGCGCGCTGCGCATCGGACGTCCGACGAGCAGGCGCTTGGAGATGTCGCCCAGCGAAGACACGGCGACAGGCTACGTGCGCCCCAGCCCGGTCAGCCGCGCCGCGGGTATCGTGACCCCTCGTGCATGTCGTGATCATGGGGTGTGGACGGGTCGGGTCCACGATCGCACACAGCCTCGAAAACGCCGGTCACTCGGTGGCTGTCGTCGACCAGAGCGCCGAGGCGTTTCGACGTCTCGGGCCGGACTTCTCCGGGCGCACGGTGACCGGTGTCGGCTTCGACCGCGACACGCTGGTCGAGGCCGGGATCGAAGAAGCCGGAGCCTTTGCCGCCGTATCGAGTGGTGACAATTCCAACATCATCTCCGCGCGGGTTGCCCGCGAGACCTTCGGCATCGACAACGTCGTGGCTCGCATCTACGACCCGAGGCGAGCCGAGGTCTATACCCGGCTCGGCATCCCCACGGTCGCGACCGTCCGATGGACCGCGGACGAGATGCTGCGTCGGCTGGTGCCCGATGGAGCCCACAGCGTCTGGAGCGACCCGACCGGGCAGGTCGTCCTGGCAGAAGTTCCCTATGACCAGAAGTGGGTCGGTCGCTCGATCGCGAAGCTGGAGGAGCTGGCCGAGGTGCGGGTGGCGTTCCTGGCCCGATTCGGTGACGCGACACTGATCACCCGATCGACGGTGCTGCAGGACGGCGACGTGCTCCACGTGATCGCCGACCGCAACAGCATTCACCAGGTCGAGCAGACGCTCGCCCAACCACCACAAGAGCACGAGTAACCGCGCCATGAGAGTCGCCATCGCCGGCGCCGGCAACGTAGGGCGTTCGATCGCCTCCGAGCTGACCGAAAACGGCCATCAAGTTCTTTTGATCGAACGCGAGCCCAAAGCGCTCAAGACCAGCTCGGTGCCCGCCGCCGACTGGCTGCTCGCCGACGCGTGCGAGCTCGCATCGCTGGAAGAGGCGCGGCTGCAGGACTGTCAGGTCGTCGTCGCGGCGACCGGCGATGACAAGGTCAACCTCGTCGTCTCGTTGCTGGCCAAGACGGAGTACGGCGTGCCCCGGGTCGTCGCCCGCATCAACCATCCGAAGAACGAGTGGTTGTTCAACGAGTCCTGGGGTGTCGACGTCGCCGTCTCGACGCCGCGCCTGCTGTCCGCGCTCGTCGAAGAGGCGGTCACCGTCGGCGATCTGGTGCGACTGCTCTCGTTCCGACATGGCACCGCGAGCCTGGTCGAGGTGACACTGCCCGACGACGCGCCCCTGGTGGGACAACGGGTCGGCTCGATCACCTGGCCGCAAGACGTCGCCCTGGTCGCCATCCTGCGAGAGGCGCGGGTCATCGTGCCGACGCCGGATGACCCGCTCGAAGCCGGCGACGAGCTGCTCTTCATCGCCGCGCCGGACATGGAGCCTGCGCTGCATGACCTGCTGGCCACGGAGCTGAAGTAGTCAGCTCGCGACGAGCTCGTAGCGAGGGTTGAAGATGACCCGCCGGCCTTCGTTGGTCGTGATGCGGCCGGTGGCGGCGAGCTGACGCCCCGGCTCGATGCCGGCGATGGTGCGCCGGCCGAGCCAGACGAGGGTGACGGCGCCGGAGCCGTCGTACAGCTCCGCTTCCAACGCCGGCGTGCCCGCGCGCGGGCGGATCGTCAGCGACTTCACCGTGCCGAAGACGGTGACCGGTGTGCGGTCGACGCACGTCGCGACCGAGGTCGCGCCGATCCGGTCGCCCTGACGCTGCAGGTCCTCGGCGTCGAGCTCCTCGGCCTGTGCCGTCAGCCGGTGCATGGCTCGGCGCAGCCGGCCGGGCTCGTTTGCGTTCACCGTGTTTCCGTGATCTCCGGTCCTCGTTCGAGGCTCTCCAGCGTAGGCCGTGCCGGCTCGTCCGGTTGCTCGCCGGCCGCCTCGCCGGCGAGCTGGGCCATCGCCTCTTTGGGCAGGCGCAGTGGCAGCAGGTCACGCGGGGCCATGGCCTCCGAGCCGCGTACGACGACGACTCCGCGGAACGCCTGCTCGAGCACCTTCGCCTGGTTGGCGTCGGTCGCAGCGGCACCGGTCATCAGTCCGCGCAGGAACCAGCGTGGCCCGTCGACACCGACGAACCGAGCTGGTTGCAGCTGTGTGCCCTGCGGAGTCTCTGCTGGGATGCGGGCGCGAAGCTCGCGGCCGAACGGACCGTCGACGTCGTCGGCGGATCCACCCGAGCCACGCAGCGAGTCGGCGATCTCGGATCGCACCTCGTCCCAGATGCCCGACGATCGGGGTGCGGCGAAGGCGTGGATCTGGATGGCGCTGCGCCCGTCGACGACGGTGGCGGCGACGACCTGCTCGTCCTGCACGTCGACGCGCACCTCGCAGCCTTGCGGCACCGGCACGTGCAACGCACCCAGGTCGATGCGTTCGAGGTCGTCCGAGACATCCGTGATGTCCCACGGACCGTTGGTGCGCAACGGCTCCGCCGATGCCGACGGCTCCGAGTCGCCGGACTCCACCGCCTCCTCCCCAGTTTCGTCGAGGGCGTCGTCGGTCAACTCGTCGAAGTCGTCACGACGACGACGGAACAACGGCACGTCAGCCTCCTTCTCCGCGTCCATGCTCCCCGACGAGGCCGGTCGAGCCGAAGCCACCCTCGGCGCGCACGGATTCGGGCAGCTCGCCAACGACGTCGAACACGGCGTGTTCGACCCGCTGCACGACGAGTTGAGCGATGCGGTCGCCGCGATGCAAGACGATGGGCGTCGTCGGATCGAGGTTGACGAGGATGACCTTGATCTCGCCGCGGTACCCCGCGTCGACCGTGCCCGGCGCGTTGACCAGCGCGAGCCCTTCGCGGGCAGCCAAACCCGACCGCGGATGAACAAACGCGGCATAGCCGTCGGGCAATGCGATCGCGACTCCCGTCGGCACGACCGCGCGCTGCCCGGGCTCGAGCTCGACATCGACCGCGGCGACCAGATCCGCACCCGCATCGCCCGGATGGGCATACGCCGGCAACGGCAGGTCCGGATCGAGTCGGCGGAGCGGAACGCGAACGCTCGGCGGACTGCTCATGGGTTGAACGGTCCCGGCAACGTGTCGGTGGTGCCGCCGTGCTTCGCGAAGTGCTCGAAGCTCACCGCGATGAACAGGCCCGCGCCTCGAATCGCCACTTCGCCATCAGGGGCGTCCAGCCGGCCGACACCCTCGGTGTAGATCTTGCGCCCGTCGACGCCTGTGCAGGTCACGTCGATGACCACGGTCCGTCCGACCGGCACCGGTGTCAGATAGTCGACCTCGAGCCGTCCGGTCACGGCCGGGGTGGCCATAACCCAGAGCAGCGACCCGAGCGCCTCGTCCAGGGCGGCCGAGAGCACGCCGCCGTGCGCCAGGCCGGGCGCGCCCTCGTGGTGCTCGGCCACCTGGAAAGACGAACGCACGCTCACCCCGTCGAGCGCCGTCATCTGCAACTGCAGCCCCGCAGCGTTGCCCGGACCGCAACCGAAACAGCCGGCGTAATGCGGCGGCATCCGCGTGCCCACGGCGGCTGCATGCGCCGCGCGCTGCGCCGGCGCAGCACTAGGAGGCGGAGTGGTCTGGTTGGACGGGCCCACGACGGGCGACCCTATAGGCATGACACGCACAGTGGTGGTGACCGGAGCCAACAGCGGGATCGGGCTGGCGACCGCACTCGAGCTGGCCGCGGCCGGCTACGAGGTGGTCGGCACCGCGCGCTCCTTGGAGAAGGCGGAAGTGCTGCTCGAGGCAGCGGCCGAACGCAACCTGACCGTTCGCACGTCGGTCTGTGACGTCGGAGATGCGGAGTCGACCGCGAAAGCGTTCGCCGAGATCGAGAGCACCAGCGACATCTGGGGCCTCGTCAACAACGCCGGCTTTGCCCAAGCCGGCGCGATCGAGGACGTGGGCGACGACGAAGTGCGCGAACAGCTCGAGGTCAACCTCGTCGCACCGGCGCGCACGGCCCGGCTGGTGCTGCCCGGCATGCGGCAACGCGGCGAGGGCCGCATCGTCAACATCTCGTCTGTGGCCGGCCGCGTCTCGCTGCCTCTGATGGGTTGGTACTGCGCCTCGAAGCACGGTCTGGAGGCGATGACAGACGCACTGCGCATGGAAGTCGCCCCATTCGGCGTCGCGGTCAGCCTGGTCGAGCCGGGCAGCTTCGGCACCGGCATCTGGGAAGGTGCGCGCTACCCCGCCGACGCGGCAGCCGATGCTTACGCGACCGGCTACCAGCGCGCCCGGCGTACGACGACTGCCGGCATGCGGGTCATGCCGGACCCTGTCTGGGTGGCCCGGACAGTGCGGCTGGCGCTCGGCTCGCCAGTGCCTCTGGCCCGCTACCTGATCGGCGCTGACGCCGTCGGCGGGGTGCTCGCCGAGCGGATCGTCCCGACGACCGTCAGCGACGTCGTGAAGGGACTCGCCACCGGCGTCCGGTCACTGCCCTTCTTCAGCTAGGACCGGTCAGCCGTGGCGGGGTCGGCGGCCAGGTCGGTTTCCGCCGGATACGTCTCTTCCGGGGCCGCCGTCGCCTTGTTGACCCGGGCCAGCTGGATCGACGCGCCGATCAGGCCGACGACGAGAGCGAGGATGCCCCAGGCCCAGCCGGAGAGGTTCAGGCCGAGAGCGTTGTCGACCGACCAGCTGCCGGCGCCGGTGAAGCCGATCCCGGCCGCGACCACCGCGTTGGTCAAGGGCAGCTCGTAGCCACCGTTGGTGGCCCAGAGCCCGTTCTTGCCGTGCACGGAGATCGCGGCGACGGTCATGACTCCGACGATCATCGCGACAGCGAGTGGCGTGACGAGGCCGAACGTCAGCAACAACCCTCCGCCCGCCTCGGACATGCCGGCGAGCGCCGCCATTGCCTTCCCGGGTCGATGACCCAGCGACGCGAAGAAGCCACCGGTGCCTTCGAGCCCGTGGCCGCCGTACCACCCGAAGAGCTTTTGGGTGCCGTGCGCGAACAACAGCAGGCCGATAAACGCGCGGATGATGAGGAGTCCTTCCGCCATCGGTCGTCTCCCTCCGTGCCAATGACTGCGTATGCAACCCTCACTGTCATGCCCACGCCCACGGCGACTTATGTCGAGCGCCTGTCGGTGCGTGGGCGTTGGTGGGCAATCGTCATTGCGATTGCGGTCTTCGGCAGCGCCGAGCTCTTCGTCGGTTTCGACGGCCGGGTCATCGCGATCGTCGTTGCCGCCATCGTGCTGCCCACGATTGCGATGCTCGCCTGGGCCGGCCGCACGACTCTCGTCGTCGACGAGGCCGGCATGACCGTCAGCGGACAACGCATGAGCTTCGACGACATGGAGTCGGTGGAAGGGCTCGACGCGGCACGGACCCGTCTCCTGCTCGGGCCCGAAGCCGACCCGGCGGCGAAGCTCTTCGTCCGCGGCTACATTCGCGAGGCAGTGATGGTGCGGCCGTTGCGCTCCGAGCCGGTGCCGTACTGGCTCATCTCCACGAGACACCCGCAAGAAGTCATTGCCGCGGTAGAGCAGGCAGCGCGAGCGAGCCGCGTCCAGTAGCCGTCACGCGGTCCAGGCCGAGCCACTGCGCCATCGCCGTCAGCTCCTCGACCAGCTCCTCGGCAGTGTGCTCGGGCGCGTCCGGCTCGGCCCAGGCCGACTGCACGAGCAGCCGCCGGTTCTGGCGATCGCTCTTGAGGTCGACGCGAGCGACGAGGCGGTCGCCGAGCAGGAACGGCAATACGTAATAGCCGTGGACTCGTTTGGGTGCCGGCACGTAGATCTCGATGCGATAGCGAAAGCCGAAGAGTCGCTCCGTGCGGTCGCGCTCCCAGATCAGTGGATCGAACGGCGCGAGCAATGCGCGCGCCTCGACGCGGCGCGGAATGGGCGCACCGGAGACGACGTACGCCGGTTGCCGCCACCCCTGCACCTCGACCCGCGAGAGCCGGCCGTCCTCCACCAGCTCATCCAGCCGCGGCCTTGCTTGCGGCACAGTAAGGCGGAAGTAGTCCGCAAGGTCACCTGCGGTGCCGATGCCCGCGCAGGTCGCTGCGATGAACAGCAACTCGCGATGAGCCGTCTCGCTGTCGGGCGTCGGCGCGTCGAGGATTGCGCGCGGAAGCACTCGCTCGGTGAGGTCGTAGACGCGTTCGAAGTTGCGCCGCTCCGCAGCGGTGACGGCCCCGCTGTAGAAGAGATACTCGAGGACGACCTTCGTGTCCGACCAGTTCCAACCCCAGTTGTCCTTGCTGCGCTTCTCGTCCTCGGCGAGCTCGCCGGCCGTTGCCGGACCATGTTGACGCACAAGTTCGCGCACGTGCTCGATGTATTCAGGTCGCTCCCGCACGACCTTCTGAATGTGGCCCCATTTGTCGAGGAGTTGCTCGGCGCGCTTCATCCGCCAGCGCATGAGCGGATGCAAGGCAATCGGCAACAACGCCGCCTCGTGGCCCCAGTATTCGAACATCTCCCGGTCGCGATAAGCCATGCGGTCGAGAAGCGAAACCGGATAAGGACCGAGCCGGGAGAACATCGGCAGGTAGTGCGCCCGTTGCAGCACGTTGACGGAGTCGATCTGCAGCAGACCGGTGTGCGCCAGCGCCCGTCGGAGGTGCCGCCGGTCCGGTGTCGTCAACGGACGCGTCCGGCCGAAGCCCTGCGCCGCCAGCGCCAGCCGCCGCGCCTGCGACAAGCTCAGACGTGTCAGGGCAGGCACGCGATGAGTCTGCCGCGTGGCCCTGACAACTTCGGTCAGGACGGCCAGGCAGTGCGCAGGAACGACCAGGTCAACGGCGGCATGTCCACGCCGTACGTCGAGGTCGCAGTGGGGCCGGTCGGGTATCGATGCGGCAAGGTCTGCGACGTGATGAAGCGGACCTGCGCGCCCGATGCGCAGCCATACGCAGCCCACGTGGTCGTCAACGCGTTGCTCGAAGTCGTCGCGCCGGCACACCTGTCGACGTCGGCGATGTGATCGACGCTGTCGGCGGCCGGCGGAAAGCCGGTGCGATCGATCGGCGAGGAGCGAACGCCCGCGATCGGAATCACTCGGTCACGAACCCCATGCACGTGCAGCAGGCTGACCGGCTTGCTCGGCTGGCAGGCCGGGGCGACCATGTCGCCGGCGACGGCGATGGCGACGCGGAAGACGTCGGGCCGCGTGCAGATCAGCCGATAGGACATGAGCGCACCGTTGCTGAAGCCGGTGACCGCAACGCGTGCCGGGTCGATGTGCACCCGATGCTCGACGTCAGCCACAACCCTGAGCAGGAAGCGCATGTCGTCGACACGGTGGCGGACCGCGTATCCGCAACAGGTGCCGGCGTCCCACGAGCGACCGAGTCCGTCCGGATAGGCGATCACCGCGTTGTTGGCGAGCGCTCCGCGATCCAGACCGTAGTTGGCCTCGAAGCGCGCCGCGGTCCCGTTGAGCCAGTGCACCGCGAGCAGCAAGGTGTGCGCTCGATCCTGGAGGCCGGTCGGCACGAACAAGCGGTAGGAGCGGTCTCGTCCGTCGACGTGCAGCGTGACGACCTGCACCTGACCGCCGGTCGCCGCGACGACCTGCACCGACTGCGACTGGGCGCTTGCCAGCAGAGCAGTCGGCACGACAACGGCCGCGGTGGCCAGGGAAAGCGCGAGCGCCCACCACCGGCGAAGTCGCGGGGGCAGCATCGACGGCCGCCAAACGTGCACGGTGGCAGAGTCGGGCAGAGATCAGCCTCGCTGGACCGAAATCACCACGAATCAACCGAACGGCCGAGTCCCGTGCACTAGGACGCGGTGCGCACCGCCTGCACCTGAGTCGTGGTGGCCGCGAGCTTGCTGTTGTCGTCGTACAGGTTGGTGCGAACGGTGACGGTCGTGCGGCCGCGATGGAGCACTTCCGCCCTGGCGGTTACCGAGCCGCCGAGGACCGGTCGGAACATCTGTGTCGTGGACGTGATCGTCGCGGTGGTGGCGCCGTCGGGAAGCCCGAGCACCGTGACGAGTGCGCCGATCGTGTCGGCGAAGGCCATGAGCGCGCCGCCGTGCATGATGCCGCTCGCGGTGCACAGCCGCGGGGCCCAGTCGAGCACCGCCTCCGCATGCTCGCCGTCCGCCGAGACCACCCGCATGCCCAGGTCGGTGGCGAACGGCATCAGCGACATGAAGTCGGTCGGGTCGGTCATCCCCGCAGTCTGCCGTGCCCCGGCCGCGTAGCAGACTGCGGTCATGGCACACGACGACGAGGCCGACGACGGCAAGTTCGGTTACAAGCTGATGGCGATGGCCGCGGCAATGGCCGGCGCGTTCGTGGCGCGGAAGTCACTGGCGATCGCGTGGAAGACCGCGACCGGCAAAGAGCCGCCGGCCAACCCCGAGCACCCGTCGGTGACCTGGCCGGAGGCGGCCACCTGGGCGGTCCTGTCCGGCGCGATCATCGGGCTCGCGCGACTGCTCGCGCAGAAGAAGGTCGCCTCCACCTGGCACAAGGCCACCGGGTCGCTCCCACCCGGCGTGGAGAAAACCGCCGCCTAGCGCCGCCCAGTTGACCTCGCCGCGGCGACGGTGAGCGGCTGACATTCCGGGACAAAGGGCATACGGCGACACGCCGATCCGCGCGTTGTCGTTTACTGACGGTTACTCCGGCGTACGTTTTTCGACGTGGCACAACCGGCCGAAGCGGCACCACGGTCATCGGGACGCCGCCTCGCGGCGATCCCGAACCTCGACGCGCTGTTCAGCGCGCGGCTGCGCCTCGGCGTGGGCAGCGCGCTCGCCGACCAGCGCGGCGCGGTCGTCTTTGCGTCTCCCCCGGCCGGCGCCTGGACCGTGCTCCTCGACGAGGGCCGTGTCCGGCTGAAGCGCGGCGCAGTGCCGAAACCCAGGGCCACGGTCACGGCCGATCCGGCAGTGCTCGCCTCGGTGCTCGAGGGCCGCATCTCCGGTGTCGAGGCGTTCCTCTCGCACGGCCTGATCGTGCGGGGCGACCTCGCCCTCGCGATGCAGATGGACGGCGCGTTCGACGTCGGAGTGCGCCCGGTGACGCATCCCGTCGCCCGCGTGCGCAACGTGCTCGGCGTCCGCAGCGCCTATCTCGAAGCCGGCCCCCGCGACGCCCCACCGGTCGTCCTCATGCACGGCCTCGGCGCAACGAACGCCTCGATGCTGCCGCTCCTCGCGGACCTCGCGACCGACCACCGGGTGATCGCCCCGGACTTCCCGGGGTTCGGTGCGTCCGGTGCGCCTCGATGGCGCTACCGCGCCCAGGACCTGGCCCGGTGGCTCGATGCGTTCCTGACCATCGTCGACGCGAGGCCGGCTGCACTCATCGGCAACTCGCTCGGCGGCCGCGTCGCGATCGAGCTCGGACTCACCTCACCCGACGCCGTCTCGCGAATGGTGCTGCTCTGCCCATCGCCGGCGTTCCGGCGACTGCGCCAGTTCACCCCGCTGGTGCGAGTGCTGCCACCAGACGCGGTCGTGCCACCGCTGCCGCTGCCGCACCGCGCCATCGTGGGCGGCATCCGCGCGATGTTCTCCGAACCGTCTCGGCTGCCGCAGTCGTGGTACGACGCTGCCGCCGACGAGCATCTTCGCGTCATGCGCAGCTACTGGCATCGGCGCGCGTTCTTCTCCGCGCTGAAGCAGATTTACATGGAAGAAGCGTTCGGCGACCACGGCTTCTGGGACCGGCTGCCGAAGCTGGCTACTCCTGCGCTGTTCATTTGGGGCGACCGCGACCGGCTGGTGCCGGCGTCGTTCGAACGGCACGTTGTCGCGGCGGTGCCGGACGCGGAGTCGATCTGCCTCGCCGACAGCGGGCACGTCCCACAGTTCGAGCACCCCGAGGAGACCGCGCGGATCACCCGCGAGTTCCTCGACTCCGCCTGACGCCACTCAACTCGAATAGGGGCGAGGGCGCAGGTCGTCGGCGATCTTGTCGCCGAGCCTGAGCGTCTCCCGGCGGTTGAGAGACGCGCCGGCGACCGCTCCGGCAAGGAACGGGATCACACTCGCGGCGTTGCGGCCGGCTCGTCGTACGAGTCGCTGCCGGAGCTCGCGGCGCGCGGCACCGCTGACCACGCTGGTCAGCGACGATCCCGCCGAAAGCGGGTCGAGGCCGCGGCGTCGCGCCCAGGCACCGAGGTAGGCCGCCCCCCGGATCGCCTGGGTGCCGGCAACACCGTGGCCGTAGATCTCGTGCAGCTCGGCCACCAGCTTCACCTCGATGGCGACGACGGCAAGGGTCTCTGCGGCCACCTGCACCGGCGCGGACAGCAACGTCGGCGGCGCCGCCACCTCGATCGTGGAGAGGACGCCACCAGCGGCACCCACGGCCGCCGTCGCACGTGCGGCATTGGCGATCAGGTGTTTCGCGACCTGCTCCGCCGACATTCCAGGAAAGTGATGGTGCAGTGTTTCGCGGTCGCGAATCGGGATGTGCGGCGCAACGTCGATGACCGCATCGACGAGCCGCCGGCCGTTGCGGGCCAGATGCACCGCGAGCCGCCCGACCAAGCCGGCACGGGTCCGGCGGTCGAGCGGCTCGTCGTCGGTCAGTCGCGCGACGACACCGGTAAGGGTTTCGTCGCCTGGCTCGTCGGCTATTGCGCGCACTCCTTGCAGGTCATCTTCTTCTCGTCAGCGAGCTGACTGCGGTGGCGCACCAGGAAGCAGCTCATACAGGTGAACTCGTCCAGCTGCTTCGGCACGACTCTGACGGTGAGCTCCTCACCGGAGAGGTCCGCGCCAGGCAGCTCCAGGGACTCGGCGAGTTCGGCCTCGTCGACATCGACAGCGCCGGCCTGCTGGTCGCGGCGTGCCTTCAGCTCTTCAAGGCTGTCTTCACCAAGGTCGCTGTCATCGGTGCGTGGTTGGTCGTAATCGGTTGCCATTGGTCCTGCCTTCCATGGGTCCGGCGCGGATTTAACGCAGAACCGGCTCTAGTTGTGCCCGGAACTCGCAAGAACTTTCCGCGACGCGCCGCGCACCGTACCAGCGTCCGGCTGAAGAAGACCTGATGTACCCGCTGGAGAGACATTCGTCACGCTGAGTAGCCCAGTTCAGTCCGGGTAGCCCAACCGAATGGTGAGGTTCGGATATTTCCTGTCCAGCGAGGAGCACCCGGGCAGCGAGCTCGTGAAAGCCGCCGCCCAGGCCGAGCAGGCCGGGTTCGAGGCGTTGTGGATCTCTGACCACTTCCATCCTTGGCTGGATGACCAGGGCGAAAGCCCGTTTGTATGGACGGTGCTCGGCGCGATCGCGGCCAGCACGAGCAAGGTGCCCGTGACCACGGCGGTCACCTGCCCGATCATGCGCATCCATCCCGCGGTCATCGCCCAGGCGGCCGCAACGACCGCGGAGCTGTTCGGTCGCGGCCGGTTCCGGCTGGGTCTCGGCAGCGGCGAGGCGCTCAACGAGCACATCCTCGGCGACCACTGGCCGATCCCCGAGGTGCGCCTGTCGATGCTCGCCGAGGCCATCGACCTGATCCGGCGGCTGTGGACGGGCGAGATGGTCGACCACGACGGCGAGCACTACGTCGTCGAGAACGCCCGCATCTATACGCGCCCCGAGGCGCCGCCCGAGATCCTGGTCTCCGGCTTCGGGCCGAAGGCGATCGAGGTCGCTGCGCGTGTCGGTGACGGCTTCATCACCACGACGCCGAGCAGCGAGGACATCGCGACCTACCGCAAGCACGGTGGCAAGGGCATGACGCAGGCGGGGGTGAAGGTCTGCTGGCACGAGGACAAGCAGCAGGCGGTGAAGATCGCCCACCAGACCTGGCGCAACTCGTTCGTGCCCGGCCAACTCGCCCAGGAGCTGGCTACGCCGACCCTGTTCGAGCAGGCCAGCGAGCTCGTCACCGAGGAGATGGTCGCGGACAAGGTCACGTGTGGCACCGACGTCAACGAGCACGTCGCGACGATCAAGGACTACGTCGATGCCGGCTTCGATGAGGTCTATATCTCCCAGATGGGGCCGGACCAGGAAGGCATGATCCGGTTCTACGAGCGCGAGGTGCTGCCGAGGTTGCGCGGCTGATTCGCCGCCCGGATCACCCCGTCGATCAAGGGTCCACCGGCTCCTCGACGTACGACGGTCAGGTTGCCGGCGCCTTCGAGCACCGCAACGTGCACCTCGGAGAGGTCGTGAAATCCCCGCTCTCGCAAGGCCGCCTCGACGTCTTCGGCCGTGATGCCGGAGCGGAACAACGCGAGCCGTTGCAGCTCTCCGTCATGGACGAGTAGCCGCGGCGCCGGGTCGGTGACGCGTCGCATGCCCGGCAGGAACCGCAACCACGACAGCAACCGGTGCACGACGATCAACGTCGCCAGGGCCACAGCGCCTTCCACCCATGACGTCGTTGACGCCGTCGCTGCGCGCCCGACGATCGCGCCCATCGCAACAGCGACGATGACGTCGAAGATGTTCAACTGCGCCAGAGTGCGCCGCTCACCGGCTCTCAACAGGATCAGCGCAGTTCCATAGAGCAGCGCCGACTTCACGACGATGCCGGGCAAGGCACCGAGATGACCGACCACAACATCCGCAGACACGCACAAAGCGTGCCCGCGAATGCTGTGTCGTAGTCCGACCTAGTCGGCAGTGCCTGTTTAGCCGACCTAGTCGGCGATGGCTCCGTAGACGATCGACTTGAGCTGGCCGCGGAAGTTGAAGGTGCCCGACGGCATGAACTGCGTCATGAAGACGACGGTGAGGTCCTCGGTCGGGTCGATCCAGAAGATGGTCGAGGCGGCACCACCCCACATGTACTCACCGGCACTGCCGACGACGCCGGTCTGCGCCGGCCCTTGCGCCACCGAAACCGTCAGTCCGAAGCCCATGCCGGCGAACTCGACCTCGCCGTAGCTGCCCGGCATCGCGAACTGTCGCATGTCGCCGCCGCCGGGCAGGTGGTTGGAGGCCATCAGCTCGACCGTCTTGCGCGACAGGATGCGCACGCCGTCGATCTCGCCGCCACCGAGCAGCATCTGGCAGAAGCGCAGGTAGTCAGCGGTGGTCGACAGCAACCCGCCGCCGCCGGAGAAGAAGGTCGGCTCCTTGCGGTAGCGGCTGTTCTGCGGGTCCTCGAGGAGGGTCAGCTTCTTGTTGCGGTCGCGGCGGTACGACGCGGCCAGCCGGTCGATCTTGTCGTCGCCGACGTAGAAGCCCGTGTCGCTCATGCCGAGCGGCTCGAAGATCGTCGTACGGAGGTATTCGTCGAAGCGTTGTCCGGAAAGGATCTCGACGAGACGGCCACAGATGTCGGTGGAGATCGTGTAGAGCCAGTGGTCGCCGGGGTGGAACTCGAGCGGCTGCTCGGCGAGCCGCGACACGAACGTCGCCAGGTCGCCGCCACCACGGAAGCTCGGCGAGAACGCCTCACCGGGCTTGTGGTCCTCGACCGACAGGGCCTGCTGCAACGAGCGGCCGCCGGGCATGCCGAGCCCGGAGGTGTGCGTGAGCAGGTGGCGCACGGTCATGTCGCGCTTGGGCTCGACCAGCCGCTCGCTGCCGTCTGGCCCGGTCTCCTTGACCTTGAGGCCCTTCCACTCCGGGATGAAGCGTGAGACGCGATCGTCCAACTGGAAGAGACCGCGCTCGTAGAGCGACAGGAGAGCCACGCCGGTGATCGGCTTCGTCATCGAGAAGATGCGGAAGATGGTGTCGTCCTCGATCGGCTTGCTGCGCTCGAGATCACGGGCACCGAACGACCGGAAGTAACCGACCTGGCCGTGCCTCGCCACGACGACCTGCGCACCTGCGATGCGTCCGGCGTCGATGTACTGCTTCTGCAGGTGGTCGGTGATCCGCTCGAGCCGCCGTTCGTCCAGCCCTGCGCCGTCCGGGTTGATCTTCATGCCGTCGCCCTCTCGGTTCCCGTTGCGGGTACTCGCCCGATCAAGCCGTGTATTTGACATGTTGTCAACACAGGTTCCGCCTTACCCTTGCGCCCATGTCGCTCCCCTATCCCCCGACCCGCCGCGATGACGCGGTGGTCGACGTCCTTCATGGCGAAACCATTGCCGACCCCTACCGCTGGCTCGAGGACACGACCTCGAGCGAGACCTCCGAATGGGTCAAGTTGCAGAACGAGCTCACTGACAGCGTGCTCAGCCGCATTGCTGCCCGTGCGGAGATCCGGCGCCGGCTGACGGAAGTGTGGGACTACCCGAAGCAGGGCGTGCCGTTCGAGCGGGGCGGCCGGTGGTTCCAACTCCGCAACACCGGGCTGCAACCGCAGTCCGTGCTCTTCGTCATGGACGCGCCAAACGCGGACGGCCGGGTCCTCCTCGACCCCAACACGCTCTCCGACGACGGCACCGTCGCGTTGATGAGCTGGACGGTGAGCCGGGACGGGCGGCTCCTCGCTTACGCGACGAGCAGCGCCGGCTCCGACTGGATGACATGGCGCATCCGCGACATCGAAGCCGACCGCGATCTGGACGACGTGCTGGAGTGGACGAAGTTCTCCGACGGCGCCTTCGACTACGACGGGTCGAGCGTTTTCTACGTCGCCTACGACCCGCCTCAGCCCGGCCGCGAGTTCCTCGCGGAGTCCCGCATCGGCCGCGTGATGCGACATCTGTTGGGCACGCCACAAACTGAGGACACTCTCGTCTTCGTCGCCGCCGACCAACCCGAGTGGATCCCCGGCGTCGGCACCACCGACGACGGACGTTTCCTGTTCGTATGGATCGGGCGTGGCACGTTCCCCGAGAACCAGCTGCACGCACTCGACCTGACCGACGCAGCCGCGACGTTGCGCCCCCTCGTCGACGACTTCGAGTCCGACGCGGCGATCGTCGGCAATGTCGACGACACCTTTTATCTCTGCACCGACGCACAGGCGGAGCGGCGTCGCATCGTGTCCGTCTCTCTCGACCAACCGGCGCGCACCGATTGGCGCGAGGTCATACCGGAAGCGAGCGACACACTGCTCGCGGCGCACCTCTTCGGCGGTCACCTCGTCGCCCACTACCTGCACGACGCCCATTCGCGGATCGTCGTCTACTCGCTCAACGGCAGTGCGTCGTACGACGTCGAGATCCCTGGCCTCAGCACGGTGACGGAGCTGTCCGGGCATCCGGACCGTGACGTCGTCCACTTCGGGGTGACGTCGTTCACCGACTCCGGATCGATCTGGGCGCATGACCTCGCGTCGAAATCGACGCGCGAGATCGCCGGGCCGGCGGCACGGATCGACGCATCCTCGATGGTTACCGAGCAGGCATTCGCGACATCGAAGGACGGCACGCGGGTGCCGGTCTTCGTCGTACACCGTCGTGACGTCACGCCCAACGGCGAGCGGCCGGTGCTGCTCTACGGCTACGGCGGCTACAACATCCCGCTGACACCGACCTTCTCCGCAATGCGAGCGGTGTGGGTCGAGCGCGGCGGTGTGTTCGCAGTGGCGAACCTGCGCGGAGGTGGGGAATACGGCCGCAGTTGGTACGACGCCGGCCGGTTGGCGAACAAGCAAAACGTCTTCGACGACTTCTGCGCAGCGGCCGAGTGGCTGGGCGGCGAGAGCGGCTGGTCGAAGTCGTCACAGGTGGCGATCCATGGCGGCTCCAACGGAGGTCTGCTCGTCGGTGCCTGCATGACGCAACGGCCAGAGTTGTTCGGCGCGGCCGTCCCCGCAGTTGGCGTGCTGGACATGTTGCGCTTCCACCTGTTCACGATCGGGTGGGCCTGGGTGAGCGACTTCGGCAACCCGGATGACGCCGAGGAGTTCCGCTGGCTGCGCGCCTACTCCCCGCTGCACAACTTGCGGGCCGGCGCCGAATATCCGCCGACGCTGGTGTTGACCGGCGACCATGACGACCGCGTCGCTCCCGGCCACTCGTTCAAGTTCGCGGCAGCGCTGCAAGCGGCGCAGGGAGGCGACGCACCGGTGCTCATCCGCGTCGAGACGTCGGCCGGGCACGGCGCCGGAAAGCCGACACAGAAAGCCATCGACGAGGCAACGGACTTGCTGGCCTTCGTGCAGCAGCACGTCGGCTGACCGGTCAGACGGGGTTTGGCTGCGCGCCTAACGCGAACCCCGCCGGCCGGGTGCGGCGCATCCGCCACGACGCTCGCAACCCGAAGCCGCCGAACAGCAGGAAGCCGATTCCGAAGACAATCGAGAGAACCCACCCTGCGGTCGTCGCCGCGGGCTGGCCCGGGAACTCCGCGTAGCCGCTGTCGGCGGGGTCGACGAGAATCTGCACCTGCAT
>DASSEQ010000003.1:0-4064 GCA_035695245.1 Mycobacteriales bacterium | reverse complement strand
GACGTCGCTCGAGTCGGTCGAACGCCGCGCCGGTGACGAGTTCGCCGATGCCGTTGAGGCGTCGGGCGTCGGGCCCCGCCGGCAACGTTGGTGGTTGGAGATCCCACTCGCCGTCGCGTTCTACATGGCCTACGCGCAAATCCGCGACTGGCACGGCACTGCGACGGTGCATGCGCGCGGTGTCGCGCGTCGGCACGGCTACGACCTCTTGCATCTCGAGCAATGGCTGCACATCAACATCGAGCACTCACTGCAGCACGCGTTCATCTACCACCTGCGACCCGTCGTCGTCGGCATGAACGTCTACTACGGCACGCTGCACTTCATCCTGACTCTCACGGTGTTCCTGGTGCTGTTGTTCCGCGGCGCACCATCGATCTATCGCCATTGCCGCAACGTGCTGATGACCGGCACCGCGATCGGCCTCGTCTGCTTTGCGCTGTATCCCGCGATGCCGCCGCGCCTGATGCCAGCGGGCATCAAGACGCAGGACACCATGGACACCGTCGGCAGTCTCTGGTCCTACAACCACGGTGTGCTCGAACACATCGCCGACCCCTTCGCGCCGATGCCGAGCTTGCACATCGTGTGGTCGTCGTGGGTCGCTTACGTCATCTGGATGCACGTCCGGCGCTCACCACGTCGGGTTGTGCGACTCCTGCCGTGGCTCTACCCGGTCTTCACCGGTCTCGTTGTCGTCGTCACCGGCACCCACTGGGTCATCGACCTCCTCGGCGGCGCCATCGTCTTCGCCCTCGCCGTCCTGGCCGCCCGCGCCATCGACCGCCGCTTTTCTCGTTGAGATACACGAACCGCACCCTTCACAGCCCCTCCAGAGGTGCGGTTCGTGTATCTCAACGCAGACCCCGCCCTGCTAGGGCTCGGCGCACCATGTCGACGATCTCGTCCGGAGTCCGGTAGTAGTCCTCGGCGCTGACGACGTCGATGTGCCAGCCAAGCGCCCGAGCGGCAGCGCGGCGCCGATCGTCATGTCTGCGCTGACCCCAGTGCTCTGCCCCGTCGTACTCGATAGCGACACAGACCGAAGGCCAGGCGAAGTCGAGCCGCGCAACGAACCGGCCGTTTTCCCGGACGACCCACTGCGCCTGCGGCGGCGGAAGCCCTGCGCGCAGCAGCAACAGTCGAAGGCGCGTCTCCATGGGAGATTCGGTCTTCGGCTCCGCCAGCCGAAGCCGCGTGAGAGCGAGCTGAGAGTTCCGGACGCGGTGCGTGCGGCTGATGTAGTCGGTGACGTCGTCGAGCCTCGTGCACTGCAGATGCAGCAGAGCATCCGCTGCTACGAGCGCTTCGGTTTCATCAGCGAGCCGTAGGCAGTCGAAGACCGTTCGTACGCCGGAAGTAACTCGGAGCCCTCGATAGACGAAAATATCTGCGTCGCTCAATTGCGCCACGCTGACGACCAAGCCGTCGCGCGAACGCATCCGCCGACCTGCCGGCACATAGATGTGGACGTCGAGGTCGTCCGCACGCCTGACATCAGCGCCGTAAAGCCAAGCGGCTGTCAACTCGCGCGCAACAGCATCCGGTGGCAGCACGAGCAACACCGCGGCAAGACGGAGCTCCCGGCTGTCTGAAACGTCGACGTGCGCCCAGACGCCGCGCAGCACCCGTCTCCATTGCCCGCCCTGAAGCGCCCGGCCGGTCAACCCGGCCGCGCGTGCCTGTGCGAGCGTGAACGGACGCCCCAGCAGTTGCTCGGGAATCTTCGGCGCGCCCACGCCGCACAGACTGACGAAAACTCAGCGATGTCGACGTGAGTTGTCCACAGGCGTCGGTGGGGGGCTAGCCGTGTCGGGGTGGGCCGTATTCGTTGAGGCTCATGGTTTCGCTGAACTCGGGGTGGCGGGTGACGGGTTGGGCGGGCAGGCCGCGAGAGGCGACGAAGTGGTCGATGAGGCCGGCGCAGTCCTTGGTGAGCGGCTTGACCTGCAGTGACCAGACGAGCCAGACCCGGTGATGCCCCGCCAACTTGTCGATCGCGTTGCCGAACTTGGTGGGGTCCGCGTCGGCGATGCGGTCCCGGTAGTCGACCCAGTCGACGACCTTCGGCGAGCCGAAGTTGGGGAACACCAACTGCCGCGCGGATGTGTGCAGCAGCCGTGATGTCGACGGGCCGGTCTGGTCGGGGCAGTAGACGATCACGTCACCGGGACGGGCCTTGGCGTTGAGCACCGCCGCCACCTCGCCGGCTTGGGTGCGCGGTTGCCATGCGTTCTCCAGGCAGACACTGAGGTCCGCGACCACGAGCAGCGCGAGCATGATCCGACGCGCACGACGCGACGGCAGCACCGCGATGCCGCATCCGACCACGACCAGGAAGAGCGCGGCCCCGAACGACAGGTATCGCGGCGCATATGCCTGCTGCGTCGCGCCGTCCACGACGATCGCGAGCACGAGGGCGCCGACGACGACGCCGAACAACCGCGCCGGCTCTGGCGCGATGCGCGTCTGCAGCACGACCTGCCCGCGGCGGCCGCGTTGACCGATGAGGGCGACTACGACGCAGCCGAGCGCGATCAACGAGGCGAGCTGCGCAGCCGGCCGCGCGCCGCCCATCCAGGAGTCGATGGTGCCGATGACTGCGTTGGCGTCGGGCGGTGAGTTCCACGGCGCGCCGGTGTGCCGGGATTGGTACAAGAAGTCGGGCAGCCACGGAAGGAACGTCAGCCCACCGGCAACAACGCCGGCAACGACAGCGAGCGCGGCGCCGTCGCGACGACGCCACCAGATCCAGAGCTCTGCCGCACCGAGCACCGTAAGAACGAAGACCGCGTAGTAGTGGGTGTAGAGCATCGCCGACGAGACCAGCGCGACGCCGAGGGCGGCTCGCGTGGTGCGATGCCGGTGCACGGACAAGACTGCATGCGCGCCGAGCACACCAAGGAGCAGCAACAAGCTGTACATGCGCGTCTCGACGGCGTAGCGCACCGCAAACGGTGAGACGGCCAGCAGCGTGACTGCCGCGATGCCGACAGCATCACCACCGAAGCGACGACCCAGCCGCAGCGTCGCCGGCAGCGCCAGCACCGCCGGGACCGCCGACAACGAGCGCACCGCGAACGTCGACGTGCCGAACAACTTCATCCAGCCGTGCAACAGCACGTAGTACAACGGCGGCGCACCGTCGTGCCGCAACGCAGCCGCCAGATGGTCGAGCGGTTGGCGGGCGATGGCAACGGACTGGGCCTCGTCGAGCCAGAGCGGGCCGCGCGACAAGAACCGCAACGCGATGCCGACGAGCACGGCCGCGACGATGCCGACCGTCGCCCAGTCACGGCGCCGCAACACCCGCAGTTCGTCCGGCCCCGCCGGGCGCTGCCGCAAGATTGCGCTCGAGCCGATTGACCCTTCCGGGGCGTCGGTGACCGACATGTGGGTCAGGCCGCGCCCTCGTCGATCCCCGCGGCAACCGGTTCACGTCGCGGTAGCACCGGCGCGTCTCGGCCGGTGCCCTCCGTCGTGGACCCCGACGATCGCAGGCCGCGCTGCTCCTCGTGGTAGTCCTCTTCGACGTTGACCGACCACACGTCGTGCCCGGCACCGTCGACGATGTTCTCGACGCTGAGCAAAGCGGTCAGCATCGAGTGGTCCTGGTTGTTGTACTTGTGCATCCCGTTGCGGCCCACCGGATAGACGTTGGGAGCCGCCTCGGCCAACCAGCCGCGCAGGACGTCGACCGCGTCCTTGTAGCCCTCGTCGTACACGGGGTAGGCCTTCGGCATCCGTACGACGTAACCGGCCTTCACGTCGTCGACCCGCGCAAGGTTGAGCCGTTGCAACTCGACCGACGCCATGCGGATCAGCTCGTCGTCGGCGGTCGACCACATCTCGTCGCCTTCGAAGACGAAGTACTCGAGGCCGAGGCAGGTCATGCCGTCCTTCACGAGGAACGGCGACCAGGACCCGAAGTTCTGGATGCGTCCGACCTGCACGTCCGGCGAGTGGATGTAGATCCAGTTGTCCGGGAAGCCGTCGGACTCGGGCACGACGAGCGCGACGGTGAGGAAGTCGCGGTGCGAGAGCTGTCGCGCGGCCTCTTGCAC
>DASSEQ010000002.1:0-4027 GCA_035695245.1 Mycobacteriales bacterium | reverse complement strand
CTCGCGGCGTCGGTGAACCCGAAGCCACGATGCAGCTGCAGGCGGTAGGTCCCGGTCGGGATCCGCTTCATCAGGCGCCTTGCTGCAACACGATCACAGAGCGGGCTTCGACGGTGATGCTCTCGCCGTTCTTGACCAGGCGTTCGTCCACCTCGCCGGCCATCGGCGAATGCGTGTCCACGATGACGATCCAGCGGTCGACGTCGCCGAGGATGGGGACGACGAAGTCCATCGGCTCGAAGTGGGCATTGAAGAGGAGAAAGAACGACTGGTCGGTGAGCCGCTCGCCGCGGTAGCCCGGCTCGCGGATGCCGTGCCCGTTGAGGAACACCGCGAGTGACTTGGCGAAGCCGGAGTCCCAGTCGTCGTCGGACATCTGCTCGCCGTCCGGCTTGAACCAACCGATGTCATCGAGCGACGAGCCGCGCACAGGCCGCCCGTTGAAGAAGCGGCGACGGCGGAAGACGGGGTGGTCCCGACGCAGCTGCACGAGCCGGCAGACGAAGTCGGTGAGATGGTCGAACTCACGGGCGCGGTTCCAGTCCACCCACGACAGCTCGTTGTCCTGCGCATAGACGTTGTTGTTGCCCTGCTGGGTGCGACCGAGCTCGTCGCCGTGCAGCAACATCGGCACGCCTTGCGCCAGCAGCAGCGTGGTCAGGAAGTTGCGCTTCTGCTGCTCGCGCAGCGCGACGACGTCGAGGTCGTCGGTCTCGCCTTCGACCCCGCAGTTCCAGGAGCGGTTGTGGCTCTCGCCGTCGTTGTTGTCCTCGCCGTTGGCGTCGTTGTGCTTCTCGTTGTAGGACACCAGGTCGTGCAAGGTGAAGCCGTCGTGGGCAGTGACGAAGTTGATCGACGCAAACGGCCGCCGGCCGTCGTCCTCATAGAGGTCAGCTGAGCCGGTCAACCGCGCGGCGAACTCGCCGAGACCCGCCTCGTCGCCGCGCCAGTAGTCGCGGACGGTGTCGCGGAACTTGCCGTTCCATTCGGTCCAGAGCGGCGGGAACCCGCCGACGTTGTAGCCGCCCTCGCCCACGTCCCAGGGCTCGGCGATGAGCTTCACCTGCGACACGACCGGGTCCTGTTGCACGAGATCGAAGAACGCCGACAGCCGGTCCACCTCGTGGAACTGCCGCGCGAGCGACGACGCCAGATCGAACCGGAACCCGTCGACGTGCATGTCGAGGATCCAGTAGCGCAGCGAGTCCATGATCAGCTGCAGCACGTGCGGATGGCGCATCAGCAGCGTGTTGCCGGTGCCGGTGGTGTCGTAATAGTGCGCCTTGTCGCCGTCGACGAGCCGGTAGTAGGACGCGTTGTCGATCCCGCGGAACGACAGCGTCGGGCCCATCTGGTTGCCCTCGGCGGTGTGGTTGTAGACGACGTCGAGGATCACCTCGAGTCCGGCCTCGTGCAGGGCCTTGACCATCGCCTTGAACTCCTGCACCTGCTCGCCGCGCTGGCCCCACGAGGCGTAACCGTTGTGCGGCGCCAAGAAGCCGATCGTGTTATAGCCCCAGTAGTTGCTGCGGCCCTGATCGGCGAGATGCTTGTCGTGCACGAACTGGTGCACCGGCATCAACTCGATCGCCGTGATCCCGATCCGGCGGTAGTGCTCGAGCATCACCGGGTGCGCGAGCGCGGCGTAAGTGCCGCGGATGTCCTCGGGGATGTCCGGGTGGGTCTCGGTCAGGCCCTTGACGTGGGCCTCGTAGATGACCGTTTCGTTGTACGGCGTCCGCGGCGACCGGTCGTTGTCCCAGTCGAAGAACGGGCTGATGACCACCGACTTGGGCATGTGCGGCGCCGAGTCCGACTCGTTCAGCGCATCGGGGTCGTCGAACTTGTAGGAGAAGCACGCCTCGTTCCAGTCGACACGACCCTCGATCGCCTTGGCATAGGGGTCGAGCAACAGCTTGTTCGGGTTGCATCGCTGCCCCTGCGCCGGGTCGTAGGGCCCGTGCACCCGGTAGCCGTAGCGCTGCCCCGGGCTGATCGTCGGCAGGTATCCGTGCCAGACGAAGGCGTCGCGCTCGGGCAGCCGCACGCGCGTCTCGTTGCCGTCGTCGTCAAACAGGCAGAGCTCGACGCGCTCGGCTACCTCGCTGAAAAGCGCGAAGTTGGTGCCGCTTCCGTCGTACGTCGCACCGAGCGGGTACGCCGAACCGGGCCAGCAAGTGGAGGCATTGTCAACGGGCATAACGGAGCAACGCTCCCACGCCGTCCGTGGGTGATTGCTCCATGCCCCCGCCGACAAAGCGCACCTCGGCACCCGTGCCGAGCGCAGCGCGGACGAGAATCTCGTCCAGCGGGGCCTCCCACGGTTGCTCGACGCCGAGGTCGAGCAGCGGCTCAGGTGCGGCCGCGAGATGCACCGGGTCCGGACCGAAGAACGCGGTCGCGCCGACCTCGCGGGTGTCCGTGAGCAGCAGCGTGCTGACCTGCGCCTTGCGAAGCGCCTCGATGGTTTCCGTCACGCCATCCGCGGCTCGGTCGTGCTGTCCGCGCTCTTGCGCGAACTGCTCGAGCGGCGCGAGCGTGTCCTTTGCGACCTGGTCGGCGATCGCCTCGGTGATGCGTTGTGCGACGACCTCGTCGGAGCCGTCGAGGTGGCGGCCGCCGCCTTGCACCGAGACGTAGGCCTCTTTGAGATGCGTCGGCAGGTGCTCCTTCAGCAAGTGCAGGGCCTGCGTGTCACCGGCGGTGATGATCAGGCGCGCGTCGATGTCGCGAGCGATCCGCTCGACGGTGACGGCGACGTCCTTCGCGTTTTCGTTCCAGTTGTTCTGGACCGTGGCGTCGTAGCGCTTGGTGGCCCAGCCGCCGCGGCCGGTCTTGTGCTCCGGCCAGCGATCCGACTGCACCTGCTCGCTGTCGATCGGGTCAGGTCCGGCGGTGTAGGCGAGCAGGTCCGCCCCGGTGCGGTCGGCGAGCACGACGATGTGCGGCACCTGGAGCGTGATCGCGTCGAGCAACGGCACGAGCCGCGGCAGTTGACCGGTCAGCACGAACTCCTGCGGTGGCGGCTGGGGAAGCGACGTCGCGATGTGCACCTTGCCGTGCGCCGCAACGAGCATCCGCGTGTTGCCGCCGCTGTGGTCGCCACGGGCCACGGTCAGCGCGTCGATGGTGGCGTGGTCGACACCGGCGTCAGTCAGCTCCCGTACGACGTTGTTCCACCTGATTTCGAGTTGTTCGGCCGCATCTTCGACGTCACTGGGCGTGGCGAGGCAGACCGAGACGAACGGGCCGTCGATCTCGTAGAGCTTCGCGAGCGTGCGAGGGTCCATGCTGAAGCCCTGCCCACGGCACGCGGGATCATGCTCCGATGATCAGCCAGTTGTGACTAGGCCCAGTCGTGACTACACACGATGTCCGGTCTCTTTGGGGCATGGCCTGTTGCCCACCTGGTGGCCTAGCGTGGTTGTTCGTGCGCCTTCGACCCGCAGTGCTGTCCTTGTTCCTCGCCGCGGCCGCGTGCGGCGGCAGTGGCGCCGGCGCGGCGCTCAACGCGACGCCCAGCGCGTCGACGGCGCCATCGGTCGCGCCGCAAGCGCTGCCGGCCGGCACCTACTCGACGACGGCGCCCTGCGGGTGGAAGTCGACCACGACCTACACCCATGTCATCTGGATCTTCATGGAGAACCGGACGTTCTCGCAGGTCCTCGGGGCGAGTGCGCCGACGCCGCACCTCAAGTCGTTCGTGCACAAGTGCGGCGTGGCGATGAACTACACGGCCGTGACCCACCCGTCTTTGCCCAACTACCTGGCGGCCTCGTCCGGCACCAACGGCACTGTGACGACCGACTGCGACCCGAGCTCCTGCGCGCAGAACCGCACGTCGTTGTTCCAGCAGATCGTCGCCGCCGGTCACTCCTGGCGCGCCTACGACGAGTCGATGCCGTCCAACTGCTACCTCACCAACTCCGGCAACTACGCGCCGCGGCACAACCCGGCCGTCTACTTCCTGCCGATCCGCAGCAAGTGCAAGACCAACGACATCCCGATGGGCGGCAGCAGCGGTGCG
>DASSEQ010000001.1:0-14106 GCA_035695245.1 Mycobacteriales bacterium | reverse complement strand
GGCGTCAGACCGGACTTCTCGTAGTAGTCCATGACGACCTTCGAGCCCGGGGCGAGCGATGTCTTGACCCACGGCTTGCGCTGCAGCCCTCGCTCGACCGCGTTCTTCGCGAGCAGGCCGGCGCCAACCATCACGAACGGGTTGGACGTGTTGGTGCAGCTGGTGATCGCGGCGACCACGACGGCGCCGTGGTCGACCTCGAACTCCTCGCCGTCGAGGGTCACCTTGGCCGGGTTGCTGGGTCGGTCCGCCTGTGCCGAGGGCGCGCCGGCCGGCTTGTCGTGAGCGCCGGAAGCGCTCACCGCGGGCGGATCGCTGGCCGGGAACGACTCCTGGGACGCCTCGTTGGCGCTGTTGCCGTTGTTGTTGCCGTCGTCGACGTAGTTCTTGAGTGCGTCGCGGAAGCTGTCCTTCGCGCTCTTGAGCGTCACGCGGTCTTGCGGTCGCTTGGGACCGGCCAGTGACGGCTCGACCGTCGACAGGTCGAGCTCGAGCTTCTCGCTGTACGCCGGCTCGTGACCGGGGTCGTGCCAGAGACCCTGCTCCTTGGCGTAGGTCTCGACCAGCTCGACGAGGTCGGCGCTGCGCCCGGTGAGGCGCAGGTAGGTGAGGGTCTCGTCGTCGATCGGGAAGATCGCGCACGTGCTGCCGTACTCCGGCGACATGTTGCCGATCGTCGCGCGGTTGGCAAGCGGCACCGCTGCGACACCCGGGCCGTAGAACTCGACGAACTTGCCGACCACACCGTGCTTGCGCAGCATCTCCGTGATGGTGAGCACGAGGTCGGTCGCGGTTGCGCCCTCCGGCAGCTCACCGGAGAGCTTGAAGCCGACGACGCGCGGGATGAGCATGCTCACCGGCTGGCCGAGCATCGCCGCCTCGGCCTCGATGCCGCCGACGCCCCAGCCGAGCACGCTCAACCCGTTGATCATCGTCGTGTGCGAATCGGTGCCGACCAGTGTGTCCGGGTAGGCCACGCCGTCTGCTTCGAACACGACGCGGGCGAGGTATTCGAGGTTGACCTGGTGCACGATGCCGGTGTCCGGCGGCACGACCTTGAAGCCTTCGAACGCATTCTGCCCCCACCGCAGGAACTGGTAGCGCTCCTTGTTGCGGTCGAACTCGAGCGCAGCGTTCTTCTCGAAAGCGTCAGGTGCACCGAACACGTCGACGATCACGGAATGGTCGATGACGAGCTCGGTCGGCACCAACGGGTTGATCTTCTTGGGGTCGCCGCCGAGCTGCGTCATCGCCTCGCGCATGGCGGCCAGGTCGACGACGCAGGGCACTCCGGTGAAGTCCTGCATGATGACCCGAGCCGGAGTGAACTGGATTTCCGTGTCGGGTTCAGCATCGGGATCCCAGGATGCGAGCGCCCGCACTTGGTCGGCCGTGACGTTGTGGCCGTCCTCGTTGCGGAGCAGGTTTTCCAGGAGCACCTTCAACGAGTAGGGGAGCCGCTCGCTGCCCTCGACCTTGTCGAGGCGATAGATCGTCACGTTGTTGCCGCCGACAGAGATCGTGGCGCGGGCGTCAAAGCTGTTCGCGTTGCTCATCAGGAGTGCTCCTCGTTGTCGTCTTTCGGAGTGTCGCGCACGGCTTGCTCGACCAGATCGAGCACCCCGTCGAGATGAGCGACCGGCATGCCGGTCGCGAGTTGTGCCACCAGGCCGTCGTAGACGAGGGCCAGGAAGGCCGCCAGCGTTTCGACCGGCACGTCCCGTCGTACGACGCCGGCATCGCGCTGCCGCGCGAGCCGGGCCTGCGTCGCGCGGGCGATGCCACGCAGGTGTTGCTGCCACAGCGCCGCGAAGTCCGGGTCGGTGCGCAGGCGGCGGGTGACCTCCAGTTGCACACCGAGCCAGCCCGCGTCCTTGTCGCGCAGCCGGCGCATGACCTCGACCAGCCCCGCCTCGTCGACAAGCGTGGCGACCTCCTCGGCGTCCTCGCTGGCGAGGGCGAGGAAGAGAGCGTCCTTGTCCGGGAAATGGTGGAAGATCGCCCCGCGCGAGAGCCCTGTCTCCTGCTCGAGCAGCTTCACCGTTGCGCCCTCATACCCGTAAGCGGCGAAAGCACGTCGCGCGCCGTCCAGCACCCGGCGGCGGGTGGCCGCCATGCGCTCGGCACTGACCTTCGGCACGGCGTCTCCTTGGCTCCGCTTCCGCGACCGCAACCAAGGTACCAAACCGTACGTCCGTCTTGCAATAGCAGTGAGGGGGTGAACGACCGGCGCGCGGTCCGACCGGTTCCGAGTAGTCTGAATGACTGCTTTTTGGCGAAGGGGACGCGAGGTTGGCTGGCGGCAAAGCGGCCGAGATCGAGCGCGAACAGACATATCTGGCTCGGCTCTACGCCCGACTCGACCACCTGCGCGACGAGACCCGGGGCCGGCTGGCCGAGGTGCGAAGGCGCGGCGCCACCGGGTCGCCACAGAACCGCAGCGAGCGCGACATCTTCGCCACGATGTACGAGGACCGGCTGGCCCAGCTCAACGCGGTCGAGTCCGGCTTGTGCTTCGGCCGGCTCGACCTGACCGGCGGCGACCGCCATCACATCGGCCGCATCGGCTTGACCGACGACCGGCACGACACGCTGCTCGTCGACTGGCGGGCGCCGGTGGCCGAGCCGTTCTACCGCGCCACTGCGACCGACCCGCTCGGGTTGCTCCGGCGCCGCCACCTGCGCACCCGGGGTCGCCGGCTCCTCGACGTCGAGGACGACGTCTTCAACCTCGACCAGCTGACCGACGAGGACCGCTCGACTCTTGGCGGTGAGGGCGCGCTGCTCGCCGCACTGACCGCCCGACGGACCGGGCGCATGCGCGACATCGTCGAGACGATCCAGGCAGAGCAGGACCGCATCATCCGCGCCGAGCCCAGCGGTGTGCTGGTCGTGCAAGGTGGTCCCGGCACGGGCAAGACCGCAGTTGCGCTGCATCGGGCTGCCTATCTGCTCTACACGCATCGCGACCTGCTCGCGCGCACCGGTGTCCTCGTTGTCGGCCCCAACTCCGTCTTCCTGCGCTACATCGAGCAGGTGCTGCCGTCGTTGGGCGAGACCGGCGTCGTGCTCGCAACGCTGGACACGCTCGTGCCCGGTGTGACGGTGACAGCAGTGGATGCCCCCGAAGCAGCGCGGGCGAAGGCAGATCTCGCGATGTCCGATCTCGTCGCCGAGACTGTCGCGAGCTTCGAAAGCGTGCCCGAGCAGCCGGTCGTCGTGACGTTCGATGAGAAGGAGCTGGTGCTGACGCCGGCGCAGATCGCGACCGCGCGCTCGCGCGCTCGCCGCAGCGGCCGCCGCCACAACCGCGCTCGCTACACGTTCGCCAAGCAGTTGCTGCGCATGTTGATCCGCCAGCTGATCGAGGCGGATCCTGAGCTCGCCGGTCAGCGTTGGGCAGTGCAGAGCGTCATGCGCAGCGATGAGTTCCGTGGCGTCATCAACGAGCTGTGGCCGCTGGTCACAGCGGCCGACCTCGTCGAACGCATCTACGCCGAGGCGGACGGACCGTTGCACCGCGAGCCGGGCGGCGGCTGGACCGCCGGCGACGTGCCCGTGCTCGACGAGGCGTGGGCGTTGCTCGGCGACCCGCAGGAGATGCTCGAAATCGCACAGCAGCGTCGCAAGCAGCGCGAAGACGTGCAATACGCACGAGAGGTGCTCGCGACCACCGGGCAAGCCGGGCGCGTCGATGCGGCAACGTTGGCAGCTCGTTACAACGCCGGGGGAGACGACGAGTCCCTTGCGGCGCGGGCAGGTCGCGATGCGGCGTGGCACTACGGACACGTCATCGTCGACGAGGCGCAGGAGCTCTCGCCGATGGCCTGGCGCATGTTGGTACGTCGATGCCCATCGCGTTCGATGACGGTTGTCGGTGACATCGCGCAGACGTCGAGCTCATGGGGCGCGTCGTCATGGGAAGGCGCGCTCGAACCGGTGGCACCTGGTCGGTGGCGGCAGGAGGAGCTGACCGTCAACTACCGAACGCCGGCGGAGGTGATGGCACTCGCCGCTGATGTCCTGCATGCGATCGACGTGGGGCTCGAGCCACCGACATCGGTGCGCGACGGCGACATGCAGCCGGTGGCGATTGCTGCGACGGACGACGACCTGACCCTCACGGTTGCGGCAGCGGCCGCGGACGCGTTGGCGGCTGCTGACGGCGGCACCGTCGGGGTTCTCACGCCGCCAACGTTGCACGCAGATGTGCTGCGCGCCGTCAGCGACAAGCTCCCGGATGCCACGGCGGGCGAGCCGTTGGAGACACAGGTTTCTGTGCTCGCGGTCGAGGCCGCGAAGGGTTTGGAGTTCGACCAGGTCATCGTCGTCGAACCGGCGCAACTGCTCGAAGCACCGCAGGGTCTTCGCGATCTCTACGTCGCGCTCACCCGGCCGACACAACAGCTCACCGTGGTTCACACCGGCCCGCTGCCAGAGGTGCTGGCGCGGATTGCTCGCTGATCAGAAGACGGTGGGGCACCACGGGGGCGCGAGCGAGCCGAATGCTGTTGCGACGGCATCGACCGTTTTTGCGTCGCCACCGACCCGGCCGGTGGCGGCAAGGGTCGACAGGCTGGTGCCGCCGAGGTAGGCGGCGCCCAGCGACTCGACCGGTGTCGTCAACTGGCCCGGCGCGTCAGTGCGTTCGCATGTCGCGCCGTCGGGTCCGCCGACGAGATGCCAGCGACCGACGTTCCAGGGGCACAGCGCGTCGCTCACCTCGAGGACGACGTCGACCGGAGCCAGATAGCGCCTGGCGGCCAACGCGGCCGGCACCTCGACGAGCCGGATGTGCAGGGCGTCCAGAAGGGTCGTCCGCACATGACGGGGGTCGCGGAGCAGATGGGGCAGCGTCGCATCGACCGGCAGGTTCCACCACTTGACGCGACGCATCAGGTCGAGGCTGAGCAGCGATCGGGTCAGCGCAGTGTTGGCCGGCGGGGTCAGAGCGGCCTGGGATCCCACCGCGACCTCGCCGTCCGGCAAGCCATAGGGATGCACGTTGCCGCCCTTGGTGCGATAGAGCGCATAACCGGTGGCTCGGCCGGCTTCCTCGGCGAGGAAGCACTGCAAGCTCGACCGACCCTGCCGCCGCGACTGCGGGTCCTGCACGAGCATCTCGATCCAGCGCTTGTCCCGCAGGAACGATCCAGCACGCTGCGAGGTGAGTTCCTTGTCGATCCGCTCGATGTCGTCGGCGACGGTGGCGGGGCTCACCAGCCGAACCCGCACACCCGACTCGTCGGCCACGTCTTTTCGCATGGCGGCGTCGACACGGTCGACCTCGACCCGCAGCAGCTGCGAGGCAAGCCCATATCCGAAGCGTCCGTAGATTGCGGCTTCGCTTGCCCACAGTGCGGCGATCGGCTCGCCGCGGTCGTGCACGTCGTGCAGCTGGCGCGCCATCATCCCGGCGAGCACCCCGCGCCGCCGATGGGTGGGCCGGACGCCGACGAAGGTGACGCCGGCGGTCGCAACGCTGCTGCCGCCAGGTGCCGTCATCGCGAAGGTGAAGGCGCCTGCGGTTGCCACGATCTCGTCGTCGTCGAAAACGGCAATTGTGCGCTCGGGTTCCGCGGTGATGCGCTCCATCGCGAGCTCGTCGTCGGTGGCGTCGGCGCCGAAGGCCCCGAAGACCGCGCGGAAGAACGTGTCGAGCTCGGCCTCGCTGACGGAGCGGGTGACGAGCTCGTTGGTGTGACCGGTCACCGCAACGTCCTATCGCATCCGCGGGGTGCCGCGACAGCGAGATTTCGCTTCGCCGGCACCCGGCATAAGGTCGCAAGGGTGCTGACAGGCGAGCTGGACCGCGTGCGACGGCTGCTCGAGGCGGCGAAGGCGATCACCGTGCTCACCGGGGCCGGCATCTCGACCGACTCGGGCATACCGGACTTCCGCGGCCCCAACGGCCTCTGGACCAAGAACCCCGCTGCGGAGCGCATGTCCGACCTCAGCCACTACCTGAACGACCCGGAAGTGCGCCGTCGCGCCTGGCAGTCGCGAAAGACACATCCGGCGTGGACCGCCGAACCCAACACCGGTCATCTGGCGCTCGTCGACCTCGAGCGCAGCGGCCGGCTCGTGTCGCTGCTGACGCAGAACATCGATGGCCTGCACCAGCGGGCCGGTTCGTCTCCTGACCTGGTGGTCGAGCTGCACGGCACCATCTGGGCGGTCGAATGCATGGACTGTGGCGCTCGCACGCGCATGGCCGACCAGCTCGATCGAGTCAGCGACGAGACGCCCGACCCGCCGTGCGAGGCGTGCGGAGGCATTCTCAAATCGGCCACGATCTCCTTCGGGCAACAACTCAATCCGCGCGTGATCGACCGCGCCGTGCGAGCGGCCCAGAGCTGCGACCTCTTCCTCGCCATCGGTTCGTCGTTGACCGTGCATCCCGCTGCGGGCATGTGCGGTCTGGCGATCGAGGCCGGCGCTCCACTTGTCGTCCTCAACGCGCAGGAGACGCCGTACGACGACGTCGCCGAGGCTGTCCTGCGCGGACCGATCGGTGAGATCCTTCCGGCATTGACCCGTGATCTCGCTACTACCAGCAGGAGTACTGGATGAAGGTCCCGCTCCTCGTCAACGACTTTCTCGACCGCGCGGAGACGGTCTTCGCCGACCGCGTCGGTGTCATCGACGAGCCGCAACAGCCGGACAACCTCGGCGCATTGACCTACGGCGACGTGGCCCGCCGGGTCCGCGCTCTGCAAGCAGGTCTGGACGAGCTCGGCGTCGATGCGGGTGAGCGGGTCGCGGTCGTGTCTCCCAACGCCGCCCGGCTGCTCGAGCTCTTCTACGCCGTGCCGACGTCCGGTCGCGTCCTCGTGCCGATCAACTTCCGGCTCCGGCTGGAAGAGGTCGAGTACATCGTCGAGCACTCCGGCGCCACTGTGTTGCTCGTTGACCCGACTTTGGAGGAGCTCGCCACGGTCACCGCCAAGCACCGCTTCGCGCTGGGCAAGGAGAGCGACGAGGCGCTGCTGCGGTTCGATCGGGAGCCGCAGCAGTGGAACGACGCCGACGAGGACGCGACCGCGACCATCAACTACACCAGCGGCACGACCGCGCGACCCAAGGGTGTGCAGATCACCCACCGCAACATCTGGACCAACTCCGTGACCTTCGGCTGGCACGCAGGGGTGACGGATTGGGACGTCTACCTGCACACACTGCCGATGTTCCACGCCAACGGGTGGGGGATGCTCTACACGGCTGCGGCGGCCGGGACGCCACAGGTGGTGTTGCGCAAGGTCGACGGCGCCGAGATCCTGCGGCGGGTGGGGGAGCACGGCGTCACCTACATGTGCGCTGCTCCGGCCGTCGTCAACGCGGTGCTCGACGCCGGCAAGGAGTGGAGCGGCCCGGTGCCGGGCGCCGGCCGGGCAGCGCGGGTCATCTGCGCCGGCGCTCCGCCGCCGTCGAAGACGATCGAACGGATCGAGACCGAGCTCGGCTGGGAGTTCATCCAGATCTACGGCCTGACCGAGACTTCACCGTTGCTCACGATCAACCGGCGCAAGCGCGAGTGGGCTGACGACCCCATCGACGTCGTGTCGCAGAAGCTCGTCCGCGCCGGTGCGCC
The DNA here is from genome assembly GCA_035695245.1 of Mycobacteriales bacterium. GTDB lineage: Bacteria > Actinomycetota > Actinomycetes > JAFAQI01 > JAFAQI01 > DASSEQ01. The sequence goes on along the minus strand of DASSEQ010000001.1, from coordinate 6,515 downwards.
CGGCATCGGCACGCGGTTGCAGATCAGCGACGCGGGCGAGGTGTTGGCCAGGGGTAACGTCGTGCTCCAGGGCTACTGGCAGCAGCCGGACGCGACCGCAGACGCCTTGGATGGCGGGTGGTTCCACACCGGGGACGGCGGCGTCATCGACGACGAGGGCTATCTGTCCATCAGCGACCGCAAGAAGGACGTCATTATCACCGGCGGTGAAAACGTCTCCTCGATCGAGGTCGAGGACTGCATCTACGCCCTGGAAGGGGTCGTGGAGTGTGCGGTCATCGGGGTGCCGGATGAGAAGTGGGGCGAGACGATCAAGGCGATCGTGGTGCTCGCGCCGGAGTCATCCATCGACGAAGCCGCGGTGATCGCTCACTGCAAGAAGCGAATCGCCGGTTACAAGGCGCCGACGTCGGTCGACTTCGTGAAGGTCATTCCCCGGACTGCGACCGGCAAGGTGCAGAAGTTCAAGCTCCGCGAGCCGTTCTGGTCGGATCGAGACCGTCAGGTCAACTGAGCCGGCCGGGACGGGCTGTCGACGACGGACTCCGCCGCGGTCAGGTCGATCACGGTCGGACGCCGTCCCTCGGCGTGGCGCAGGACCCGGTCGACGACTTGGTCGATCGGGATCTCGGCCTTCTCGATGATGTCGTCGGCGCCGAGCGTGAGCACGCCGAGGCTCCGGGCCGCTCGCTCGCTCGCAGTGTGGATCACGATCGTGGACTGCGGGCAGGCAGTGCGCAGCAGCGGCAGGATCCCCACGCTGGTCCGGGCGCCGAACCAGACGTCCAGGACGATCACGTCCGGCGCGAACCCCTGGGCCTGCGCGACGACGGCGTCGAGATCGTTGCAGCGCGCATAGTCTGCGCAGCGGTCGTCGTCACCCAGCCAGATCTCGAGCAGGTCGAGGATGTCGTCCTCGTCGTCGACGACCAGCACTCGCGATCCCGGCATGCAATGAGAGTGACCAGGTTGCGGCCGCCTATCCAGCCACCAGCGGGAAGATAACGAGAACTGACTAGACGCGCCGGCGGCGGCGCAGCAGCAACAGTGCCGCACCGACCGCGCCGGCCGCCCCGACCGGCAGCGCCACCGGGAGGCCGGTGGCCGCGAGCCCGCTGCCGTTCGTCGTACGCGAGCCCGTCGATGATCCGGATGCTGCGCACCAGGGATTGGCGGGCACGCCCTTGCACGGATCCGGCATCGTCTGCAGATGCGCCGGGAGCGGCTTGGTCGTGATGGTGGTCGACTGCGGGTAGTTGACGGCGGCCGGCAGCGAGCAGGACGGGAACGACGAGCTGACGGTCTGGAAGAACCCGGTGTCGCAGACGACCTGCACCGTCAGGACCGAAGTCGAGGCCGGGTCGGGGTAGACCGGCAGCCCGCACGTGCTTTGGGTGGTCTGCAGCGTCACCGGCCACGAGCTGACGCTGCCGCCGGTGTTGGTGTTGTCGTGCCAGCAGTTTCCCGGTGCTGCGGGGTCCTCGAGCGGAGGCGTGGACAGGTCGGCGATGTCGCCGTTGGTCGGGTTGCCGTAGCTTCCGTTGGCGGTGAACGTGTTGTGCGCGATCTCGTTGCCCCAGTCGCTGAAGTAGCACGGCACGAAGCCGGTGCCGCCGAGCTGGTTGAGCCCGGCATGCGCGAACCCGCCGTTGCAGTCCTGCCCGATGCCGCTCGGTGGCACTTCTGTGTCGGGATAAGGGACGGTCAGCACACCCCAGGCGTTGTTGTGCGCGATCCGGTTGTCGATCACGGTGTCGAACCTGCCGCCGGCAATCACCATGCCCGTCCCGACGGGCCCTGCCGACGCGACGCCCGCGTCCTGCGGAACGTTCGGGTCGTTGTTGTCGTGCACGTAGTTGTTACGCCAGATCTCGCACGATCCCGTGCCGTTCGGACAGGTGCCGTCCTGAGGCGACGGCGCGTCGTCATTGTTCTGCGAGTTGCTGACGATGCCGCTCTGGTTGTCGTCCCACTGCCCGTTCTGGATGATCAGGTGGCCGCCGGAGTTGGTGCCGCTGTAACCCAGGGCGCTGTGTTCGGCCCATGGTCGATCGAGCACGGCGTTGCAGTCGGGGCAGGCACCGATGTAGTAGGACGAGTCGGCCATGTTGCTCGCGTAGGTGCGGGTGATGAGCCCAGGTCCCTTGGCGTCCGACACGAAGATGCCGTACTCGCCGTTCTTGCCGCCGGACTTGAAGTACGTCGATGTGGCGGTCAGGTAAGAGCCGGAGTAGGCGGCCATGCCGACATGGCCGCTTCCGTCGCCGCCGTTCCACCAGATCTGGTTGCCTTCGCCGAGGAAGTTGCAGGCGGTCAGGTTGTCGATGGTGACGCCGTTGACCTTGTAGACGACGATCCCGCTTCGGCCCGCACTGCCGCCGAAGTTCTGGTCGCCCGGTCGTGCCGAGCACCGGGCCGTTCCGGTCTTGGTGCCGTCGATGACCACGCTGTTGCGGTTCATGCCGCGCAGGTGCAGGTCGGCCTTCTCAATGGTGACCGCCCAGCCGGCGTCGCCGGACGCGGGCTTGTGCGTCGTCGTGTCGCCATGCTCCTTCCAGTCACCGGGGCCGATCAACACCCAGTCGCCGGGATGCGCGGCATCGACCGCAGCTTGCACCGAGTGGTAGGTGCCGGCGATGCCGTGCCAGCTGCCGACTCGCAGCACTCGCGGGCTCGACGCGACCGCAGCAGGCGCCACTGCGGCCGCGGCGACGGCAACAACGACACCGGTGAGAGCAGTCAGTTGCAAGCGTCGACTCATGACGACCTCCCCCGGTCGCGCCGACGATCTCACACCTTTGCGGGCTAAGGCTCCATATGCTGACGCCGTGCCTGCCCTGCCGCACTATCCGTTCACGCTGCACCGGCTCGACAACGGGCTCCGCGTCGTCATCAGCGAAGACCATCTCGCCCCGGTGGCGGCGGTCAACATCTGGTACGACGTCGGATCACGCCACGAAACGCCGGGGCGCACCGGATTTGCCCATCTGTTCGAACACCTGATGTTCCAGGGCTCGACCCACGTCGGCCGCAACGACCACTTCGGGCTCATCTCCGCGGCGGGTGGCACGCTCAACGGCACCACGTGGTGTGACCGGACGAACTACTTCGAGACCGTGCCCGCGCACCATTTGGAAACTGCGTTGTGGCTCGAGGCCGACCGCATGGGTGGGCTCCTCGACGCGCTCGACCAGCAGAATCTCGACAACCAGCGAGATGTCGTCAAGAACGAGAAGCGGCAGAGCCGCGACAACCAGCCCTACGGGTCGTGGCTTGACCTGATGCACGAGCTCGCCTTTCCGGCGGGTCATCCCTACCAGCACTCGACCATCGGTTCCATGGCCGATCTCGACGCGGCCTCGTTGGCGGACGCCCGCACCTTCTATTCGACGTGGTACGGGCCCGACAACGCCGTGCTGTCAATCGTCGGCGATGTCGACACCTCCGCGACGTTGGCAGCGGTGGAGCGCTACTTCGGCGGCATCCCGGCGAAGGGCGGCTACCCGTCGGCGCCACCGAGCGAGTTGCCGCTGCACATCGGGCAGGAGATCCGGCGCGTCGTGCCGGACCGCGTGCCGGTGCCGAGGGTCTTCATCGGCTACCGCTGCCCACCGTTCGGGTCCGCCACGCACGACGCGATGGACGTCGCTGCGACTGTGCTGGGAGGTGGACGGGGCAGCCGGCTCTACAAGTCGTTGGTGCTCGATCGGGGTCTGATGCAGCCCGACGACACGATCACCAGCACGTGGCCGTTCGTCGCCGGCGCGACGCTGGCCCTTGCCGATCTCGCTGCCCGTGAGGGTGTCGACATCGCCGAGCTGGAAGCGGCGTATCACGCCGAAGCCGAGCGGCTGCCCGCCGGGATCGCCGAGGATGAGCTGGAGCGCGCGCGAGCACTGACGACGAGCCAGTGGCTGCACCACCTGGCCACGGTCGACGGTCGTGCGGATGCGTTCAGCCAGTTCACGACGTTGTTCGACGCGCCGGAGCTCGTCAACGAGCTGCTGCCGCGGGTGCTCGCGGTGACCGCCGAGGAGGCCGCGTCGGCGGCTGGCTCCGTGCTGCGCGCGGACAACCGGGTCGTGCTGGTCTATGTGCCCGAGGTCGACACAGCCGACGAGGTCGCGGCATGAGCGGTTTGATCGCCGACCGCCCCGCTCCGGGGCCGCCCCGACCGTGGCACTTCCCGTCGTTCGAACGACGAACAGTCGAAGGCGGCCGTCTTCTCGCCTGTCACATTCCGGGTCGCCCGCTCGCAGTCGTGTCGTTGGTCTTCGGTGCCGGCGCCACTGCGGAGCCGGCCGGGAGTGAAGGAGTGGCGCAGGTCCTGGCCGACGTGCTGTCGGAGGGCACCGCGCGCCTGGATGCCTACGGGTTCGCGGTCGAGTCCGAGCGGCTCGGCGCCGTGTGGCGCGCGAGTGCCGACTGGGACTCGCTGCGCTGCGGTTTCGAGGTGCCGGTCGACAGCCTGCTTTCCGCCGCCCGCCTGCTTGCCGAAGCCGTGCGCGCTCCGGGGCAGGACGACGCGACCGTTGAACGGGTGCGCGACGAGCGCCTGGACGAGATCCAGCTGGAGCTGAGCCAACCCGGGCCGCGGGCTGCGTCCGCATTTGTCAATGCCGTCTTCGCCGACGGCACGCGCTACAGCACGCCGGACGGCGGCGACGCAGCCACCGTCGCGTCGCTGACGCCGGACGCCGTACGCCGCTTTCACGCCGATCGATGCGGACCGAGCACCGCGACGGCGATCCTTGTCGGCGACCTGTCCGACGTCGAGGTCAACGCCATCGGCGAAGCGTTGTTCGCCGGATGGGAGTCGGGCGCATCAGCCGCGGCGGCGCCGAACGTCGTGCCGAGATCCGACGGTCGACGTGTCGTCGTCGTCGACCGGCCGGGATCGGTGCAGTCGATGCTCTATGCCGGACATGACGGGCCGTCGCGGTCGACACCCGACTACGTGCCGATGACGACCATGGCTCTCGTGCTGGGCGGCATGTTCAACTCGCGGCTCAACTATCGGCTGCGCGAGGACAAGGGTTACACCTACGGCGCCTTCGGCTCGTTCGAGGCGCGCCGGCACGGCGGTGTGTTCTCCGCTCGGAGCGCCGTGCAGACCGAAGTGACCGCGCCGGCGCTCGCCGACATGGTTCAAGAGCTCGTCGTGATGCACGAGTCGGGCGTGACCGGGGAGGAGCTGGAGCAGGCTCGGAGCTATCGCGCTGGCGTCTTCCCGATCAACTTCGCCAGCCCGATGGCCGTCGCGGCCGGCTTGGGCGATCTGGTCGTGCACGACTTGCCCGATGACCACTTCGATCGGCTGCGGCAACGGGTGCTGGACGTCACGCGCGACGAGGTCAACTCAGCCGCTGCGGCGCGGGTCCGCCCGGACGCCTTGGTTGCTGTCGTCGTCGGGGATGCGCAGCGCATCGTCAGCGACCTCGAGGCCGTCGACGTCGGTCCGGTGCACGTCGTTGCCGACGAGGCGTGAGCGCGTGCGCCGGATTGGCGCGCTGCTCGCGCTGATCGTCGCATCGCTGCTCGCCTTTCCGGTGCAGACCGCCCTGGCCGCGCCGTCCCGGCCGCTCTTCCTCATCGCCGTGCCCGACTTGCGCTGGAGCGACCTGCCGCACGTGCCGGTGCTCGACTCGTTCGCCGGCTTCGCGTCGGTCGGCGTGATGTCTACGCGCTCAGAAGGGGATGCGACCCGGTGTGGCGACGGCATGCTCGAGCTCTCAGCGGGGACTCGGGTCGCATCCGGCGTGCGCTCCTGTGACCTCGACCCACAGACACTCGCCCGGTTGCGCGCGAGCTATCGGCACAATCGTTTCGGCGCGAAGGTCGGCATCCTCGGCGACACCATCCCCGGTCCGTCCATCGCCGTCGGCGCGGCCGCGACCGCTCTGCTCACCAGATCCGACGGGGCGCAACCGTTGGTGCGCGACAACTTGGACGATGCGTTCAACGTCGACGCTCGCGCATTCGTCGCCGTCGTGGACGACGAGCTCTATACCGACCCCGATCGGCGGCGCGCACAAGCAGCTCTGAACACTGCCATCACAGCAGACTTCAAGGCGACCCCGCCCGGCGCTCTCGTCATGGTCGCGGGGATCAGCGACGGTCCCACCGGCGGCCCACATCTGCATCCATTGCTGATCGCGGGAGAAGGCTTCCCGCACCGCGAGCTGAAGTCGCCGACGACAGGCCGCACGCCGTATGTCCAGCTGATCGACGTGCTTCCGACGCTGCTGGAGATGCGCGGCACGACTGCGGTTCCGAGCAGTGTCGCCGGGCGAGCTATGCAGACGACTCTGCAGCCGGTGCGGCATCTTTCGGCGTACCGGGATCTCGATCGGCAGGCGACGGCGACGCTCTCTGTCGGCCACCCGACGATGACAGGTCTTTGCGTGACGATCCTGATTGCGTTCGCGCTGATCCTGTTGGGTCGGGCAGAGGCGATCTGGCCGATCCGTTTGTTGCTGTTGGCACCGGTGGGAGTCGAGGTGGTGCAAGTCGTC